>NZ_CACSIG010000033.1:0-206652 GCF_902705815.1 Alteromonas infernus
TGAAAAAAGTAGCTTAACTGGGTTGGTCAATTTTGGTTGACCACGTCACATTGGCTCTGGAAAAAACTGGAGTAATGTAGTTCCTGATGACAAAGACCAAAATAGAGTTAAGCTAACTGCTGAAAAAAAAGAGCTCTCTCAATATTGCTGTACTGGGTTATATTTTTGGGCTAAGTACTCATATTTCAAAGAAGCTTTTGAATATTACTTTAAAAGTCTACTTAGTGGACTAGTTAATGAGGAACTCTATGTGGCGCCGTTGTACAACTATTTCATAGATAAAAACAAATATGTAGAATTCACAATCATAGATGTTAATGATGTTATTTTTTGTGGCGTGCCACTGGAATATGAGGCGGTATTGAATAAAAAAGTGATGTGGGACTAAAACACTATTACTAGAATGAGTTGATGTTAAGGGCGACTTTTTAATCACCCTTAAATTTCAACAAAACAGATAATTATTCTTTAGCAACCGCGACCGCGTAGCCATGCTTTTTCAATAGAGCATGCTGCTTCGCTTTACCAAGGTCGTGTGCAACCATTTCCGCGCACATTTCCTCAACGGTAATTTCTGGTACCCATCCCAGCTTTTCTTTTGCCTTAGTCGGGTCGCCTAGAAGCGTTTCTACTTCTGCAGGGCGGAAGTAACGTGGGTCTACCTCTACAATAACATCATCCACTTTCACACCTGATGCAGTTTCATTATCTACTGCCGTTACCGTAGCAATTTCTTTCACGCCTTCGCCCGTAAATTCAACAGTAATACCTGCTTCTTTTGCTGACATACGTACGAATTCGCGAACCGAAATTTGCTTGCCTGTGGCAATAACAAAATCTTCAGGTTTATCTTGCTGCAACATCATCCATTGCATACGTACATAGTCTTTTGCATGGCCCCAGTCACGAAGTGCATCCATGTTACCGAGGTAAAGCTTAGACTCTAACCCTTGAGCAATGTTAGCGATACCACGTGTAATTTTGCGGGTAACAAATGTCTCACCACGGCGTGGTGATTCATGGTTAAACAAAATACCGTTACAGGCATAAATGCCATAAGACTCGCGGTAGTTAACCGCAATCCAATATGCGTACATTTTTGCTACTGCGTAAGGCGAGCGAGGATGAAATGGCGTAGTCTCTTTCTGTGGAATTTCTTGAACTTCACCGTAAAGCTCTGAAGTAGACGCTTGGTAGAACTTAGTTTTCTTTTCAAGGCCTAAAAAGCGAATGGCTTCTAGCAAACGTAGTGTACCCATAGCATCTACATCTGCAGTATACTCGGGTGCTTCAAAAGATACCGCAACGTGCGACTGTGCTCCAAGGTTGTAAACTTCGTCTGGCTGTACTTCTTGCATTATACGGATCAAATTCGACGAATCCGTCAAGTCACCATAATGCAGAATAAAGTTTGCATTTTCTACATGTGGATCTTCATAAATATGATCAACACGTTCAGTGTTAAACAGTGAAGCACGACGCTTAATACCGTGTACTTCGTATCCTTTTTCTAATAAAAACTCGGCTAAATAAGAGCCGTCCTGACCGGTTACACCGGTGATTAATGCTTTTTTCATTTTAATTACACTATGTTGAGATATTATAAGCGGCTTTATGTCCTGACTAATACGACTTTTGTGATTCCACATGGCTTAAGCACTAAGCAGTTGACATAATAATCAAATGCTGCATCGTTTGAAAAAATTTAACATCAAAGTCAGAAAACTGATAGAGTGACGTTTTTTCTACCGGAACTTGACCTACAATAATTTTAGTCACTACTGTGTTTAGTATATATTTAATAGAGCTTGCCTCACAAAAAAGATTACAAGGGTATTTGTAACTTATTTAGAACCCACGTAGAAGAAGCAAATTAAAACATCAATTAGTAATCAATTTTTAAGTATTTCTCCAACCTATTTTAGCAACCAGTCATTGCTCCCAAATAAGTTCAGACAAAAAAATGTCAAATATGCGCTCTAAAATTCTAATTTCTTCGGTATTAAAAATTTAAATTCTGTTCTCGATTTATAAAAAACATATTGATATTTTCAGGCAAGTATTTAACCATTTGAGGCCATTTCAATATTCTTAAGTAGACCAGCAATAAGTGTTGTGATTTTAAGATCTAAATTGCTCATATTCTTCAGGCACTCCACAAAATACAACATCTGAACGATCCACAACTGAAAACCGGACATCTCCACCCGTTTCTATTATATAGTTGTACATCGGAGCGATGTAATACTCATTACCATCAAGTTCGTTCAAAGATTTGCATTTCATTTTATTGAAAGCTTCAGAAAAAAAAAGACGGAAGTTCTTCCACATATAAAGACCAGTGCAGCAGAACTCTGATAGCTCTTTCTTTTCAGCGGTAAGTGATACTTTGGAACTTCCTGGCGATTCCGGAACAACATTACTCCAATTAGCCCCGCTTCCAATAAAGGTTTCTAAATATCCATCGACCTTGTTGGTATCAAAATTTAAAGGTAGCTGGTAACCTGGTCTAAACGTGTCAATGTTGAAGATAATAAGTCTCTCATCATCTGTTATTTCTGATTCTTCTAGTCCTAATGCAACAGTTTCAGCCTGCCCAGAAGTAGGGTGGCTTAGGCAAACGATTTCAAATTTTTTGATGCCCAGCTTCTCGGATTTAACTTTCACAAATTCAACCGTATTGTGAACATCCAAACAAATGAATAAAAACTTTTCAGATTCAAAAAAGCGTTTAAAACTCAACACTGAATGTTCAAACAGCGTATAACCTTGAGCCTCTAGCATATACTTGGGCAGATCAAAACCAGCGCGTTTAAAGCGACTAGACAAACCTGCCATAGGGATTACAATCATCTAATATTACCTTGAAATTGTGGTTAAATGCATAAGCTTACCATATAGCCGAATGGCGTTGGCTATCATTGCCTCTTGACGATCTGGTCTATCAGCATGAAGAGGGAGCATTGAAATAAACAATTGAACATTGATCGCTAAAATTTCCACTTCAGAATAACCTGAATCTTGTAACAAGTGCTCTTTAAACACCTTTTCTAATTGTGTTTGATGACTACCAGTTAGTACCTTAAAATCGAAAACATCCTTGGCATCAGAACAACTAAGCTCATAACGACCCGCAATGATAAAATCATACAACCCCACTACTGAGTGGTAAATTTTAGCAAAGTCATAACGACGGTCACCATAAATCGAAAGGTTTCCATCTTGGTCAATCCCACGAGGATCAATCACCTTAATACACTGCACACGGCTATCATACAGAATGTTACTAAAACAAAAATCTCCATGTACAATCCCGACATCAGAGTTAGTGGGAGCGTTTATAAAATGACTCGCCTGTTGCGCCATGTCGTGTAACGAAGTCGCAGGCAATTCTGAGCCCTTTGCCATTAATGGACGATGAATATCAAAGCCAGAGTTTTTAGCAAACTCCCCTAAACGATGTAGTGTCTTAACCAAATAAAGTTTGTTCAGATTGGTTGTGCAGACTGAATCTGAATAATGATCGGCAAAGTCTGTAAGCACATTTGCGGAAGAGCTAAAAATTTGTTTCCAAGCTCCAACACTAATCTCACCAAAGACAAACAAATCGCTCAATGGCAATAGATACAAGTATTCGAGACTATACCCAGTGACAATTTCACCCTTAGTCAATTTAGAAATTAGTTTAGGGGTATTAATCGACATTGAGGGAGGCAAACATTCAAACCAATTGGCTTCAGCGGCCATTTTGTCAACATTCTTGCTGGCTTTCTCAACTACTCGTGGCGTGATCTTCATTTCGTTAAAAGCGCGCTGAGTCGTCATCTCCGTTCGCGACCGAAAAAAACTATTCAAGTGACCAAAATCGTACCACTGCCCTTGTGTAAATGGTGATAGCCCCTCATGCTTACTGTAATGCTCTAAAGCGTCAACAAAACACCCTTTAGATTTTACAATCCCCTGCATAAAACGCTGTGGGTTTTGGAATGAGAAAAAACCAGAAACAACAAGCTCATCATCTGTTGCCCAAACATCTTCAAAATGCTCAGCAAAAAGCTGATTTGCATCGACTCTTGCTCGCTGATAGTAGCCAGTATTCATGTGCAGAGTAACACTATCACTTTTTTTTGGGGGCAACTCCGTGAAAAGAGTATCACCGTGCAGTACCGACAAACTGCCGTAAGTAACACCTGTTGCATTCCAGCAATAAAGTATCGACTCGCCCAAAGAGATATTCTCAGGAACGTTGATGATTTTTGCGCCTCGAGATTCGATATTTTCTTGGTCCGCCGGTAATATTTGATAAGAGTCAGGAATAGATATGTAGATATCTTGACCATATTGGCTAAGTAAATCTATTTGATGTTCAAACAAACGTTTATTAGAAACGGGTAAGAAACTCGGAGGAAGAATTCCGACCTCCGATGCGAACTCCTGGCTGATATAGGCGCCAGATGTGATCAGAATCATTTGTTGCCACCATCTTGGTAGGGGTTCTCTTTGGCAAGCAAATCTTGAATTTCACCATATGACATAGAAGCAAATTCAGATGGACGAATTGCTTTATCGTCTACATAAAAACCGTCAAAGCCACACCAAGGCTTCCCCACGTGAATTTCATCATAAGGAATTCCATGCTTTTCTAGCCATGTCATTATTGTTGGGAGTGTATGAACATTTATCCTGCCAACATTTCCCTCGTAGGTCCGCATGTTTCTCGCTGTTAATATAGTTATCTGAAACCCCTGTTTTTTGTACTGTAACAGCGATTTCTTTACTTCTTCATTCACTGGTTTGTCAGCGTATGCGGAATCTGAATCGATAGTTAACGTGCCGTCTAAATCTATGACAATATTTTTCATTTTTAACAACCTCCATTTAATAGAATTGATAGCTCCAGAACATCTACTTTATATGGCACGTTGACTGATTTATCATTATCGACAATGTCGATTCCATCAAATAAAACCACTTGCTTTAACTTGGGGCAGCAAGCTTTTAGTAACTTCACAAACCAATTGGGATTTGGAAACGCTTTATTGTGGGTAAACAGAATTATTCTTTCAGCATTCTGTGCAAAAATAAGGTTCATAACATTCGCCCCAACGGGAGATATTACTATTTGCGCATTACTTATTAATTTTGATTTTTCTTGCAACGTCAAACCGTCAAAAGAGGCGGTAGAATACCCGTAATCAGCAATTCTCAGTTGCAGCTGTTCTTCATTTATACAAAACCGTCCGTTACCAGCATTTTGAACACTCTGCTTTCTCCCGATATAAACATGGCTTTTACCACATTTTTGAACATCAGAATTATTTGCTACGTTTTTGATAAATAGGCGCAAACTTTCAAACGTAGCTTGTGAAAGCGCACACATATTTTTGCTTACAAAGGATGGAAAATAACATTGTTCCATCACATTAATCACATCCTTTTCACCTATGAAAATAAAATCATTGTTTGGGAAAGTAATATCAACAGTCTCTCTAATATGCGGATAGTCGAGCAAAACAATTGGACAATCTAAATAAAAGCTCTCCAATACCACATATATTCGGCTTAAAGTTTCAATTAAAAAATGTTGGTAATTTTTATCATGTAGTGACGTTATAACAACTGCATTTTCTAATTCTAACCCTTTGTCATTACTCTTTGCTTTATCGATTACTTCCTTCTCAATAATAGAGCTTTCTGATAATCTTTTAGGGTAACCATTGATATAACTGCTTTCCTGAATCAGCTGATCGTCATAAATAGATCCTAGTTTGGTAACGGAGCAACAACGCTCCGTCCTCAAGTAGAAATATTCATACAGTAAAGGCGCTTTTGTCGAAATATCATTGCATTCGAATTTTTGACCGGAAACCACACTAGCGATATTTCTTTTCATAATATAAAACCTTAGAGAGACGACGTTTAATTATAAGGGTTTTTATACCCAAATAATTCAATCTCTTTTTTAAATGTATGCGCTACCCATTGAGATATCTCATCCACCAAAAACACTCTTATTATCTCTGTAACCTCAACGTTAGACTTGCTTTTATTCAACGTTTTGAGTTCATTAATGTTGATATCTATACCCAAGTTTTCTCTAACACTGCGTTCAAAATTTTTAACACTACTAGGCACATCTACTGCAAACACAAGATCTGCATTAACTCCATTATCTAGAGTGGAATATGCCTCCAAAGTATGTTCCTTCGCAATCCAATTCTTGATAGGTTGATTGGTTAAAAAGCTATATAAATCCATGGGAGAATTAGGATCATACCCATCATTTTTTTTAAACCTTCCTTCACTATCGACTTTGTAATAGTTGTATATTGAAATCAACAAGCTCCAGGGGTTTCTTGCGGGTACTATCGAATAGTATTTATCGAAATCCCATTTTTTTCTTCAAAGACTTTCATCAAGTCATTCAATTTAATATGGTGGTGAAATAGGCCAGAATCTGTCGAATTAACATCGCTAAACTCATCCAATAAATTTCGAAATGAAGTCGACCCCGTTTTCGGCTTACTAATCCAAATAAATTTATTTTTATGGGAAATTCTCATATGCTTACCTTAATAGCTTTCAGCTATGATTTCTTTAGCTTTGGCAATAACTGCTAAACTAACAAGTTCTGCTACTTCAACGGCTTCTAGCGCTTTAAATAACAACGCTTTATTCAAACCTTTTTTAATTTCAATGTCTACCAACTCAAAATAGCTATTAAACCCTTCGCTGTAAGTGTTTAATTCTGCATTTGACTTTTCAAAATGCTGGTAATATTCAATCAAGTCGGCCTGATTATCGAAATAACTATTTTCTAATTCTGAAGGTGTTAGTTTTTCGAGTAATATGCTATCTATCTGATAAGATAGTTCAATGGCCTTTGCGTACTCAGTCTGATGATCGTACCTTTGCTGACCAGCTAGATAAAAAACTCTAGTTAATTCTAGGGCTAGCCGAGATACGGAGACATTTACACTAGGGGGAATGCTATCACTTTCTAGGTTTACTCCAATTATCCCAAAAAAATCATCTATTAAATTTTCATTAAGAAATACACTTTTTTGAAAAGGACGTATCAAGATATTGTCCTCACCAAAAAATTCTGACCAATTACTAAGTAAGTTAGAGTAATCGAACCGTTGCCAATTTTCATCGCAATAGTTTTTAAAGTTGAGAAGTGTTACCCCTTTCTTTACTTCCTCGTTGTACATGCTCACAATTGCTTGATCTTGGCGCTTTAAATAAGCTACAACTGTCACTTTGTAATCAAGTAGAAATTCTTTTAGCTTTGATATTTTTTCAGGTGAAAAAAACTCAAAATATTCAGAAGAAATAATCACATGTGACTTTTGCTCTTTTTTTAACAATCTCTTAAATTCATAGAGGAACTGCTCATCATCCGAAATAATTGCTTTAGCTAAACCATGAGGCCAGTCGCTACTTAAATATACGTTTATATCAAGCGAATTTAATTTGGTCACATCATCTCGCATGTAATTTTGAATAGAGCTTGTCCCTGTTTTAGACAACCCTATATGCAGAGTAATTTTTTTACAGACCATTACTTAGAATAACCCCACTTTATCTTTGTTAGACTAGAGTGAGTTTTCTCTGTAATCAGGCTTTTCTCATTATTACTAAAATACAACTTTCTTAAGTTATTCACTCTGTCTGTTCTTAATTTTTGCAACCTACTTTTATCATTCGCTAACTGCATTTTTTACAACCTCACACTCTCTAAAATCTTCAACAAAAGAATCCAAATTTAACTTTTCTTTAATTGGATTATTTTTCATATGCTCGTGAGCTGCAATTACTAGCTTTTCAGTAACTAAACCCGAAATTTCATTTGGTGAATCGTAAAAAAGCGGATAATCTTCACCTAAGTACTCTTCAACCGCAGGGTGCCGACAAACCACAATTGGTGTAGCCCTTGCTATACATTCAATAACTGCGTTATTGGCTGAAGTATCGTAGAAATCGATAAAGACTATATTCTCAGTTAAAAGCTCGTCATATTCGTCATTGTCTAAAAAGTCAATAATATCAACATTTTTACTCGTAATAGGCTCTTCTAAACCAAAGTAGCGTCGCTCAGCATACTGAATGATGTTTTTAGACCAATCTGAAGATCCTAGCAGAGTTGGTGTATGATCTTCTACGTCAATATAACCAATTGCATTTAGTTTTCTTAACCACCAGCCAATTTGAACAATTCGTTTGGTCGTATTTGCTCGATATTTATCGATACTAAATGAATTTTCAGGAAACTCTGTTGGGTGTTTTAGTACACTAATTGGGAATTCGGGTTTTAAGTAATCTTCAAGGGCCTGCTTATGGTATTTCGTTAGGCAAATTAAGCCTTTACAATATGGCAGACTTTTTTTCCACATGTCTGTTGAGAATATTTGCTGATTACTCTGTTCAAACTGAAACCAAGACGGTACAAACGGTGGTACATGAATGAAACCGATCCAGGGCTTATCGTATGGTTTAGGTTCATTGCTACATGCTTCACCATGATCCCCTCCCCATACAAACTTTCTCTCGATAAATGTATCTACATACACAGGCGCGCTAGCATCGTGATACTTTACCAAACCGGCTATTGCATAGCTCCAGCCAGAGCGATGGTTGCCATAATTTTTCTCAAACTGCGTACCAAAATTTAACTTACCGTTATAATGCTCAATTGATAGTTCAAATTCGCCCTTGCCAACATGTTCTGGTACACCGTGTTTTACTCCTTCAGATAAATGTGGTTTCACCATTGATAGCCACTGCTCGGAGTTATTATTTCTGCGGTTATGAGAATTAGGGTCTATTAAGTACAAGCCTAAATTTTTGTTGAGATGAACATATTTTTCGCCCGCTGCTAGTAACTTTAGCCATAAAGCGAAATCTGCATAAGTACCAAATCGTTCTTCATCAAAATAGTCAAAACTTTCATGTATTTCTTTGCGCCACATCGGCATGCAGTGCGCATAATTCATACATTGTTTTAACTCACTATCTTCTATTACAAAAAAATCATCAAGGTTTTTATAGGTAAATGGTGTATCACCAGCTTCTGAATACCAAACTTCGCCGGAAAAGTGATCTATCAAATCAGTAACCGTGTAATCGGTCGGATATAGTTGATTAGCGTCTTCTGTAACTGCAATCCCGCTCCCTGCAACTTTGGCAGCAGTTTCGTCCAGCAGCTTGGTGAGCTCAGCAACATGGCTCCTGTGTCTTCTATCGTCCAAATTTGCGTTTGAAATATACTCGCCCTGAGCCTGCTTTATAGCAAAATTCCAGCAGTTATATATACCGGGGTCTTTACTTAATGCAAAAACGTTTACTTTCTTAAATTTATTACTTGCAGATGTAAGTACGAGATCTTGCAGCAAGTTCAACCCTGGAGAAACAATTAACAACTCATGTTCTTCACCTTTTTCTAACTCAAGCAAATTTAGCAGGAAGGAATAAACATACTTTTGACCCCTGAACAGAGATGAAACCAAACTTACTCTAATTTTTTTGCTTAAATCACTCAGCCTATTGCAGGGAAAGTCGACTCGAATTGCGTTTATTTCTTCTATTAAACCTCTAAGCGAGAAATATAGCTCGCGCTCAGCAGGATGCTTATCGCTCTCCATATAGTTTTTGATAGCTTTTTTAACTTTCTCGTGAATTTGACAAATATAGTTTAGCGTTATTATCTTGCTTTCGGCTTCGATGCGCTGTTCATTGACTAGAAAGCTGAGGTTTTCCACTTCAAACATTTGAATAGCGCCCCAATGCTGTTCGAAGTTGTTAGTTGCAGGTGAAATAGCGATAGAGCGAGAAAGCTTAATCTGAGAAGATTGAGTTAAACTTAGAAACCATACAAGCTGGTTAATTGTTGAAAATAAACATTCATTCTTTGGCAGCGAGATTTTGTTAATGTGCTTGAGGGCTACTTCTTTATTGATTGCAAACGCACCATCATAAGATAAAAAGTTAAGAGCTAAGACTTCTTTTGCGATAAGCTCGTCGCTATTTTGCCTCTCGACAGTGCTATTAAACATAGAGAACAAGTCAGGATTGTTTATTTGTGGAAAAAGGTAAATAGGGCTATCAAACTCTATTGGTTCTAATGTTTTACTTGAACCAATTTCATCGCCTTCACGTAGCAAAATTACAAATTTACCTTGGGTTACTCTCAAAACACGTTTTAGAAAATCACCTACAGCGAAATGATCTACATAATAATTAAAGTCTTCGTATTCTAGGTAATCTGTAACGACTGAAGGAAGTTTTTTTACAGTTTCAAAGCTTAACTTGTTAACATCAACGTTTCTAGACAATCCTTCAACTAGTAAACATTCGACATTGAAATTAGTGGTTTGCTTAATCGTCATTATTGAATCAAGAGTTCTTGTCAATAATTGATTATTCCAATGTGTTCCAATAACGATAAAACTTAAATCTTTTTCCATAATTTTTTATAACTCAGATTCTTTTTAGAAACTCTTGGTAAAAGCCTGATTCTTCGGATTCTTTAAAAATCGATTCAGGCGCAATTCTCGATCGCTCTTTAATAACGTCGTCGCTTCGCCCACTATCACCTGTAACCTTGAAAATGCCAAAAAGATCTTCAAAGGTTTCATTAAATGGCAAAGCTAGTAATTGTGTTATTGCTTGCATTTGTTCTTGAGGTTCTTTTATGAACTCTTCGTATTTTACTATTTGTTCAAGCTTAAATTGCCCTATTAATAGCAATAAACGCCTACAGTACTCATCAAATTTCTGCGGTTCAAAGTGTACCCAGCCGTTTTTTACTAGCGATGCATATGAGTCGATTGGGTTTCGCAGAGTTAATACCGACTTTATCTCATAGTCTTCTTCAAGCAGTTCTATCAGTGCACTTTTTTCAGGGATAGGCGCTGTGGTATTAAAATCCGCATGAGTGTGGTCGCGCAGAACTAATATGCCACCCTGCTTGGTTACATGCTGGTATACTTCGTCAATGGCATTTTTAAACAATTGAGCTGCAAGCTCCTTTTGCTTCGGCACACCCGCATATTTGGTCAGTGATATAATATCTGATGGCGCATATTTAGGTTTGTCTTTACCTATTGCTAAATCAGTATACGGGTGCACCTCACTGAGTAAATACACATTCGGCATAGCCGATATGCACTTAGAAATTAGTGTACCACCGCTGCAAGCTAAATGATGAATGATTCTAATTACGGGTTTTTTAGACTCATGCTTTTTACACGCGCTCTCGCAACGCGCAACAAGCGATTGTGTGTCAACCAACTCGCTAGTTGTTGAGGGTAAGCTAACTTTGGTTTGTTCTGTTAGACCAGAACTCTCAATGACCCCTACAACATCGTCGAGCTGCTTTTTAAACAATTCAAAACTGGAAAGCATTAGCTTAGGCCCTCTTTATCATCAGTATTGGCGCTAAGTAATTCTGGATGCTCTTGTTGTAGTTTGAAGTAGTATTTAGATGCTAAGGTCAACTTTTCTCGAAGCTCTTTAACTAGTTCGACCAACTCTTTTTCAGACTCAACCTTTTCGCTATACTTGTTTCGTAAATCATCCAGGTCGACCTGCGTCTTTGCGAGCATTTTTTGGCCAAGATTAGCGCTGCGAATTTTCTCAGAGATCTCACTCTTAACTTGCTCTAACTGCTTTTGAAGTGACTCAGCCCAGTTTCTATTTTCGGCAATTGTTTGATCTGACTCTTGCTTGAGCTTAACTAACTGCTCGGCCAGTTTTTCTTTTTGTTGAGTGAATTCTGCTTCAGTGTGTTTTGCCCGCTCTAGCTGAGAGGCAGCATCTTTTTTTTAGTTGTGATATTTGCTCTTGTAGCGCTTCCTGCTGCGTTTTTTCTTTTTAGTAAGTGACTCTTGGCTTTGCGCTAATTGCGATTTGAGTTGACTTACTTCTGCCATCGCATGCTCTTTGTGAGCGTTTCTATCTGTTTCTTGAGCGGCAAATCTTTGCCTGATTTGTTCTAATTCGCTGTTTAATTTTAACTTCTCATCTGTAAGCTCTGATAGTCCCTGACTTTTCTGCGCTAACTGAGAACTTGTTTCCTCATACTTTTTGCCAAATTCGACGATTTGACTTTGAAACTCCTCTTTTTCGCTAGCATATTGCTCTTGGGCTTTTGTCAACTGAGTTTTAAGCTTAGCCAACTGTAATTCAGCTTGCTTTTCACCTGTTCGTACTTGCTGCTTAGCGTGCTGTAATTCTTCAGTAACCTTTTTAGCTTCTACATGAGAGGCACTCAGTCGGTTTTCCAGATCTGCCTTAATTTCTCGATGCTGCTGCCTCTGGCTAAAGTAGTTTAGTGCTTGCTCAGCATTTACTTTTTTGGTTGCCACAAAGTTAGAAAATGGTGGCATAGATTCGGCTAATAAAAGATAATCCCGCCCGCATTCTGTAAGCTCTTTTTTAAGATTTTCTGCTGGTTTACTCTCACCAAAAATTGGCTTTAATGCACTTTGAATTACCACCTGGGTGAAGGCATTTACTATTTGTTTGTTCAAGCATTGCTGCTCGCCACCATTAAGCTGCGAAATAAGTAAGCAATGGCGGCTCTCTGAAATATCAAATTGCTGAAGCAAAGGCTTTAGCTTAATTACCGGAACTTCCTGTTCAGTGAATTCCAGTGCAGGTCGTATACTTTTAATAACATTTGGAGGAAGTGTTGACGAAAACTCGGGCACATTTGATGCGAAATAAGAAACTGTTTTCTGCTCCAACTCAAATGCTGGCACACCATGCAGTATGGTTACGTTTTCAGGCTTGCCTTTAGCATTATGCATCGCTTTGGCTTTTTCAAACATTGTAGGCTCTGGCTCTACCAATAGTACTCGTGAAGCTGTTAAAGAAAACAGCCAATTAAGCGTGGCTTCAGTTCGCGCGCCAAGCACTAGCACACACTTTGGTTGCGCTGACAGCCCTTTTACAATGTGTAATAAATCACTCATAGCCCCTCCTAATGTTCTTTTAGAACTTTGCAACCATACCTGTTATTAACTTCTGCCAATTTTCAAGGGGCTGGTTTACTTTAAGCTTTTTACGGTCTAGTGTATGGAGCCTATCTGCAAGCTTTGCAAGCAGCTCTTTAATAAACAGTTGGTCCTCTTCTTTTAAGCTACTTATAGCGTTTTGCTGCTCTTCATTAAGCTGTGCTGGCAAATCTAGTACTAATTTAAGTCCCCACTTGTCTTTAGTTTCTGGCGGCCAGGTAGCAAGCGGCGCTTGGTTGTTTGCTAGCTCTCTAAATTCTAGGCTTCCGTATTCGGTAAATGTATTGTCTTTTATTTGCTTAGCACCAACTTTTATATCGAACGCAGGGTAGCTAATGCCATTTGCTTGTAAGTTTTCGATACAAATAAGTAAATGCTCGTTTGTAGCCCCTACCATATTTTGCTTTAAGCTAAGCTTCTTAAAATTAAGCGGCTTTGGCGATGGCTTGGGCGCTAGCTGTTTTAGTGCACTTGAAAGTTTTAATAACTTTTCCGGCCATGGAGCTACGTCTAAACCTGCGGTTGCTTCAGTGCGCTGCACGTCACCTTGCTGAATTTTGGTTTGTAGTTCTTCAATAATGCCTATTAGCAATAAATGGTCTTCTGCAGGTAATTCTGCCAACGTTCTTTTACCAGCATCCGTAAATGGGCTAAGTAGCGAAAAGTCGCATACTTTATTGCTGCCCGTTTTAACAAATTTTGACAATGGGTAAACACGTTTTTTATCCGGAGCATGAAACTCAACTTCTAGCACGCCTTTTCTGTCGTTTACAATTACAGAAAACGCATTCCAGTGTTTATCGGCGTGCTCTACTTGAGTGAAACGAGCCGTTATGCGCTGCAAATCTTTTTGGTTTGCCCCACCGGTTAAGGTTACGCCTTTACTCAGTACCAGATGCGGGAAGCGCTCCTCTATTTTGCTCTTAAACTCACTAAGGGCTTTATTATCGGTTGACTCACCCTTTAGTTTTTGGTATTCAGTAAAATAAAACTCTAGCTCTTCTTGAAGCTGCATTATTTGTAACTGTAATAGTTCCTGTTCACTCATGGCGTTTTCTAACTCTTTCTTTAATGCCGGCGCATCTTCTTCTGAATTTAATAATTTTGCTTCTAGCTTTTTAACTACGTCTGCACTTGTATTTTTATGTTCTTCGAATTGTACGTAAATACTTTCTAGTTCTTCTTGCAATTGGCTTATTTGCAATACTAATAGCGCGTTTTCATCTTCTGCAGCCAGAAGTTTTTCATTTAGTGATTTAACCACCACAGGGTCTGGCTGTTTTGCCTTAGCAGCATCTTTTAATTGTTCATTCGCTGTTTCAGCGTTTATCAGTTGCTGCTGCACTTCTGTTAGCTTTGAAAAGGTTGTTTCTAGCTCGTCTTGAAGCTGTTGAATTTGAAGCTGTAATAGCGCACTTTCTTCTGCGTCCGCTTTGTTTTCTTTTACCAGTTTTTGCTTTTCAGAATCAGCCTCAGACAACTTGCGGCTTATGTCGCTATGCTTAACTTCTAAGTCAGCAATTGTAACTTTGCTATTTTCGGCATCAGCAAAAACCGCCTCTAGCTCTTCTTGCAGTTGCTGCGTTTGAAGCACTAAAAGCTCGTTTTCACTTTTTTGCTCACTATGTTCAGCTACGAGAGCTTTGTTTTCGCCTTTAGCTTGCGCTAGCTGTGAACTAATGTCGTTGTTCTGCTGTGTTAATTCTGCAATAGCACCTTGGTGTTTTTTAGCTTCAGCTAATTTTTTTTCTAATTCGCTTTGAAGTTGCTGAGTTTGTTGTTTGCTTAATTCTACTTCTTCGCGCTGTTTTTTAAGTGCGTTTTCAATGTCTTCTTTTTCGCTATTACTCTTACTTAATAGCGAATCTCTCTTCGCGATTTCATTTTTTGCATTATTAAGGCTGTAAAACTGCTGCAAACTGAAGCTTGCCACTTGAACCCAAGACTCTGGCGTTTCTCCCACGATAAAACTTTCAAACTGCTGCAGTAGTTCATTTGTTTCAGCACTACCCTTTAGCGCACAACGCACAGCTTGGGTTAATGCCAACTGTTCTTTCGACAACGCCGAGTTACTTAGTAGCTTGATAGAAAATTGCTCACCCATTGAATACTGGTGTTGTTGTACTGCTTTGAAGTAATTGTTCCAGTTTTCTAACGCGTTCGTTAATTCCGTGTTTTTTACAGGTTTTCCTGCAAATAATGCTACCACGTAAGCTTCTGGTGACATTAACAATGCTGTAATGGCCTTCGCCTTAGCTATATCTTCACCCGCATACTTAATGGCAATACTTAGGTTTGGTGCTGGCGCACTAACTACGTTTTGAATGAAGCCGTCATTGCTGTTGTGCGCTTCCAACTCTCCAGACCAATCTAAGCTTTCGGCGAGCGCCCCTATTTGCTTGTGTTGGTCTTTTTCGTCACCCTGAATACCTGCATAAGTGAACAAGCTTTCATCAGGTGCAATAACTAACGTTTGATCCACTTAAAATTCCTTAACTATGCTCAGTAAAAGCAAACTTAAACCCGTGTAATCAGCCACTTTAATTTACAAAGCTCTGTATTGCATAGTACCAACGCTCTAGCGAATAATGAGGTACTTTGTTTTTGCAATCCGTTTTGTGTAATTTGTTTGCAATTGCTCGAGCTAATTCTGTTGTGTATGGCCTTAATTCTGGGCTGTCTACCTTAACAGACAATACTTTGCTTACTGTACTGTCTGCCGAAAAAAATACTGTGAAGGCTACAGGTTGTGCAGCCCCTTTAAGTTTTGCCGCACCACTTAGCGCCAATTCGTTATTTGATGTAGTGCTAGCATCAGTAGCTAACTTCTTAACTGCAATACTTATGTTTGCAATTAAAGAGGCACTGTTTAAAACTTCTTTTGTCTTTACCTCTGACAACCCAGCTATAAGCTTCTCTATAGCTTGGCACCACATTTCTATGCCGCCAGTATTCGCTTCTGTTGCGTTGCTTTCAAACGAAACCTGTTGCTTAGAAAATGCCATATGCAGTTGCATTAGTATCGTTATCAAGTCGCCTTGGTCGGTGGCTGAAAGTTTGTAAAAAGCGTTATTTTCATTGCTTTCAGGCATTACTAACATATAGTCGGTAACGCCATTATTCCCGCTTATGACAAACTGATGTAACGGAAAATGGCGATGAGGCAATGGCCCATAGAACTCAACTTCCGTTCTATTTCCGCGCTTGTTTAATATGATAGGAAACTGCTTAGCCTCGCCTGAAGTAAGCACAATTCCGCTTACATTCATAATTAAACGGCTAACGTTTTCCTTAACAAAACCACCACTTATAATCACTTGGCAGTTTGAAACGCTATCACTGTTTTTAGCGGTAAACGATTTAACTTCTGAGTTGGCAAATGATGTCTTATTTTCCCGTATTGAATCGTTTTTTTTCGAAACATGCGTTTCTTCGCTTACGGTTTCATCTGAAAACACGCTTTGCTTTTCTTGCTCTTTAGACCAGTGCTTTTTTTTATGTTCAAGTTCATTAACGATGTCAAAAAAGGGTTTGGTATTCGCTTGCTCTACAATGCTCAGGCTACTTTCAAACTCACCACTATCTACCATCTGATTAAATGACAATGGCCCAGTTAATCGCCATACATCATTGCTATTGCGCTCTTTTAAATTTTGTAGAATGCGATTCCAAATCCATTCAAGTGCTGGATGACCGGCCCGACATCCGATAGCACCGTTCATAATACCGCCATGCCACTTTCTTACTAAAAGCAGTAAGTCGCTAGACAGTAAGGGTTGTATGGGCGCCTTACATTTAATACCGCAATCCACATAAAATCCGCCCATCTTAAGGCAATACGCCACGCGAAATATGTCAGACTGCATGGCAGGGAGTGCCGCTACTTTAAACAAGTTTTGTACATCGTTGTTGTAATGCTGGCCTATAAACGCACAGGCTTCTTCATACCCAAACAGCTTGTGTTCCATTGAAGGATTATGAACCTTCCATGTTTCTACTAATTCTGCAATATCTTTCGGTAATTCCGGGGTATTCCAGTACTGAACAATGGTATTAGGCGTCATACTTCGATCTTAAAAATTCTGCATTTTGTTCATAAATAGCGTAAAACTGGGCGACTAACTCTTTATTGGTAAACGTTGCCACTCCACCTAACTCTACATTAGGGCCATTTATTGATAACACGCTGGTACCTTTAGACTCACTTCTGCCAGTTTCGATACATTGTATACCAGGAGGAACAAGAGGAATTAGCTGATTTAGAGGTTCTAACTGCGCGTTTATAGCGTCATCACTTCCCCTTTCGCCCGCAATGCGTTCGCAAATTCGTTTTGCATATTCGATCAACAAAACAGAAGCAGGGTGATTGAATGTAAAGAAAGTTCTGGACTCTTTGCGGGTCGATTCTATGAAATCTGCAATTTTTATATCTACGGCTGCATCTCTAGCTTTCAGTTCATCAAGAGACGCTTTATCTTCTTTGCCATATTCTTGTTTGTTGTAAAAAGGATCTGATAGCCAGCCAACGACCTGCTGTTGACTTATACCTAGCAGCCAGCCATCTAAAATAGTTTTGTTATGGTACTCACCCAGCGGTCCTCTCAGTGTGGTTACTTCAGGGTGGCGAATGTACATCAAATCGGGGGTAAAACCGCTAAAATAAAGGTTTAAAATAGTATGAGTTTTATCGCCATATAAACGCTTTATTTCACTGGTTCGAATAAACTTGCATGGGTAAGCGTCTGAAATCATTTGCGTAACTATAACATCGGCATCGTTTAGCGCGTCGCGGTATTCCGCCTCATCGCTGTCTTTCAATAAATGCACAATTGGCGTAGCTGTTACGCTTATGGTTGGTACAAGCTTCTCGATATAGTTAGCAAGGGGCCTAGCTTGGCAATTGCCAATAACAACTAATTTCATGCCACTGTCACCTTTCTACCACCTTACTACACCCACACGACTTTATTCGTTGAAAAAATTTGATTGATAACACTATATAAACCGTTCTAACTTTGTAACCCTGTACCTTACCAATTAGTTAAGCGGTAGATCATCCATTTTCGTATTTTTTTCTAACGGTTTTCCAATATCTTTTGATGAAATATCATCTTGTGTAGCGAGATTTCCAGGCATGGTCATTTGTGGGTCTGGTGCTAAACTTGGAAACTCTTCGTCTAACTGGAGCGTTTCAGATTCAGGAGACATATAAGACAAGTCACCTTCTGGTGCTTCCGAAAACTGCATCTCGCGCTCTATTTCAGCAATAAGCTCAGGATCGGTTTCTAAGCCTAGTTTAGCGGCATCAGAATTATTATTTACGGGATTTAAGTCGTCGAGATTTGACTGTTGCGTTAGCGGGACGCTTTCGCTTTTGGTATTTTCAATTAGCGGAACCGAGGAATTATCTTTGTTTTCCAGTGGCTGCTCGACACTGTCATTTGGAAATAAATCAAAAAACAAAACGAAAAAAACTACAATTACAACAAAACCTGTTATAACGCTTAATGTCTTCATCGCTAATTCCTTTTTGGCCGAGCTAAAATCAATCAATTGATGCAACTTATACTACCACTAAACAACAGGTATAACACCCTACGTTTGCTTAAACAGAGGCGATATGAAAAAAATATTCGTTCTTTTTTATAAAAAATCAATAAACCGCTGTTCTCTTACACTATGCATGTTCTTATTGTGTGCTTTTGCTGTTCAGTCTAAGGAAGTAAATGTTCTGCCTTCAGTAACTCAGCCCGCAAAAGGGGTTAACTTTTTCTATTTGAACGGTAGAGACCAGGAAGATTTTGTTCAAGTAGCTGAAAAACTTTTTTATAGTGATAACGCTTGTAAAGGCGTTCGGAACGACGTAACTGAACGTTTTGACAATTCACTAAAAGCAATTAAAGCCGCTGGCTTTGAATGGGTTCGATTACTTGTTAGCAAAGATTTCTTTCATATTTATGCCCCTAGATGCGGGTTTAAGATGGAAGAAATTTACCCTAAGTTAGCTGAGAAACATTTAGCTGTGCTCTCTCAGCTCATTAAAAGTGTTGCTGCAACCGGCCTTAAAATTGAAATCGTACTCTCTGGTACTAAATGGTTTGCAGACCCCAATAATGATATAGAATTCTTTGAATCTATTTTACTTGGCATACCGATTAAGCATGTTGACATGGTTATACTAGGCGGAGATGTTCAACCTTCTAACGCAAAATACCAAGCTGATTGGCTTCTTCAGGTCTTACCCCATTTTTTAAACCATAAAAATGCAGATTTAGCTTCCCAAAACTACTTATTCGATACGGTAACTTACCGCCACAAAGACCAAGCTTTGGCTTATGTTGAATGGGTAAAAAAACACTTCCCACAGCTAGGTTATTTACCGGTAAACCTATACAACCGCACCCTTCCGCCTTCTAGTAACTGGCGTGATTACTCAATTGCGCTCGCGGAGTTTATAGCTATCTATAAGCAAGCAGAACTTCCGTTATGGATAGATGAGTATGGTTTTAGGTTAAGCAACGAATCAGAGAGCATTCAGTATACGGAAGCCGACAGAGTTGCTTATTTGAAAGGATTTTATCATGCATTGTCGTGCGAGAACGCTATAACTGCTGCATATTTTATATGGACAGCGGGTAATGATCGTCACGTTTCATTCCCTGACAAAGATACAAACAGAACGCCTTTCGGCTTATTTAGTGGTTATGAAAATAATAAACCTATCACTACACCAGCATGGGATGAAGTAGCGTTGTTCAATACTACTTCATCTTATTGTGATAAGTTAATAGATATTAGATAAAAAGTTTTTTATTTAATGAAAGGGGCTAATACAGATTCGTCTACCACCTTAGGAACATAAGGCCTCGTATTACCCCTTTCTACAGCGTTTTCGGCCATCTCAACAAATTCTTCGATGGGTATATCGGCAGATGCAGATAGAATACTTTGAACTTCGTAATTCCACCACTTCAGTTGAACAAGCCTATCAATTATATTTTGAGGGAAACGAAAACGAATTATTTTAGCGGGGACGCCCCCTACGATAGCGTAAGGAGGAACATCTTTCGTAACTAAAGCTTTTGATGCCAATATTGCCCCGTCGCCAATGGTAACTCCACGTGCAATTGTTACATCTTCTCCAATCCACACATCGTTGCCAATAGTCGCACTAAGGGCATTTTTAGGCTCTTGATTATTTACTTGGAAGTTTTCTATTTCGGGATGGTCTTTGAAAAACTGTGCGTTGGTAATAGCCTGACGGTCATAAGTGATATTTGCCGTTGTAAACCGACTTATAGGGTGGTCTACCCCCATTACAGATACTCTTGCTCCTATAGAACAATACCGACCGATGACTGTGTTTATTGGAAACACACTTCGCGTAAATGAAAACGACCCCATAGAAAATAAGAAACTACCATTTATATAGTTGCTATAAGGCTCAATACGGCCGTTAGAAGGGAATACGAGTTGGTCAGTAGGCCGAAACCTTCCTTGTACTTTGCAGTTACCAAATGGTGTGAAGTAAACGCGATGCTCATTCAAATAGGCCAGTAATTCATCGCTTACGGTAATTCTATGGATCACTTCTCTTTCCTTTTTTGCTTTATTTTTATGGAATGTAAAGCCGAGTGTCTAATAGAATATTAATGAATATTATGCATATAAGATAGAGTTCAAGTACACAAAATAAAAAGCCACTTCCGTTAGAAGTGGCTTTTGTGTTTACCTACAAAGTTTGTAGTAAAGTTTCGCCGTATTACTTAGCCACCTGCCAAGTATTATCCGTTGGCCTTAATACTCCGCGACTTTTTACTGTAGTACCATCCATTAAATGAACGATATTTCGAGTAGTTACTTCATTTCTCCACATTAAGTCTGCTTTTCCGTCACCGTCATAATCACCAATGTTTCCAATTTGCCAGTTAAGATCTGCAACTTCATTGATAAGCGTGCTGGTGTCTATTTGACCATCTTTCATTAAGTAAACCCAGTTTCTTCCATCTGCTTGGTTTCTTAGGATAATATCCGCAGTCCCATCACCATCTATATCCCCTGTTCCAGCAATTTGCCAATTTGTGTTAGCGGTAATTAAGCTGTACTGGCTTGAGATTTCGCCGTCTTCCATTAACCAGATATAAACTAAGCCCGTGGTAGATCTGCGCCATATAATGTCTTCGTCACCGTCGCCATCAATATCGCCTGTTGCGACCACTTCGTAGTTTAGGTCAGTGACCCAAAGTGAAGGTTTACTTTCACCAATAAGCCCGTTCTCCATTAGGTAGAACCACGTATCTCCACGTTCAACATTGCGCCACATTACATCGCCAACACCGTCAGCATTGAAGTCACCATTGCCTACCAACTGCCATGTACCAGCGGTAACGTAATTAAGTACATAACGATCTTTAATATCAGCGCCATCCATAAGATAGATAAAGTTTTTACCTGTATCGCTGTTGCGCCAGAAGATATCTGATTTTCCGTCACCGTCATAATCGCCAAGACCATCCATTGTCCATGTATATTCCTGGACAACATTAATTGGCGTTGCTTCTGATATTTGCGTGCCACCCATTGCCCACAAGAAGTTCCAACCTTTATTGAAACTGCGCCATAGTAGATCTGCATTGCCATCGCCATCTACGTCGAACTTAGTAGGCTTATAACGTGATGGATCGAATGGGAACGCATCATCCTCATCGTTCACCCCATCATTATCGTCATCTGGATCAAGTAGGTCAGAGATAAAATCTCCATCGTTATCCGGTGGTGTACTTTCGCTATCTGACGGGTCTGTGTTATTTCTAAACTCATCCCAATTTGTGTAGCCGTCACCGTCAGCATCCCCGTCGCTATCACTTAGCAGCCAGTTCATTGCGCCTAAATATCTAATTTCCCACCAATCAGGAATGTTGTCGCCGTCACTATCGTGATTAGGAGATGTAACAACGGTAGTGCCTGTTGGAATTACTGTCGAGATGGCCTGCATTAATACAGGAGATGAGGTAGAACTAGCCACATAATTACCAATAAGTAACTTACCTGGAGGAAGATTGTAACCCATGGAAAGCACGTAGCTTAAAGGTGATATAGCGCCGCTATTTAAGCTTCCTAACTCCCATCTTCCCCATTCTCCACCATCGCAGGTGCCAGAACATCCACCATCAGTCGTGCTGTTCGGATAAGTACTATATTGCGGAGCATTAGAGGTAACTCTGACTTCTGCAATTTGGGTAGGGCTAGTGACTTCTAAGTCAAGATTTACCGTAGCTGTCGATGCACTGGTTACCGGCGTGGTATATACGTTCTCGACGTCTAACACGAAAGGCACTTGATTGTTTACGGCGGTAACGAGACTACTTCTGCTAACACTATTAGCATCGTCCTCGCTAACTATTTCCGCCTCTACCTTCATTGTTTGGCCATTAGTTAACGCAGAGTTCGCTTTCAAGCTAAAAGCTACCGCACCTGAATGACTGGCTTCTATCGTACCTAAGGGCCAGTACAATACATTGCCTACCTTTTCATGTACCCCAGTGGCACTTTGGTAACTGTATCCTTCAGGAATGGTTACCTTTAACAGTGCATTAGGATATGCGGTTGCGCTTGAATTGCCAAAACTGACTTGAAAGCTTTGAATATCATTCGCTTTTATTACACTTCGTTGCGAGGAAAGCACCATTTCTAACGGCAGCACAGCTGAGGTTAACAAAGATTGTCTCGCTGCTACTTGTAGGTTACCAGAAGCTTCAGTCGCATATGCGATTATGTCTAATGGTTCACCCGATACTGCATTAGTTGTGTAAAAAGGAATAGATATAGTTCTAGACTCGCCTGCTTTTAAGGTGTCTAAAATCCAGCGCCCCCTTTCATGATAGTCACACGCCCCACTGCAGCCCGCTGAAATTCCAGGAGAGGGGCGTGAATGGTGTAAACGCGTGCCAGTTTGAACATGTAACTGCACATCTGAAATGTCCAAAGCGCCTTCGTTTGCAACCACAAACTTTTGGTAACTATAAAAATCTTGCTGGTGTAATGTGCTTGCTCGTGACGCTGTAACAGTTAGTTTCACGTCTTCTTTAATTACTATGCTATCTGCAGAGCGTTGAACACGTTCAGTACTGTTATAAACCGCAGCTTCTAGTGTGATAGGTGAGCCTTCACTAAGCTCTGTATCCACGTCAAAATAGGCGTAGTGCATACCTCCATCACCAGGGTTTACTGTTCCTAAATTCCATTGTAGTTGACCGTTCTCTATAAATGCACCGTCGCTTCCCGAAACAAAAGTCAGGTTTTCTGGTATAGGTAACTTCAACATAACGTCGGTGTATGCATCGCTACCTAGTTGGCCATAGGTCATTTCGTAGCGTACACGCTCGCCCGCAGCGACTTGCTGTTTATCTGAAACAAGCGATAACTGCATGTCATTATCACTCTTAGCAACAAACGTAGGTTGTAGCGTTAGGTTATATGACTTTGTAGCATCGTCTACATGAAGCTGGATTTCTAAAGGCTCACCCTTTGTAATTTGATTGTAGTAGATAGGAACCACAACAAAGCGTGACTCGCCAGCACCAATTACAGGGAATGTCCACCTTGCCCACTCACCAGAATCGCAAGCCCCTGAACAACCGCCTGTAATACCTGGCATAGGTAGTGTAAAGGCTGTTCTTGACGGCACCATCATAGATAAGTTGAGCTCGCTGATGTCTAGTGCTCCTTTGTTAGCAACTAGCACTTTTATAAACGTTAACTCTGTTTCTTGGCTCATGTCATTTTGTATAGTGGCAATAACGTCTAGGTTTAACGTTCCATTGATTACAACAGAGTCTGTAGAACGCTGAATCCAGTTGTCATTTTGAAGTATTGCCTCTGTTTTAACGATGTGACCGTTGGTCAAAGATGAAGAAGGCTTGATTTCTACGAACCGTGTTCCACCGACTGCTGGGTTGATAGTGCCTAAATTCCACTCTACGTTTGAGCCGACTACCGCTCCACCGTCACTACTTGAAACGTAATCAAATCCTTCAGGAATAGAAAAAAGCAACTTCATAGGCGTGTAAGCACTAGTGGCTTGGTTTCCATAAGTAATTTGATACTTAATAGGTTCGTTGTTAGCAACAATACCTTTACTTGGAGAGATAATTAAATCGACTGTTGATTCGTTTGCACGAATAACCGTAGGGCGCGTTCCTAGAAAGTAGTCTCCGCTGCCCGTTGTCACTTGAACTAAGCTTTCAATTGGCTCTCCAGAATCGGCATTGGTGTTATAAATGGGCACAGTTATTACTTTCGACTCGCCAGCACCAATGGTTCCTAATTCCCACCGGCCCCACTCAGACGAGTCACATGCACCACTGCAACCACCGTTTATGGAGGGCCTAGCCAGAGTATGTGCAGTTCCCGGAGCGACCATGGAAAAAAGGCTTACCTCGGGCACAGCCACACCGCTGTTATTGCTAATAATATAGCGCATTACACTGTAAGACCCCTCTTGCCAATAGTCATTATTAGCACTTACCGTTAAGCTTAATTGCGGTAAGTTACTTGTTACTACCGCCTCTTCCGAAGTGACAATCGCATTAGAAGCATTGAAAAACTGCGCAATCACTTCATCCACTTTACCATTTGAAGATGAGTTAGACTTTTTCAACGTAAATAGATATTTCTTACCAATATCAGGGTTCAATGCAGGCAAGTTCCATACAATTTTATTGTTTGAAACCGTTCCGTTGTGAGAAGCAGAAACAAAACTCATTCCCGCAGGAATGTTCACTTCCATAGAAGGAGTAGCAATACCCGTACTACCCACATTCCCATAAGTAATCTCGAAATCTACGTTCTCACTTGCGGAAGCAACTTGTGATTTTGCAGCTACGTGCAAAGCGACAGATGGAGAGTTATTAATTGTTGAAGGTTTTAGCACTTCGAGCGTATTGGACTGCCCTGAATAGGTTACATTGGCTGTTAAGGTGCGTTCATCGCCAGTTGATAGGTTAGAAGAGTAGACAGGGAGCGTAATTACTTTAAAAGCGCCTGGCGCTAGGTCACCGAACTCCCATCTAGCAGTTTCACTGTAGCCACAAGCGCCGCTACACCCTCCAGATTGGTAGGGTAACGCGTCAACAAAAAATGTGTTTTCACCAACGTTTACGTAAAGAGTAACGTCACTTTTTGTAGAGCTTGAATCATTTGAAACAATTACTTTGTGGTAGACATAACCACCACTTGAAGCTTTGTCAGTTGTTTTTGTAACGCTTAATGTCATGGCATTTGCCATTGACGACACCATCATTAAGAAAGTGCTATACAATAATATTGCTATGTTTATTTTAGGTTTGTAGTTACCGCAGTCCATGTGTCACCCGCCTTAATATTGCATTGAATTTGATTATTAATCGGAATTTTAGGAAAACTTAGAATTGAGCTGAGCTAGCTCTCTCACTTGGAAGATTTCCCTCTCTATAAAATGAGCGGGTAACTACCAAAAACACACCTGCTCACTTTTCAAACAATACAGTTTTTGGTAACTTAAGGAATACGTAGTTAGCAGTACTTAACCGTAAATAAAGACATTTAAGAATTATTTGTAACGCCAAAGAAAAGGATTTGAAAAATGGCTACAAGAAAGCGGGTTAGAGGTGTTATCGCGTCACGAAATAAGCTTGAAGTAGCAATGCTCAATGCAGGTATTCGTTCTCAGTCTGAACTGGCCAAGCTTATTGCTGAAAAAGAAGGCATCAACTCCCCTCCTCGAGACCTAATTAATAGAACTTTTCGTCAAACAAGGGTTTCTCATCAAACTATTACTCGTATTGCCACTGTTTTGGATGTCCCCCCTCATTCGCTTTTTCTTACCCAGGATGAGTTGGCAGAAGAAGAGGAACTTAACCCAGTAACGGTAACCGAAAAGATTAATTGTGACGAAACATTAGAACCTCAAAGTAAAATCTTAGAAGAGGGCTTTGAGGCTTCTGAGGATAACGAACAAGATAGCTTCATAAATCGCGAACCTGCTTTAACTCCACGAGCAACCGCAGTCAAACCTCAAAGAAACGCCGGAACGCTACGACATAGTTACATTGTGGCTTTCTTTGTTATTTCTGTCGCTTTGGTTTCGCTAACCTTATTATGGAATACAGACGAAAATACTGTTGATTCAAACCCAACGGCTATACCTACCGTAAAATCATTGATGATTATAAAAGGTACTAGCGAGTTAGAAAAAGAGCTGGCTAGAAGCCTGACCCTAAAGTTAAAAAAAGATTTCACTATATCTTCCGTTTCTATTTCTGACATTGCAGCAAATGAATCGCCCTATTCGTTAACGGAAAACTATAACGTTGATGCAGTCATATCATTAGAGTTAGTTGAAAAAGGTATCTATAAAGCATTGTTGGGCTTCGCATACACCAATACAAGCAAGACTTTGCTCGCATCTCTAGTAGACAGTGAAACTGTTGCAACCGAGAAAACTATAGGTGAATCTTCTGCTAAACTAGAAAGCGCTTTAAAACAGTATTTAGCTTCACCTGAATACACTTATAAGGGGTTGAACGAGACCAACGCGAAAAATTATATTTCTAGCCAAGCATTGCTTCATAAAGGCCTAAACGAAGATAACGTTAACGCTGCCCTTGAAAAGACCCATTTAATTTTAGCGTCTGTGCCAACAAACCCAATGGCCCTAGCTCAACTTTGTAATTTGTATGCGCAGAAAATGTATTTAACGGCGGATAAAAACTACTTGTCTCACGCTAACAATGCTTGCAACCGAGCGAACGAACTAGCTGAAGGTAAACCGGAAGTATTATTTTCATTGGCCCAGAAAAGTCGTCGAGAAAATAACATTGATGAAGCCATCGCTTATTACTTGGATGTGTTGAAAGTAAGTCCTAATTATTATTCCGCCTACGTAGGTTTGACAGAGGGCTATTTAAAACAGTTTTTAATGACAAAAAGCTCTGAAGCCATGTCGTTAGCTAAAGGAAGCATCGTTAAAGCAGGTGAGTTAGCGCCTAACGATTGGATGATTCCCTTTATTGAAGCCCGCCTACATTATTACGAAGGCAACACTTCGCTTGCATTGAAAAAGTTTGAAGAGAGTAAAAAGATTGAGGTTACTCAAAACGTTTTAGCTAACTTGGGTAGTATCTATTTTTGCGATGGGAACATTGAGGCAGCCTTTCAAAACTATAAAGCAATGGAACACGAGTTTGGTGCCTCCAACATTTCAGATCACCTACTAGCAACCGCTAGCTTCTATATGCAGAAATACGACGACGCCATTGGGTACAATTTGAAAAGCCTTGATTCCATGGCTGATACAAATAGTAATGGCCTTTATCCTATTTGGATAAATTTGGGAGATTCATATTTGGCTAAAAGCATGAAACAAGAGGCAATGGAAGCTTACGAAAATGCAGTAAAAATTTCACAAAAATCTAGTCAAAACACAACGGTAAAAGTTGATCAGTTATATGCTTATCTGCACATTTCCAGAATTAACGATACGTTTGAAACAGAGTCAGTAAAAGCCGGAATTCGTGACGAGCTAATTAGCATTGAAAGCCAAATTTCTGACCCTGGCGCGAAGTTTCGTTCAATGGTCATCTGGGCCTATTTAGGGAACAAAGAGAAGGCGCGCAGTATTCAAAAAGTACTTACATCGCAGTGTAAAGGTCTGGCCAAATATCCAGGTGTCGAGAGCATCTTAATCTGATTAAATAAGAACCTATGTGACTACAAAAACGCAATAAACAAACTTATTTAAATTGCTTTTTACTGATTTACCAAGCTTAAGGCAAAGCACCTCAATATCTATAGTTACATTGTGTAAGTAAACGGCTATTTAACGAAGTAGACTTTGCGCTCAACTAAAGCGCAAGCCTACTGAAAAAAAAAGAGAGCAAACGCTCTCTTTTTTTAATTTACTTGGCCACTTGCCAGTTGTTGTCGGTTGGCCTTAAGACTCCGCGATCTTTTATAGTGGTACCGTCCATCAGATGGATGATATTTCTTGAAGTCACTTCATTTCTCCAGAGAAAATCGACTTTTCCATCGCCGTCATAGTCGCCAATGTTAGCAATTTGCCAGTTTAGGTCTGCAACTTCATTAATAAGAGTACTTGTACTTACTAAACCAGCATGCATAAAGTAAACCCAGTTACGGCCATCAACTTGGTTTCTCATAACAATGTCGTCAATACCATCTCCATTGAGGTCACCAGTACCTGCAATACTCCAATTTGTATTCACTGTATTAAGCGTATATTGATTAGCAATGACACCATTTTCCATTAACCAGACGTAGTTTACGCCTGTAGTACTGTGACGCCAAATAACATCATCGTCGCCATCACCGTCCAGATCACCGGTTGCAGCAATGTTATAATTTAGGTCAGTTACCCAAAGAGACGGCTGGCTAGTTCCGATATAACCGTTGTTCATCATGTAAAACCATGTATCACCTCGGTTTATATTCCGCCACAATACGTCACCCGTACCATCGCCGTTAAAGTCGCCACTACCTGCTAACTCCCACACTCCAGCAGTGACATAGTTTAAAGCGTAGCGTTCTTTAATACTTGCGCCGTCCATCAAGTAAATAAAGTTTTTGCCTGTATCACTATTTCGCCAAAATATATCTGATTTGCCATCACCGTCGTAGTCACCCTGACCAGCCATTGACCACGTGTATTCTTGCACGACGTTGATAGGAGTTGCTGAAGACAGCTGAGTACCATCCATAGCCCACAAAAAGTTCCAACCTTTCGCAAAGCTTCTCCATAGTAGATCGGACTTTCCGTCGCCATTTACATCGTTTATCGCTGCATAGCCAAGTGGAGTGGGATCGGCAAGGTCAACAATGCCGTCACCATCGTCATCGTCATCGGCGTTGTTACCAATACCATCGCCATCGGTATCAAGCCACTCTGCAGGGTTTTGAGGGAACGCATCAACCGTATCTAGCCAACCATCGTTGTCATCATCTGGATCGCTATTATTGCCTATGCCGTCGCCATCAGTATCTACCCATTCGAATCTGTCATTGGGGAAGGCGTCAATGCTATCAATAACGCCATCACCATCACTATCAGTGCCACTGCCATTGTCTACACCTGGGATATCTATGTTATCGATCCAAGCAGAATCTTGACCGTGAGAAACCGAACTATCCTTTGAGAAATCCCACTTGAAGGTGTGAGTGCCGTCACTAATTGGAAACACAACGGTTTCAATTGCACTTACACCAGACCACTGACCTTGCAGTACATTGTCTATGTAGAATTTTAAGAAGTCATAACCAGATTCTGAATCGACTTTCATGTCAAAGCTTAAATCACCAGCAGCAGTTTCAAGCGTTAACTCTGCTGTTGCGGATTGACCGTCGATTAGTGCATCTGGCACTTTTAAACTATATAAGCCGTCTATAGGATCTATGTCGCTTACTTCCCAATTTTCGTTACCTGTAAGAACAAAGGGGCTTAGCGATGCGTCACCAGACTCAAAATCTAGTGCACTAGTTGTTGGAGGAGCGCAGCTTAAAAAGCTACGTTGTGAACTTGCGATAGGTCTACCTTGAACGACAGTGTTAATAACCGCAGTATGTTGCATTTGGTCAGCAAAGATATCGGCAAACGTTATTAGGTACTGACTTTGTAAAACGTCAGACAAGGTTGCGTAGATGTTTGCCAACTCCGAATTATCTGGCGCGTAGTAGTAAATACCATAAGTTCTGTTTGCCAATTCTTGTAGTACGGTAGCATCTGCTTGACCTAAACCTATTGTAAATACAGGTATGTCGTACTGATTAGAATTAGCAATTACGGAATCGAGTGTTCCGCTACTGGCTGTATCGTCACCATCAGTCAGAACAATAATAGCTTTTCTGCCCGATGTATTAGCGATATCAGTTAAAGCTACATCAATCGCATCGTACATTGCTGTTGCACCGTAGTTATCGAAATGAGAATCGATAGCAGCAGAAAGCAAAGCAGTGTCTGTCGTTAAGGCTTGTACGACATTCGGCTGGTCAGAAAATTTAACAACCATACCCTCATCGGCATCCGACTTATTTTCAATGATAAGTTTAGCAGCCGTTTGCATACTAGTTATATCAGAAGACGACATAGAAGCACTGTAGTCCATCACCACCGCGAAAGTCGTTTTTGAATTGGCTGACTGTACTTGAGTGACGCTACTGATTGGAGAGGCGGTACCATCAAGGTATAAGTCGAAGCTATTTATACCCAATCCATCTAAAGGCACACCATTTTGATCGTAAACACTCACCACCGCTTCAAGTAGCGGGCATTGATATTCCACTATCTGGTTAATGCCTGTATTGTAATCGCGGCAACTATCATAAGTAGAAGACACTGAACCGAATTGAGTGTCCTTTGTAACGTCGACTTCAATGTTGTGATCTGAACCACCATTTGTTGGGTCTGTAAATGTGACTACATACTGACTTTGAATGCTTGTAACTATTGATTGATAGATGTCTTCCAACTCTGTCGACGTTGGAGAATAATAGCTCAGGCCACCAGTTCGTTGTGCTAGAGTGTTCATGGCATCTCTATCACCAGAACCAAGTGTTACTGTATAAACAACAATACCAAGACGATTTGCATAATCGACCACTTCGTCAATATTGAACGATGAGTTATTGTCAGAGCCATCAGACATTGCTACCACAACCTGCCTACCTGGTTGGCCAGATACATTCGATAAAGCCTGATATACGCTATCGTACAATGCAGTTGAACCACCCCTTCCAGCATAATCTTCAGGTATAGAACTTGTAACAAGAGCAAGATCATCAGTGAATGGCTGTATGACGTCTACGCTACTTGCAAATTTGATTATGCTAGCTTCGTCGCCAGGTTGCATGTAAGACACGAATTGTGTAGCTGCAGCTTCCATCGAGATGATATCAGTAGAATTCATTGAACCACTGTAATCTAGTGTGAAGGCGACATTTAAAACTGATGAACGTACGTCGGAAACTAAGTTTACGGTATTGACCTCCACCGGGTCACCGTTTATAAAAATATCAAAATCGTCAGCCGTAAGGCCTGATATGTTGTTTCTGTAGGAATCTAGTACCGTTACCGTCATTTCCATTTCAGGACATTGACCGGTTGTATTGATATTGGTAAGCAAAGGCACTAGTGATGCTGTAATCTGACCAGAAGCGTCGCCAGCTAAGCTCGTGTTTTTTACATTTCCGTATGCTTTAGGCCACGCGGACTCAGCGAGCGAGGTCGATGTTTCGAAAGCGATTAGCTCGTCATTATCGTTACCGACATAAAGTGTACCGTCTGAAACTAAGGTTGCAGACGCATCGAAATCATAGAAACCCGTTTCGTTCGAACTCCATAAAAAATCACCTGCATTGCTAAGAGCATAAAAAATATTGTCCCTGCTACCAAAGTAGATAGTTCCATCTGCTCCAACTACTGGGGTACTATAAACGTAACCACCTGTGGTGTAGACCCAATTGATACTGCCGGTTGGGGATAACGAGTAAACATTGTTGTCTGCCGAACCAAAGATAATATTTCCGGTGTTATCAATTGCTGCTGAACCTCTGATGTCATTGCCTGTTTCAAAAACCCACTTCTGCGTGCCGTCAGAGTTAAGCGCATACATTTTGTTGTCAGTTGAACCAATGTAAACGGTCCCTGTGGCGTCTATGCTCGGAGCACCGTAATTATATCCTTCTGTTTCAGCTTGCCACTTCAAAGAACCGTCCGGATTTAGCGCATAAATATCACGATATTCAGACACAACATATACTGTACCGTCTGTAGCTATCGCAGCACCTGAAGAGAAATCTCCGCTACCTTGGAAAACCCATTTCTGTGTACCATCTGGATTTATTGCGTAAAATTTATTATCGTCAGAACCCACATATATAGTTCCATCTGCGCCAAGCGCTGGCGTCGATGAAACATTAGCTCCTGTGGTAAACTTCCACTTCAACGAACCGTCAGCATTAATTGCATAAAGAGAGTTATCGGTTGACCCGACATATACTGTGCCATCTTGACCTATTACAGGCGAAGAGCTGTAATTTGTATAAGAATTATAGGTCCAAAGGTGTGAGCCGTTGATAGAATATGCCATTAGTCCATCATAGTAAGTACCAATGTAAATCGTGCCATCTTCAGCAACGGCTGGGACGGTTATAACATCGCCAGCATTTAAATCGACAGACCATTTAATATCTCCCGGCGCAGCATTTACGGCATTGGACAGCATTAAAACTGTTGCTAATAAGCTAATGCAGAAGTAACTGTAAAGTTTCCTCACCTCTATATCCTTATATTAATCAATAACTAGTGTTTTATCTGAACGGTAACTTGGTACATCTATGGACACGAGATTGCCATCGACTACATAGTTGCTTTGAAGCACTTGTCTTTGACCATCGTTTTCTTGCCACGCTCTGGGACGACTTACGTACTGAGTTGTACCGTTGCTCGCCGTAATAAGAAGATTTCCTTCAGTATCCATGGTAACTGTCGATGTTTCCGAAAAGCGCATTTCTATATCAGATATGTTACCTTCGGGTGTAACGTGGAAATCAAAGTCGACTTTTCCTCCATCAACATATTCAATAACATCAATACCAGAATAAACGTCTTTTGTTCTTTTAAAGCCGTAATTCAGTAGTGAAGTTGGTTGCTTATGGATATCGCCTGTGGTCACTATTTGAGCGTTTTTATTAGCATCTAGTAACTGTACTTTAATACGTGATTGGCTGTTCCCGTCACGGCTGGTAGATGAAAAAACATCAGTAGTCAGGAGTTCGTCCTGCTCCACCTGCTGTTCTTTCAGCCTCATTTTTTCAGGTTCAGAAACACTCTTTGATGTACTGCTAGGTGCTTGTGGCGAGTCACTGTTGCCGTATTCAATATCTAGTTCTTTTTCATCGTGTTTGATGAGAGTGTGGGTATTTTGAAGGGATAATTCTTCGTCGTTAATAGTGTTTAGGTACAGTACACCACTAGCAACGCTTATGACGACCATCCCTGATATAAATGAAATACGCTTCATTTACGGAGTTCCTTTCCTTAATTATTTTTTCAAAATAGCATAGAACTTATATAAAAAAAAGGCGGTTTTTGATCCGCCTTTTTAGTCAGTAAACCTACTTGGCTACTTTCCATGTATTATCTGTTGGTCGTAACACTCCGCGATCTTTTATTGCAGTTCCGTTCATTAAGTGGATAAGATTACGAGTTGTCGTTTCGTTTCGCCACATGAAATCTACTTTGCCATCGCCGTCATAATCCCCAATGTTGCCTATTTCCCAGTTTAAATCCGCAACTTGGTTAATAAGAGTACTGGTTTCAATTTGGCCATCTTTCATTAAATATGCCCAATTTCTACCGTCAACTTGATTGCGCAGAACTATATCATCGGTTCCATCACCATCCAGATCTCCCGCCCCCACAATAGACCAGTCTGTATTGATGATGTTAAGAGTATATCTGCTAGCTATAGCACCGTTTTCCATTATCCAAATATAATTGCGTCCAGTGCCATTGTGACGCCAAATGATGTCATCAGAACCGTCACCATTTACGTCGCCTGTCGCAGCCACTTTGAAATCTAAATCTGTGACCCATAAAGCCGGTCGACTTGTTTCAATAAGCCCGTCTTTCATCATGTAAAACCACGTATCTCCTCGTTCTACATTGCGCCACATTACGTCTCCAATTCCATCACCATTGAAGTCACCGTTACCGACTAACTCCCACCTACCAGCGGTTACTACATTTAGCGCATATCGACTCTTAATACTTGCTCCATCCATTAAATACATGAAGTTCATACCTGTCGCGCTATTTCTCCACAGAATATCCGACTTACCATCACCGTCGTAATCACCAAGACCATCCATTGTCCATGTATACTCCTGTACAACATTGATTGGGGTAGCAGCAGAAGTTTGAGTCCCATCCATTGTCCACAGAAAGTTCCAACCTTTGTTGAAACTACGCCATAGCAGGTCAGATTTACCATCTGCATTGAGATCATTCACTGGCGTGTAGGTTCTTATTTCTTGTGCTGACCAGTTAGCGGGATTAAAAGGAACGTCCCCATCGCGGTAATCACCTCCCAACTCCGGAATACCAGCCCACGCCCATGTTATACAGTCACCTTGTTGGTCAAAAGTAATACAGTCTAAAGAATTAAAATCTAGGTAAGGAGAAATCAAAAATCCGCCCTCTAGCCCAAAGGAACAATCGCCCCCATTATCTAAAAATGTAAACCCTTGTACACAGACCCAAAAATCTAATGTATTACCAGAAATACTCATCCTAGCGGCGTGCGAAGGATCAGCGGCTCTTATTGCTAAGCCACTAGTGATGTCGTACTCGATTCCTGATAAAGAGGCACTTACAACATTTGAGATGACAACCGTGTCGTTATCAGCAAGTAACATTCCCTCTATGATAGCGGTCAGTTCGTGACCTGCTGTACCTCGAGCATTGGCATCAAATGAGTATGAAAATGAAAAGAGCTGAGTTGAAGCATCCGTTCTTAGTGCGTCTGTAGGAAACTCGTCAGCTATGTCTGGAACTCTGTCTCCATCGCTGTCTGAATTTGTTGGGTCTGTTCCTAGCACGAACTCTTCAAGGTTTGTTAATCCATCGTTGTCGGCATCTTGATTAGCATCATTACTATCTAAGTGATTTAACCCGTAGCTTTCCTCGAAATAGTCTTCCATTCCATCGTTGTCATCATCGTTGTCATCAGAATCAGATATGCCATCACCGTCATTATCACCGTCAAACCCTCCAGCGATGTATTCATCTTTGTAGTGACTAAGATCTACTAGTTCCAAGTAATTAATACGAGGAGCAATGAATACACCACTTGTGCCACTAAAAACGTCTTCATATGTACTATACTCCAATACAAACGTTAAGCCATTATCGTTGGTCGTTAGGGGAATCCAATTTCTCTCTCGTATAGCATAACTAGAGTCGAAGTTTAACGAGACCTTCCCATCTAACACTGTCCATGTCCAACCTGAAGTTCCCATTAGGATCGTGTCATTGGTGCAGTGAACACCTCGATTGAAAGTACCGTCATTGCTGAAGGAGTAAGCATATAACATGTCGCAAATAGGCCAACCTTTGTCATTCGCCCAAGCGTCAATACGACCGTTAATATTAGCGTTATAAACAAAGGGAAAGTTTGAGACTAACCCAGTACCAAAATTTTTAGCCGAGCCATCAATCGCCACCAACTCACGAGCAAAGCGATACGTTTCCCCCTCAGCGCTTACTTCAACGAGAACAGTCCACACCGACTCATTAACCTTCTGGATGGGGGTGATGACAAACAGAACTCCATTCATATTAACCAAAATTTCGTTACTTTTGAGCTCAGTTGTGTATGCGTCTTCAAGAATTTGACTTATTGATGTTACAGGCGTGCTCGATAACTCGAAAATGTCATGCACAATCGAATTTACTTCATCACCGAAGTGGAAGTCGATTTCATCGACTACTGGAATAGCAGCACTCATACCCTCTAAGCTGTCAAACGTAAGTCCTCTATCTTCTATCCCAAACTCAAAACGTACTCCGTCATATACGTTTGTTGAAAACGCAGAAACTTCCGTTTCGCCTTGCCAGCCCCCCGCAATTCCGTTAACAACATTTTCAGGGATGTAAAGTATATCCTCTACTGTAACACTGGCGGTAACGTCTAAATAGCCATCAGATGCGGTGGCTATAGTATAAACAACATTGTCAGTCACACTTGTCCATTGTAAGGATGGTGTTTGAGTTATTAAACCTTGCTCGAACGCGGCAATGAGCTGATCAGCAACTTGATCTCCCCATCGCTCCCGGTATGTATCAGTATAAACATCGTGAGTTTGAAATGAGGTGCTTCCATGGGACTTGTCTAGATAAGTCTGAGTGAGCTGATTACCACTAGCAGAGAAAATAACATCGTAGGAAGGAACAATTTGAGTTTGTGTTTTATCTGAAAAACTCCATCCGCCAGAGCCTGACTTAACTAATATTCCTTCGACTATAATTCCGTATTCATCAAGCGAAGTTTTGTCAACAGAGAGAATTAGTGACTCATTGTCCAATAACTCTTGAAAAGTTTGGTAGGTTGATGCATTTAGGTGGGTAGAAAGTAAAGCTAGTGCTAGCAAAAAGCATCTAGTAAGAGCCATGCGTATGGTCTTCATAAGGCGTCCCTGTCAATATTTAAAATGTAAATAAGCCATCTTTCTCAATTACACTAGATCACGCTGCCTGATTTTTCAACAGCCAAAATTCATATATTTCTCATATACATTTCACTTCAAACGTTTTTTGCCCCCATAGATGATAGAAAAGCCACTTCGGTGAGTGGCTTTTTTAGGAACTGCTATTGGCTGTTACGAACCTTATTGTAGAGAAGTAAAAACACCAACTGATTCAAAAATTTTTCTCATTTTCTTAACCCCATTTAGGTAAGAAAAATTCTCCTTCGCCAGTATTTCACTATTTTCACTAAACTGTTTCCATAATTTTTCATCATCGTAAAGTTTTATAATAGCCTCAACCCACTCGTCCACGTCGTCGGCAATTAATGTATTAATTCCATTCGTTAGACCAGTACCTTCCGCAGCGATGGAAGTAAGGATTGTAGGTGTAGCAAACGCTAAAGCATCTAAAACCTTACCTTTAATACCCGCCCCTGATAGTAAAGGTGCTATAAAAATTTTGTGGTCGTGGTATACGCCATCCAATGTTTTTGCAAACCCTTTTACCTTTACATTTTCACTTTCAAAGTCCTTGAAATGTTCGGGCATTTTGCTGCCGTAAATGAAAAAGGTAATGTCAGGTCGTTGAGCTTTCAGCTTCGGCATCACCTCTTTAACCATATATTCAACGGCTTCCGTGTTCGGCTTATGGTTGTATCCACCAAGAAATGCAATGCCTTCTCTCTCGTGGAAGTGGGGTCCACTATCTTTTGGTTCGACTATCCAGGGGGTAATATGCATATTAGCTTCTTGCGCTATATGGCTCGAAATCACTGCCTGCTCTGTAGTATTGTAGGTAAGGATAGCGTCTACCTTCTGACAAACCTCTAACTCTTCATTTCTTGTTAATAGAGCCAAGTCCATTGCCTCCTCATCATTCTTAACCAAAGCTGCACGAATTTCTCTGAGGAAATGAAGGTCAGCATTATTAAATAGGATTGGTTTGCCTGATTCTTTTATTACGTCGACATACTTTTGTGCGACATCATAACGGGTGATATAAACAGCATCCATCTCACCTAAGCGGCGCTGAAGTACGTCGTCTAGTGAATAATAAAAAGGCACATACAAGACTTCTACGCCCATTTTTTGCAAAGCACTGGTGTATTTACCCATAGGTGCTAAATTCGCTGGCACAAAAGTCACCTTAAAACCCAACGCTAGCATCATTTTCATTTCTTGTAGTGCCGCATGACTGCCAGCATCCATGCCTTGCATAGGTGTGGCATAATCAATAACCATTACACGCTGTTCGATATTTCTATCCTTTTCTAGGTGCATGGTACTAAGAGATGGCTTAGAACCTTTTTTATAAGTGTTAAACCATTTTCTCCTAAATGTTGTTTCGTTTATTACTTGATAATGCTTCAAGCCTTTCGTTATATCTGTACCATGGGACTGGCCTTCGAAATGGATAACTTCAGAATGTGGTACATAGAGCACTTTATAACCCGCGTCTCGTACTTTAAATGAGAGGTCAGTATCTTCGTAATAACATGGTGCATATTCTTCACTGAACCTGCCGACTTTCTCCCAAACTGATTTTGTTACACACATTGCTGCACCAGTAACATAATCTACTTGACGCACATAGTTCCAAGCAGGGTCAAACGGATTTCCGTCGCGGCCTGCGTTCCAAGGTTCTCCTGTTGCCCATACTATTCCGCCCGCTTCTTGTAGTGTTCCGTCTAGATTTAGTAACTTAGAACCTGTAAGCCCCACTCGCTCATCTGATCTATGTTGCGCAACAAGCTCATCAAGCCAGTAACTTTTCACCTCGGTGTCATTGTTTAAGAAAACAATATAATCGCCTTTTGCGAGCTCAGATGCTTTATTGCAACTCTTGAGAAAACGTAAGTTTTCCTCGTTTCTAGATACGACAAGATTGCCTATCATTTCTTCAGCTTTTGCTGTCTCATCAGTAGAGCAATCATCGGCCAATATGACTTCGAAAGACGTTTTGTTGTATGCAAGAAGAACAGAAGCAATACAATGATAAGTAAGCTCGAACTTGTTATACGCTGGAATTATTATAGACACTACAGGACTTTCAGACTTCGGAAGAGAGAATGGTGGGTATACTTTTCTTCCTTGATAACCCTCAACCAGCACCGAATGAGCGATAGACAAATCTTCGATATCGACAACTCGATTTGTATCACTTAGATGAAGTGTTAGTGACTCATAGCGACCATCGGCACTTGGAGGTTTGGAAATGTAGTTTGCTTCTTTTCTACTATGATTTAAAAAGTCCCAAGGCGTAAGGATTGGGTCACCTTTTATTTCCAACTTCCCATAACTTGCAACTTCGCCTTGTACGCCAACGTTTATGACGTGATATGCATTATCAAGAAATTTCGCTGGCACCCAAATGTGTGATGAGTGCATTTTCTCTTTACTGCTAAACTCGTAGGTCGCAATTTTTTCTTTGCCTACACTAAAAGTAAGGATTTTGCTCTCATCGGCAATGCTATGGTTGTATATTGAAAACGAAAGCTTGTTGCCCAACAGATTTTCAATTACAACACTTGCGGAAGGCGCTATGCGTTCAATTTCAAAACGCGATTTTGCTATTGTTTTATTAGTTTGCTTGCACTTAATAATAATTGAGCGCCCTTCTTCCATGAGTAAGGTGTTAACTTCAAAAGAAAATGCATGATTCCCTTTGTTAATTCCACCAGATTCGAGGTCTTTGCGATAAAGGTCCGCTTCACCTTCACCTAACAATATACCTTGGTCATCGTATACAGCTAACTTGACTGGAGATTCGTCGCCTACTCTCGCAGCCCACCCCTCTATCACGCCACCTTCAAAACGGTCAATATGGCCTTTTAAGGTCGATTCTAAGTCCGACATATTTTCCTCAACTTCCTCTGAGCACAATCGAATACGATTCATTTTAATTTTATTCCAATATTACCTGATATCTGTAAGTTCTCAATCAAAGTACTTTGAGACTTCAAATAACAGAATCAACAATGTTGGTTTGGCTAAGCTTTGCACCAGATAATGAGGTTGTAGTAATATCTCATACAAATTATCGAATGATGACAATGCTCACATGGAGAAGTAGGTGCTTAGCGTTTTCAAAAAAAATAAAGGCAACATTACAGAAGCCACAATTAAAAGCCTCATAGAAAATGAATTTGATGCTGAGTTCTATGCAGAAAAATATAAATTTTTGCAGACTGATGACTACCTTTCCCACTTCTTAAAAGAAGGCTGGAAAGAGGGACTAGACCCCTGTGACTGGTTTTCAACAAGCCAATACTTGACCGCCTATCCTGACGTAGCAGCATCTGGAGTCAACCCATTTTTCCATTATCTGCACTATGGAAAAGCCGAGGGTCGCAATGGAGGTCTAGTCACAAAAGGTGATGACGACCTGCGCTCTCTAGTCAGAACAAATAACTTCGACGATTCAGAGTACGAAAACTCTAAATATTTTAAAGAAGCATGTGACATACTTGGCACTGACACTGAATTTGATTCTAACGATTTCGAACGCTTTGCAAACTGGACAAAAGTAGTACCCAAAGCAACTAGCCCTCACCCACACGTTAAAGCTTTTATTGACTCAGTGAAAGCTACAGGAAGTGGAAATGAAGCAATCGCATCGGGTTGGGTTATACGAAAGAAGAATTCATTTATCTGGTTTGAGACAAATCAAGGCCAAATTCTGCCAATGCGCTCTGCATTTTTTCAGTATCGCCAAGATGTTTACAATGCGTTTGAAGATGAAATGACCGAGGCACTACCGCTCACTGGTTTTGTTCAAGCATTGACGGCATGTAACCCAGGGACAGTTCTCAAAATTTACGCGTTATCCTCAGACGGGGCCCACGAGATCGCGCAAGGTGAAGTCGAGCGTCTTGAATCTACCCCTAAGAAAATAGCTGAATTTTTAGCAACTATAAACACGCCCCTATCAGAACTACCCAAGCGCATTAGCAAAATTGATGAACCTTTGATTTCTAGTGCTATAGCGCAAAAAAAATAAAGCCATCGCCGCTATGCCACACGAAGTATATAGCTTTGGTGAATGTAATAGCCCAGAAGCTAGCATAGTCATTCCGTTATACGGCAGAGTAGATTTTGTAGAAGCGCAAATGCAGTGTTTCTCGCAAGATGTATTTGTGCAAAAACATTGTGAGTTGATTTACGTTATCGACGACCCTTCATTGGTTGAACCTTTTAAGAAACTATCTAGTGATATTTATGCACTTTACGGCATACCGTTTAAGGTTGTATGGGGTGGATTGAACAGAGGTTTTTCAGGGGCAAATAATTTAGGCGTTGAATACGCTACCGCCCATTATCTTCTATTTTTAAATAGCGATGCGTTTCCAACGAATCCTGGCTGGGTTGAAGCGCTTACGGAAGCTTTAAACAGTAACTCTGACTATGGCGTGGTCTCCCCTCGCCTATTGTTCGCAGACGGCTCTATTCAGCACGCAGGTATGGAATTCGTATATAGAAATGAGTTGTCTATTTGGACTAACCACCACCCTAATATGGGCACTGATCCGAGTTTAGACTCACATTCTGAAGCAACCATTGTTCCTGCGGTAACGGGCGCATGTATGCTTATGACTCGAGCTCTGTTTGATTCTGTAAGGGGCTGGGATAACGGTTACTTGATAGGCGACTTCGAAGATTCTGACTTGTGCTTCAAGATACGAGAGCAAGGTAAGCATTGTGTATACGTTCCCACTGTTGAGTTAACGCACCTAGAGCGTCAATCGTTTAACTTAACTGGCGCTCCCGATTTTAGAACCAAAGTGGTAATATACAATGCCACCCGCCATCAAAATAAATGGTCATCACTACTACAACAAAGCGTTAGCAAAGGTTAAAAGGAAGCAACTAAGCACATGAAACAAAGAATTTTAGTGGTATCTCATGGTCACCCAGACTTTAGTTTGGGCGGTGCTGAAATTGCAGCTTATAACTTGTTTGAAGCATTCAAAAACAATGACGACGTTGAAGACACCTGGTTTTTAGCGCGCGCCGACCGGGGAAGAGGTGTTACGGGTCAAATTCATAAACGCCGAGACAATGAATACTTGTGGGAACAAGGTATCGCTGACTGGCATTTAATGAAGTCGGCACATCAAGAGTCGATAACAACGTGGTTTGTTGATTTACTTAAGTCGCTAAAGCCTACTGTTGTGCACATTCATCATTACGCGCATATTGGACTGGAGTTCATACGCGCTATTAAAAAATACGATAGCAGCATTAAAGTTTATTTAACCCTTCATGAGTATATGGCCATTTGTAAGCACAATGGTCAAATGGTTAAAACAGGTGAAGGGATGAAGTTATGCAGCAGCGAAAGTTTTGATGAGTGCAGAGGTTGTTTTCCAGAACATACAGCCGAAGACTTTTGGCTTCGCAAGCACACGTTTAAATCTACGTTTGACCTTGCCGATGGCTTTATTTCTCCATCTGAATTTCTACGCCAGCGATATATAAACTGGGGAATTAACGAAAACGAAATAGTAGTTATTGAAAATGGTCAAAGCAATTTACCTCCATTAGAACCTCGCGCTATTCAAGAAGACGAAACCAGAAATGTTTTCGGTTTCTTTGGACAAGTTAACCCGTATAAAGGAATAGACATTCTTTTAGAAGCGCTTCGCAGCATGACAAAAGAAGAAAGAAAGCAGGTTCTTGTTGAGATACACGGTGCGAATATAGAAGCACAGTCTGGTGAGTTTCAAACGAAGATTAAAAAGCTGGCCAAAAAACTGATTGCCGAGGGCTGTTTACGCTGGGTAGGGCCTTACAGGCCAGATGAACAGCGAAATAGGCTTCAAGAAGTTGACTGGGTTGTAGTACCTTCTATTTGGTGGGAAAATTCCCCTATGGTGATTCAGGAAGCATTTACTGCTGGTAGACCTTTAATTGTTTCGAACATTGGTGGCATGGCAGAAAAAGTAGACGATGGGGTGAATGGTCTTCACTTTAGTGCTAGAAACCCGCAGTCGTTGGCGAAAGTTATGCTTAACGCTATCTCCCCTAATACTTGGCAAACATTATTGAATGGCATCGTCGCCCCTTTGACTTATTCCGATAGTGCAGGATTGCACTTAACATTTTTCAACAAGGCCTAGCCTTGCGCTTTTAAAAAGCATGACAGGACTAAAATGACAGATTCATTTATTTTCGGATTAGATTCTAGTATCAAGAACTCTTCTCTACTTCCTACAGAAAAACTGTATAACGCTACCGGTCAAAATTCTGGTAACCTCGCATTTCATTTCGCCGTTGAGCAAATGGTACATACCAACCAAAGTTCTATTGGCTGGGGCAGCGAACCATCAGAATTGGCAACAAAGTCTGGCACTGCAATATTACCCTGTGCAAACCAAGTTGGCGCTCATGCTAATTATGGTTGGCTATCTGATAAAGTCGATAAGCTACCATCCAATGTAATAGCCTTGGGCCTAGGTGCACAATCTGGCACAACTGGGAACATTCCAGAAGTCCCAGAAGGAACGCTGAACTGGATTAAGGCAATGGGTTCTAAATCACTAGGTTCGAAAAGCAATATTGGCGTAAGAGGTGATTTTACAAAGAAAGTTCTAGAACATTATGGCGTCGATGAAAAAGTAGAAGTTCTAGGTTGCCCGACATTATTCCTCAACCCAGATAAAGACTTAGGCTTTAAAATCGCAGAGAAGATGGCCACTTTCCCAAAAAGAGTAGCTGTTCCCAGTGGGCATCAGAAATGGCACCATTTGGCTAGGATTGAACAGTCTTTAGCTCACATTGTTACCGAAACAGATGGTAGTTACATAGGGCAAAGCCCATTTGAAATGTTTAAGCTTACTAGAGGCGAGGTAACTCAACTTGAAGCTGAACACTTCAAAGAATGTAAAAACTACATTATGCCTTTCGCCAGCGACGAGTATTTTATACGTTGGTGTAACCGCCATGGTAACCTTTTCTTTGACATTCCTAACTGGATGGAACATTACAGAAAATATGACTTCATTGTAGGGCCTAGAATTCACGGAGCAGTCTTAGGTCTTCAGGTTGGAATTCCAAGTTTATGTATTGTACATGACTCTAGAACGTTGGAATTATGCCAAACATTGAAGGTGCCGTACGTTATGGCAGGGGAAGTAATAAAGGGTTTTTCATTGGAACAGCTATGGTCGAAAGTCCAATTTGATGCGCAAGAGTTCACTGAAAACAGAACAAAGCTAGCTACAAAGTTCTGCAATTTCTTTGATGGCAATGGCGTTAAATACAATCATTGGTTAGATCAAATTGCTGGAATGTAATAAATGACAAGTAAACGTGTTGCTGTACTTTCTTGCGTCAGCTTTAATTCACAACTAGTTAAAAGGCAATTGATTAACTATCAAGCCAGCCACGGCAATCAAGCTAAGCACTTTTTGCATGTGGCCTCAGACGGCGATATTGATGCTCAAGAATTATTGAGCCTAGGTAATATTGATGTAGACGCTGCCACCTCTTCATATCGTACAAGTAATCTCTGTAACTTCGGTGGGCAAATTGCTAACAGTAAACGCTTACTTATTAGCGCAGAACAATTTGACTATGTTTATATTCACACCGATGCCGACCTTATAGTTCAAGGCAATTTAGCTGAGTATGTAAATAAGTATCAGTGTGGTTTTTTAAAACAAAAGCCTTCTGTTAACTGGCCGCATTACAAAAAAATGATGGAAGACCCATGCTTTAGTGCATTAAGAGACTACTTAGGCATCAAGCCTGAAGAGATAATTACTGGGCGGCAAGAAGGCTCATTTTTCCCTATTGAACTGTGGGCTGAAATGACAGCACTTTTTGAAAAGTTCTATCACGAAGAGTTTTTTTCAAACCAAGCCCTTTTATGGCCGATAGAAGAAGGTATCGTACCTACTATAGCTTCAAAGTTAATAGGTAATGCTTACCCTGATTTTGCTCCTAAAGTAAAAAATATTGTAGTCACAAAACCATTGAAGCCAGCCCCTAGGGGTGTAAATCCGCGGGATATTTCTGAAAACTGTGTAAATATTGAAGACATAAAGCAAACTTTAGACATCGGCTCAAACGACGCATGTATCGCGATGAAATGGTTTTCTCGGAATTTGAGTGACCCTGCGGCAAAGTTTGCAAACGAAAAGTTAAATCCCTAGCTTCAGATAAGTAAGATAAGGGACATGGAGAATTAGAATGTTAGTATTAGATTGTACGCTACGTGATGGCGGATATTATAATAATTGGAATTTCCCACAGCGCGTAGTGGAACAATATTTACAGGCAATGGATGCAGCTAACGTTGATATTGTTGAATTAGGCATGCGCTCTTTAAAAAACGAAGGGTTTAAAGGCGCAGCCGGTTTTACTACAGATGAATACCTAGATACGCTGCCTCTACCACCTTCTTTAAAGGTTGGGGTGATGGTAAATGCTTCTGAGTTAGTCACTGCTTCATCACTCGAAGAAGCACTCGTTTCTCTTTTCCCGAAGAATGCTGACGAATCAAAAGTTGATTTAGTTAGAATTGCCTGCCACGTACATGAATTCGAGCAAGCGTTGCCTTCTTGCAAATGGTTAAAAGACAGAGGCTTTTTAGTCGGTTTTAACTTGATGCAGGTAGCAGAACGCTCTCGAGACGAAGTTGAAGCGTTAGCACTGGCAGCTTCAAAATATGATATTGACGCGCTATATTTTGCAGATTCAATGGGAAGTATGGGGCCTGAGCAGTGTAAAAAAATCATCACATGGTTTAAAAAACACTGGAATGGCGCTATCGGCATTCATACCCATGATAATATGGGTAAGGCTTTACAGAATACCCTTACAGCCATTGAGGAAGGGGTGACATGGTTAGACGCCACCGTCACCGGCATGGGGCGTGGTCCTGGTAACGCAAGAACAGAAGAGTTAGTTATAGAAGTTGCAGCTCTACAGAACAAAAGCGTTAATCTTGTTCCATTGATGGCAGTAATTCGGTCGTACTTCCAACCTCTTAAGAATAAATGTGGTTGGGGTTCAAACCCTTTTTATTTCCTTTCTGGTAAATACGGAATTCATCCCACTTTTATTCAGGAAATGCTGAGTGACCCTCGTTACAGCGAAGAAGATATTTTAGCCGCCATTGAACACCTGCGGGTAGAAGGTGGTTCGAAATTTAGTTTCAATACGTTAGATGCTACGAGAAACTTTTTTAAAGAAAAAGGCACCGGCAATTGGTCACCTAAGAGTCAAATTCTTGGAAAATCTGTACTTATACTTGGCGCTGGCCCGGGGCTTACAGAACACAAAGCTGCGGTACAGGCGTTCATTAGAAAGTACTCACCTGTAGTAATAGCAATGAACGCACAAAGTTCTCTTGTCGAAGATTTAGTTGACTTAAGAATTGCTAGCCACCCTGTTCGTTTACTTGCAGATTGTCAGCACCACTTGAACTTACCTCAACCGTTGATTACACCTGCGTCAGCATTACCTGATGATGTAACTGATTCACTACAAGACAAAGTTCTTTATGACTTTGCACTGGAAGTTACAGAAAACAACTTCACAATAGGTGAAACCTCCGCGTCAATACCAAATTCACTGGCTATTAGCTATGCGCTGGCGGTTGCTGCTGCAGGCTCTGCAAAACACATTTATTTAGCTGGGTTTGATGGTTTTGGCTCAGGCGACAACAGAACTCAAGAAATGCAAAAAGTGTTAAATGCGTTTGCTGAACAAGTAAAATTACCCGTTACCTCTATTACCTATACAGAATACGATATTCCATCTATTTCAGTTTATGGTGTCTGACATGTCACATAATGAAAGAGCTGTAGTGATAATACCTGCTAGATTCGCTTCTAGTAGGTACCCTGGAAAGCCACTTGTTAATCTTCTTGGCAAACCGATGATCTTGTGGGTTGCGGAACTCGCAGAAAAAGCAATAGGCCGAGAGAACGTATACATTGCAACAGACGATTGCCGCATTAAGGACGTTGTAGAAAATGCTGGGTTTAATATAGTCATGACAGGGCCGGCGTTGACTGGCACGGATAGGCTAGCTCAAGCAGCAGAACAAATTGACGCAGAGATTTTTGTAAATGTTCAGGGCGATGAGCCTTTAGCTGACCCTTCAGATATTCTAAAAGTTCTAGAGCACAAACGCATTCACCCTGAATTTATTATTAACGGCTTTAGCTATTTAAATGAAGATGAAAACCCTTCAAACGTTAATATTCCAAAAGTTATTACAACTGAAGACGACAAATTAGTATATATGTCTCGCGCCCAGATACCAGGTTTCAAGGACCAGGAAAACGCGCCAAAGAAATACAAGAAGCAGGTATGTATTTACGCTTTTAGCAAACAAGAGTTAAGTGCTTTTGGTAGTTTCGGAAGAAAAAGTTCATTAGAGCATTCAGAAGACATAGAAATACTGAGATTTCTGGAGTTCGGTAAAACCATTAAGATGATTGAAACCAAGCCAGGAAGCTATGCCGTTGACGCCCCTTCTGACGTTGCGATAGTTGAAGAAGCTATGAAATCTAGAGGATTTAAGAATGAAACTCTCTGATTATTCAACTATCGCTTTTGATTGTGATGGCGTGATATTAAATTCAAACAAGGTCAAAACAAACGCTTTTTATGACGCAGCATTACCCTATGGTGAAAAAAATGCTGAAGCGCTTAAAAACTATCATACGCAAAATGGTGGAGTCTCTCGCTTTAAAAAGTTTCAATGGTTTGTAGACAGTTTTGTTGAACAGACTCTAAGGAATGAAGCCTATGAGCAATTATTGACGCGTTACGCAGACATTGTTGAAAAAGGTCTATTGAACTGTGAATTTAATGAAGATCTTTACGAGCTAAAGGAGAAAACCCCTAACACTAACTGGCTGATTGTATCTGGCGGCTCACAGTGTGAATTGCGAGCCCTCTTTGAAAAGCGTGATTTGGCTAATCTTTTTGAGGGTGGGATATACGGAAGCCCTGATTCAAAAGAAGTAATCTTTGAACGAGAACTCGTCAGAGACAATATAACTCTTCCGGCATTATTTATTGGCGATAGTAAATATGACTACTTTTCCTCAAATAAACATGGATTAGACTTCGTATTCCTTAGCCAATGGACTGAAGTGAATGACTGGAAATCATTTTGTAAAGACAACAACATAAACCATATTGATTTTCTTAGATCGATTAGCTAAAAGACACTCATTCAAAGCAAGCGTTATTTAAAGCGCTATACATTCAATATGGAAATACTCAGGAGTTAAATATGGACGCAAGTGAAGCACTTAATAACGCGAAAATAAATAAAGATCGTGCTACGAGTAAATACTATAAAGAATACGACGGTTTTGCCACACTTACTCACTCTCCCAAGTTTAAACTTACTACTAACACTAACTTTTTTACAATAGGCTCTTGTTTCGCTCGAAATATAGAGTTCTATATGAACAGAAAAAAAATTCCTTATCTCAGTCAAGTACCTTTAGTTGATGGTGAGTATTTCAAGATGGGGGGCAGTGCACGCGCTGGATATCAGAACGTATACACCCCTGGTGCTGTCCTAGAAGCCAGTCGTCTCATCTTACAGGATGATCCCTATGTTGGAATAACAGAGGTTGGTGGATTAAGTTACGACTTACTCACCCATGGTCTAAAAGGTCTTGAGGCAGAAATAGCAAGAGATATCAGACAAGGCTTAATCGACACATATAAAAATTTAGAAAAAAGCGATGTAGTTATCATAACTTTAGGCTTCATTGAGGCTTGGTACCACAAGCCATCGCGTGTTTGGGTCAATCAATCGCCTGCTGATCCAAAGTTAAGAAAAATAGCAGATGAATTTTCTTTCGAGGTTTTAGATGAAACAAAAACGCTAGCTATTGTAGAAGAGGCAATTGATAACTTTCGTAAAATCAATCCTTCTTTACAATTTATCTTCACCGTTTCGCCTGTACCTCTTGGAAGTACTTTTACAGAAGAGCATATATTAGTAGCCAATCAACGCTCTAAATCTACGCTACACTGTGTAGCCCAACACCTCTGGCGGGAATACGATTTCGTTGATTATTTTCCTAGTTACGAAATAGTTTCATTGTCAGAGCGCAAACTTGCATTTGAGGACGACAATATTCATGTGAAAGGAGAAGTGGTTTCAAGGGTAATGGATTGCTTTTTTAAATCCTATTTCAGCTAAGCTATATAATATCTACCCGAATTAAACCTTAATTATTTAAGTTCACGTTGATAGCTGAATAGTAGAGCGCTTAAACTTATTTCTGCGTCGTTCAACGTGAACTTCTTTCGAGTTTTAAAAAATTCTGTAAGCTTCTTAGGATAAACAAAACTAAACCCAACAAAACCATTGCGATGAATATTTCTTTCATTAGCAGTACTTCTGTATTCACTGGCTAGTATTTCAGCTATTTTTTTACTTACCAACACGCACTTCTAAAACTACTGGTGACTGACTTTCGTAATCAGCAGCCCAACCTTTCATCATTTTGCCTTCATCACTTTTAGCCATATTTGTCTTACCAAAGCGAATAAAAGGAGCATCAGATTCTATAGCCAGCTTTTGCCGTTCAAAACGTGTAAGTGCATATTCATAAAGCTTAAAATCTTCTTTATTGTGCTTTTTGATCAGCGCAATCTCTTCGTCTGATAATTCATAGCTTGAAGATTTTTTCTCTGTATTTTTATTTATATCCAACCCTTGAATATCAATGGAATACATCGTATTTATGAGTGCTAATGATTCATTGTAACGTTCTGTCAAACCTATAAAACCAATAGCATCAGGCCACGTGCCTTGAAACGCTTTGTATTGTACGTTTTTAAATCGTGGTTCATTTACGAATTCGGTGAACGAACGCTTATAACGGTGGTGGCGGGTAAAATGCTCGTAATGAGAACGAACTTGTTGGATGGGATCGCGAACGAAAGTAATTGCATTCTTAGCCGGAATAAATGGCGCATATTTAGGGTGATTTATATGCCCTGTAAGAAACTTAGCTTTTTCTACTATCTTCATTCCAGCGGCATAGCGGTCACGTTGTTCGTAGTCTAACGTTCGTATGTCTGGATTGGTTTCATTAGCTTTAGGCCCATAATCATAAAAGACATGTTCTTTTCCAAAGTAGCGCTCTGCGGCAACACGGAAACTAGAACCTGCAGTTTTAGATATATGAATAAAAAATAATGGGTAATTTGCTGCTTCCATTTTGTCCTATCTAATAGAAAAAGTTCGGTGGGCATTCAAGGTTTTTTTTTACTGGCTCATATTAACATTTGCAGTTCTACTGACAACCGCAATGATGAAAGCCGTTTAGCTGCAAACACCCACAGGTATAATGCTAAGTATTGATTGATTCAACTTCTTTTAAAAACTCACTTTTATCTCTGGTATCGACCCAAGCTTCGCGCTTATGAGAATCTTTACTTATTTTCTTTTTAAGCGCTCTATTTTTTTCTAACTGCTCAGGGTTTTTAAACGTAGGCGCATCATCAGAATTTAAGCCCGTGTTAATTGCAGGGTACACCCAGTGCTTTTCCGTACTGCCGTTATATCCCTGTCGAATGAATCTTTCAGTCCACTCAACATGCCCTGCACCGTAACCACTAAACCTTGGGTCTAGGTATCCTATATTCTCCATCGCATCTTTACTGCAAGCTGTACATTGCCCTGTAACCAACTTGCAAAGATACGGTAAAGTACTCGCCCCTGTACCAGAAACCACTGCACCTTCTTTTTTAATTATTCGCTTATGCGCATAATTAATGTGACCCCATAAAAGTGCCGCTATGACCCACTCTTTTTGCCAACTTTCTTTGTTTGGTCGACAGTCGTCCTCTAACAGAATTAAAACATCAACTTTTTTGACTTCGTTGAGATAATACAAAGCCCTGTTTTTGTTTCGCACAACGCCTTTATTCGGGCAGTTAGTATGAGGTACTTTATTTTGTCCACACCATTCTACTGTATCGTCGTTACTACCATCGTCAGCTACAACAAGTTGATAATCACCTGTTGTGAACGCTTTGATGGCTTCGACAGTTTTTGCTAAGTGGTCTTTTCTGTTGTATGTGATAACTCCAATACCTACATTTAAAGTAGCTATGTATTCGTCTGCTATCGAATCAAAAAGGTTAGAGATTATAGGGCCATTAGGGCGTATCATCTTGGCTCTGGCTATCAACCAAAAGCTTGTACTTTTACTAACCTTTCTAAAAAGTATTGCAAGATCCCTAAAAACCTCTGGAGACAGGCTTACATTCATTATGAATTGGCTAACAGGGAAGTCTGCATGATTCAGTATAAAAGTAACTAACGTGGTTATATCTGTAGAAGGCGAACTATTCGTAATTAACGCCTTGGCAGTATCTAGCGAAACTCTTAATTCACTGCGATTATTAAATTCATCACTTTTAAAACCGATAAGCTTCTCGAATTTTTTATTCCCTTTTTCTGTTTCCTGTTGGATGAAGGCCAACTCAGTATCGGTTAAGCAAAACCTGTTTACCTTAACGTGACCTTGAGTTGGCTTCTTGCCAGTAACCTTATTACGTATAGCTTTAACGTAACGTTTGGCGTATTGCTTAGTTGCAACGGCCCGATTTTGAAGTTGTTTTTGCTGTAATTTCTTTTTCATTTTGAGACTATTTTAATAGGCCTAACAGTATCGGAAGCTTGCTTTTTAGCTAACAACATCTTCAAAAATCACTATCTGCGTTTGCTTTTCTACAACTTTAACTGCCTGGCCTTCTCTAAAAGTATCTGGATATTTGTAAGACTTCCCTATATACCCTTCGCGATGAATATTTCTTTCTGAGGCCAAAGCCCGATAGTCAGATAACTTGACATGTTCGACAACTTGGCCGTCGACTATGATATCGGCTTCTAATGCTTCTTCTTGCTCGTAGCAACACGCCCATATATTAAGTTGCTTCCCTTTATCTTTCGGCAAAATATTCATCTGTCCAAATCTAACTAAAGGAAGTTCTTTTTCTAAAAGTTCTTTGTGTAGCTCAAATCGAATTAGCGCATAATCGTAAAGCGCATAGTCTTTCGCGTTCATTTTTTTGATAAGTGAACTTTCACTTTCTGTGAAAGTATAAGTACCAGATGCTTTGGCTGTGTTTTTGTTTATATCTAGTACTTTAATATCAGTTCCATAGTATTTATTAAACAGGGCTATAGACTCATTATAGCGCTCTGTAATACCAATAAATCCAATAGCATCAGTCCAGATGCCATTTAATGCTTTAGACTGCATATTGGCAAAGCGGTTTTCCTTTATAAAGTCTTCGAAACTACCATTATAACCGTGAAGTCTTGAAAAATGCTCATAGTGTGAACGCACTTGTTGGGCTGGGTCACGAACAAACGTTACTACACTCTTTGCCGGAAAGAAGGGAGCGTATTTGGGGTAAATAACATGCCCTGACAAAAACTTTGCATTTTTCTTTATGCTCTTTGCCACCAGATACCTGTCTTTAGACTCGTATTCAAACTTCAAAATATCAGGATGAGTTTCTTTTGAGCCTTTACCGTAGTCAAAATAAGTAGCTTCCGACCCAAAATATTGTTCTGCCGCCACACGAAAGCTTGAACCAGCGGTTTTAGGGATATGGATAAAAAATAGAGGAAAGTTGTTCATAATACTTCTAGTTGTTCAGTGCCTAACGTAGCGAAAAGTTTTCATGTGTATTGGACAAATTAGGGTTATAAGCGGTGTCATTGCACAGTAGTTTTTTCCACTTATCCTTCATATACTCGCTTTCTTTATTAAATCGCGCCACTTTCTCTGGCGTATCTTCTTCACCGCGGCTTATTGACTCATGATGGTAAAGTTCAGCCCACGGGGTAAATAGGTTTCTATAGCCTGCACTATGTACCTTCAGGCAAAAATCTACATCATTAAAAGCTACTGTTAGATCTTGTTCGTTTAACCCGCCTACTTCTTCAAATACAGACTTTCGAACTAATAAGCATGCAGCTGTAACCGCAGACATATTTTGAACAAGATGCAAACGGGTGAAATACCCCGGTTCGCTCTTATGAAAATATTTGTGAGAATGACCGGCAACCCCTCCAATACCTAGTATTACGCCAGCGTGTTGGATTGTATCATTAGGGTAGTAAAGCTTAGCACCTACACAGCCGATTTCAGGCCTAAGGGCATGCGACACCATTTCTGTTAACCAGCCCTCATTAATAACTTCAATATCATTGTTTATTAAGCCAACTACTTCCCCATTGGCTTGCGAGACTGCAAAGTTGTTAATAGCAGAATAGTTAAATGGCTTATCCCATTTTAAAACTCTGAAATTAGCTTTAGCATTGGTGTACTCACTGAAGAGGCCCAATGTTTTATCACAGGTCGTTTGGTTATCCACAACAATAATTTCGAAGTTTTTGTATGACGTCTTGTCATAAATAGACTCTAAACACTGCTTTAAAATGTCATAACCATCTCTTGTCGGAATGACCAAGCTAACGAGCGGTTGCTCATCTGGCAGCGCCCAGTTCACTTTATATGTGTTTGGGTACTTGCCTTTGTCAACTGAGGCATTTTGACCTGATTGCTCTAGGAAAAACTTTATTGCTTCAATTCCCGCATCGGTCGTGTATGACTTAGCTGAAGCATTCGAGGCTGTAGAGTTCTCAATAACACGCCAGTGATAAAGAATGAAAGGTAGATGAACAACTTCATCATGCTTAAGGCCAGCAGTTGCCCGCAAAAGTAAGTCGTGGTCTTGCGAACCTTCAACGCCTACCCTAAAGCCGCCTATCTTTTTAAGCACACTTGTTTTGTAAACTACCGGGTGACATATGTAGTTTTGGCTTAATAGTAAATCAGGGTTCCAATCAGGCTTGAAGTGTGGCTGATGGCGATTGCCCTGTTCGTCTATTTTATCTTCGTCCCCATATAGCACTTTCGCGTTTGCGTTATCAGTTACAGCTTTCGCAAAGAAGGATAACGTGTGAGCTGGCAACGTATCGTCATGGTCTAGCAGTAAAACGTAGTCGCTAGACACCATGCTTAAAGCGGCGTTACTTGATTTGGATATATGCCCGTTTTCGCTCAACAGATTCAACTTTATGTTGGCGTGCTTTTGTGCGTACGACTTCAATGTGCTGATAGTATCGGCGTTGGTCGACGCATCATCGGCAATACATAGTTCCCAATTTTTGTGAGTTTGCTGCAGAACAGAATCGATACACTCTTTTAAATAAATAGGGTCAGTATTGTAAGTAGGAAGGATAATAGAAAATTTCACTTCTAACTGTTCTGGGGTGAAGGTTTGCTGCATTTTCTGTAACGCGCGCGGCTCGTCAAACTCTACCCAAAACGGATAGCTTTTTTCCATGACTCCTGTGGTAAAAGTCTTGTTATATTCTTCGTATACTGTCTCTATTAACTTTCCACCGTTAAGCTTGCGGTTTGTATCAAGATATTCTTCTACATCATCGACATGACTGAGCAGCTTATATAGCCTTTGCTTCATGTGTCGCATGGCAATGAAAGATGGCACTTTCGAAATCATGAAAGTGTCCAGAGTAAACTCAGTTTCTGCTTCACAAGGGTCAAACCGAAGGATAGCATTATTACTTTCTAGGTAGAAAAGGCGGTTTACAAATTTAGTACTATGCCACGGTACGTCAACGGTGGTCAGCTCACCTTTTTGTAAATTTGAATATAACTTGGCAACGTGTGACTGATGGTTTTTCTCTGTCATCTTTACGCGCAGAAGATACCACCCTTTTTTAAAGTTTCGTGAAGGTATTCGGCGGGCAGGATGAATAATAAACTGTGGGTCATCACCGGTTGTCACCCAGCTTGAGCCATTACTTTCAGAGGTGGCTTCAGTCAACTGGTGGTGAGGGACTATGATTAACTTTTTGGCTAGCCGATACGCTAACCGTTTTAGATTAGATGGCTTTAGTACTTTTGATAACAAAATGCGTAAACACCCTATTCCTATGCAATGCTAAACTGCTTTCCTTAATATTGCATGGTTCAGCTACTGAGCATGCAAACCAGCTATTGCCGCTAATAATAACCTATTTCAAATAGTGGCAACACAGGATATTCGTCATTTTAGCTTCTAGAGAGAGCCTTGGATAAGAAAAAAGCACCTTACGGTGCTTTTTTGAAATCTTATTCTAAATTATTTGGCAACCCGCCCATATCTATCAGAAAAACGCACAATATCGTCTTCACCTAGATATGCGCCTGACTGCACTTCGATAAGCTCTAGTGGAATCTTTCCTGGGTTTTCTAGTGCATGAACGGCGCCGATTGGAATGTAAACCGACTCGTTTTCTGTAACTAGCTGTGTTTCTTCATCAATAGTTACGTTTGCACTACCCGATACCACAATCCAGTGTTCGGCGCGATGATGGTGCATTTGAACCGATAGTTTTTCACCTGGCTTAACCGTAATGCGTTTTACTTGGAAGCGCGCGCCGCTATCGATAGAGTCATAACTCCCCCATGGGCGGAATACTTCACGGTGGAACTCAAACTCTGGGCGGTGTTCTGCTTTAAGCTTGTTCACTACCGTTTTAATGCTTTGCGCATCGTTCTTGTGTGCCACCATAACGGCATCTTTGGTTTCTACTACGATAACGTCCTCTAGCCCAATTACAGATACCAGGCGCTGCTCAGCATTTACGTAACTGTTCTTTGTGTTTTCTAGGATAGTATCGCCTACAGTAGCGTTGCCGTTTTCATCCTTCTCTGCAGTTTCCCACAGTGAAGACCAGCTACCTACATCGCTCCAACCTGCGTCTAGTGGAACCATAGCTGCGCTATCCGTTTTTTCCATTACTGCATAGTCGATTGAATCGTCGGGGCAAGTCGCAAAAATATCATGGTCAACACGGATAAAATCTAAGTCTGGTGTTTCTGTGTCGATAGCACGCTTACACACGTCTAGCATTTCAGGGTTATGTTTTTCTAGTTCTTCCAAATAACGGCTTGCTTTAAACATAAACATGCCGCTATTCCAGTAGTAGCTGCCAGAATCTACATACTCTTTTGCAGTTTCTAAAGCAGGCTTTTCTACAAACTGTGCTACTTCAAAACCATCGCCTGCTTGCTCACCAGCTTTAATATAGCCATACCCAGTATGCGGCTGGTCAGGAACAATACCGAAAGTAACAAGTTTACCCTGCTCTGCAAGCTTTTCGGCTTTAGCAATAGCAGTGTGAAATGCTTGCTCATCTTTAATAAGGTGGTCAGCGGCCAATACAAGAAGAACAGGGTCTTCGCCATTAATTGTGGCGTGTAGCGCTGCTAAAGCGATTGCCGGTGCCGTATTGCGTCCAACAGGTTCAAGAAGAATACCACCATGTTGGATATCTTTTTGACGAAGCTGTTCAGCTACTAGGAAGCGGTGTGCATCATTACAAATGAATATTGGGTTTTGAGCTGGTGTGCCTTTTAAGCGAGTTATTGTGTCTTGCAGCATGGTGCTGTCTGATGTGAGAGACAGAAACTGCTTTGGAAGTGCCGCACGAGACTTTGGCCATAAGCGACTGCCTGAGCCGCCAGCTAATACTACTGGTTTCATTTGAAATATCCTTGATGTGTGGGTGCTGTTCCCACGTCCTAATAGTTTTATATTAAGCGAATAGTATACAAAGGTTTATATTGCGATTAAATGGCAAAAACTAGGAAGAAATAAAAATAGGGCCAAGTTCCGCACTTTTGCCCTATTTTTATCGTATATTTTAGCGTTAGGCAGCTACTTACTCAGCACGTATGAGGGCTAACACCTCTTTAGTTTTTTCTTCCATTAATGAAATATCGCCCTTACTTTCGACATTAAGACGAATTACTGGCTCAGTATTCGATTTACGTAGATTAAAGCGCCAACTTTCAAACTCTAGGCCTAGACCATCAGTAGTATCAACAAGGTTAGCTAGGGGTTGATATTTTTTAGTCACACGGTCCAGCGCTGCGTCAGCGTCTTTAAGTTTACTGTTTATCTCGCCTGAAGAAGGAAAGGCTTTTATTCGCTCTTTCACCATGCTGGCTAGAGTTTGCTGTTTCACGCACACAAGTTCTGCAATCAATAGCCATGGGATCATCCCTGAATCGCAGTAGGCAAAGTCGCGAAAGTAATGATGTGCACTCATTTCGCCGCCGTATACAGCATCTTCCTTGCGCATTCTTTCTTTAATGAATGCATGGCCAGTTTTAGACTTAATTGGCGTGCCGCCAGCGTTTGCCACAATGTCTTCTGTGTTCCAGTATACGCGAGGGTCGTAAATGATTTTTTTTGCTATCTTTATTCTTTTCAATAAACGCCTCAGCAAGAAGGCCAACTATGTAATACCCCTCTATAAATTCGCCGTCGGCATCGAATAGAAAGCAGCGGTCGAAATCGCCATCCCAAGCTATACCAAAATCGGCACCTGAGGCTTTTACTGCATCGGCAGTGTCGGCACGGTTTTCTGGTAACAGCGGATTAGGAATACCATTTGGGAAGGTGCCATCTGCGTTGTGGTGAACTTTAACAAATTCTATAGGCACGTTTTGTCTGTGCATCTCATGCTCAATGGCATCGAGGGCTGGACCAGCCGCACCATTACCTGCGTTAACCACAATTTTCAGGGGGGTAAAGTTATTAAACTCAACGTAAGAAAGCATGTGATCAACATACTCTTTCATGCACGATTGTTTGAGGTACTGGTCAGTTTCTTCTAGCTTTTCTAGCTGTACGTGCGCTTGGCCGTTGAAAAAAGCATCTGTATCTATAACCGCCCCCGAAGTATAATGAGATAGACGACCTGAAACGAACTCATCGCTTAATGCCTCGGCTCGAACTTTAATCGCCTTTAAACCTGTATCACCACTTATAGGCACAGAACCGGCTTTTACAAGCTTCATACCATTGTAGTTTATTGGATTATGACTTGCGGTAACTTCTATACCACCGTCGACACCAAGATGTTTAGTTGCAAAATATATTTCTTCAGTACCAGCCATTCCAATGTCAGTCACTTTAGCACCGGCATCAATCAAACCAGCGCTTAGCGCTAGCTTTAAGGGTGTAGAGGTTAAACGAACGTCACTGCCAACCACTACCGTTTTTGCACTCAATTCTGCAGCAAACGCGTAGCCAATTCTGTATGCTACTTCTTCATTAAGTTGCGTGTTCAGTTCACCTCGAATGTCATAGGCCTTAAAGCACGTAATCTGGCTTCCCATCTCTCGTATTTTCCTTGGTTTTTGATTGTGGATAGATTTACAAAGCTTTTAACGCGTTTTTACGTTGAAAAGCATACATTGATTCTACTATAAATCCCGAGTGTAAAGTATATAACGCCTGCTCTGTCGAAATGAATTGCGCTTCTAACTTTCACCAATAGACCCCAACAAACCCAAAACCTGCTCATCACTAGATTTAGCCTGTGCCCTAACTGATATACTCGCTTGTTCCACAATTTGCGCCTGTGTCGATTTAGCAGTTTCTTCTGCAAAGTCCGTATCAAGGATTTGAGAACGGGCTGCGATTAAACCTTCGTGCATACGGTCATTGAGTTTTAGCGCCGACTCCATCTGATTCATTTTTTGCGCCATAGAAAGCGCGGCTCTCGCTTACATACGCTAGTGCGTCGTCAATTTGCTGTAATGCCGCCTCTGCATTCTCAAAGGTAAGCACATCGCTTTCTACCATGTCTAAATCTGAAAGACCGGCTGGCGTTTTTGCAAGGTTAATATAGTCCGTACCTTCGCTTAGCGCGTTCGTGGCGGTAATGTCGACTGGGCCGGCTTCAAAGCTGTTTCCACCGCTTCCGGGTGCGCCTAACGTATCCCAATCTACCGTTGCATCAAATACGCCCTTCCCCACTACTGAAATAATGAGCGGTTCGTTTGTATTATCGATGGTTAAGGTTTCGGTTGTTACGCCTGGGTGCTGATCGCCCGAAAACGTGAATGTTGTTCCGTTAATTGTGCCTGTGCCATTCGTAATTAACGAGCTACCGTCGTAGCTTGCCGTTGGTGTATACCCTTCTTGGGTTAAGAACAACAAGCTTTTAATATCGCTAGGCGAATTAACACTGTTAGTATCCCATACATCGTCTGATAGCGGTGTACCCACTAAATGTTTACCGCTAGTGGTAAATACCTGAAGGTCATCGTCTAAAGAAAAGCTGTCAATATTAATAGAAATGTTAGTTGATCCTGCAGGGATATAAGCCACAGAGCGTAGACCGCTATTTAGACGTGTTGGCGTGCCCTTTACAAAGGTATCGCCTATTGATGATACGTTATCAGACAATAAGTCGTTATCGCCTAGCAGTGGTAATCGATTAAACGCTTCTGTGTTGTAGGCAATGCCATTAAGGGCATTTTTCAATTGTTGAAATTCTTTATCTAGTGCGCGTCTATCTGCATCTGTGTTGATGCCGTTTTGAGACTGCATAGCTAATTGCCGCATACGCTGCAATATATCGGCAGATTCTTGCAGTCCGCCTTCCGCTATTTGCGCATAACTAATACCGTCATTTAAGTTACGGCGAAGCTGATCTTTCGCCAGTGACTCCGACGTTAATCTATTTGATATCTGTAAACCTGCACTGTCATCTGCAGCACTATTTATTCTAAGCCCTGAACTTAGCCTTTCATACGCGGTAGAGAGCGTTTTACTAAACACAGGATTTGAAGATAGCGACTGTGTAAATGATGAAACGGTTAACATAAACTTCCTTGCTATGAAAAACTGAGAGACATGAATTGCGAAAACGTTATTGCAGATGACGTTCTAGATGCCCAATTTGCTTATTCTCAGCAAACACCAGACAGCAAACAAGACTTAGCAAACAACATGCCAAGGTTATCATTAGTAATGGAAAGGAGTTAATTTCAATAATTTTTAAGATTTCATAGTACTGTTATTCTCAATCAGAAACATAAGTCCGCGTGTCTGAATGAGAATACTTCGGGCATGTCACTAAACCAACGCGCTGTATAGCAGTAAAGACATGGGACGACTACTCGTAATGTGTCCACATGCGTAAAACTTTTATCGTCTGGATATTTTCAAGGACTTGATAAACTAATCTATGTTGGATGTTAATTCGTCTCGAGTACGCACCTTCTAAGTCGCCAACGAGCTTTTCATAGGGGGGAGGTATTGGGTAAGGGTTAGTTGCTATTATCTTTAGAAGTGTTTTTGCTTTTCTTTTTAAATCACTACTTGCTAGTTTTTGTGCGTCTTTCTGTGCTTGTTTCGCATAAACGACTTTCCATGTCACCAATCTAACTCCTCTGCACAATCGCCTATTTCTTCTTCCATTCCTGCTTTAATAGACTCGCGCATTCCTGGCACTGATAATAAGTACAAGGTTTCTTGAATTGCATTCCAGTCACTTTCAGAAAGTAGTACTGCGTTATTTCGCTTACTAGTAATTAAAACGGGTTCGTGAGATTCAGCCGTTTCATCTATTACTCGATACAAGTTAGCCCTTGCCTCGGTTGCTGATAATGTACTCATAACATTTCCTCCAAAGAACCTTTAACGTACGTCAAAGCGTACAGGTAAGTCAAGTTTTTTACTAGTGAGTATTAATGGAATCAGAGTTGCGACTCTGACCCCATTATTCTTTGAGCACAAAAAAAAGGGGCCTGAGTTTTCACTCAGGCCCCTTTTTCTAATCGAGTATTAATTTACTCTTCAGTTGCTTCTACTGCTTCTTCTTCAGCTTCTACAACTGGACGGTCAACTAGCTCAACATATGCCATTGGGGCATTGTCGCCAGCACGGAAACCGCATTTAAGAATGCGAGTGTAACCGCCTGGGCGAGCTTCGTAACGAGGACCAAGCTCGTTGAATAGTTTACCTACAACCTCTTTGTCACCAGTGCGGGCAAAAGCTAGACGGCGGTTTGCAACGCTGTCTTCTTTAGCCATAGTGATTAGAGGCTCGATTACGCGACGTAATTCTTTCGCTTTTGGTAACGTAGTTTTGATCACTTCGTGCTTGACCAAAGAACCGGCCATGTTTTTGAACATAGCTTGACGATGGCTGCTGTTGCGATTCAACTGACGACCACTCTTACGATGGCGCATAGTTTTATCCTTCTCTACAAATCAGTTTGATAAAAACCTGATTAATCTTTTTCAGCGATGCTCTCTGGCGGCCAGTTTTCTAGGCGCATACCTAGAGAAAGACCACGAGATGCTAGAACATCTTTGATTTCAGTTAGCGATTTCTTACCAAGGTTTGGCGTTTTAAGTAGCTCAACCTCAGTGCGCTGTACCAGGTCACCAATGTACTGGATAGCTTCTGCTTTCAAACAGTTTGCAGAACGTACTGTTAGCTCTAGGTCATCTACTGGGCGAAGCAGAATCGGATCGAATTCTGGCTTCTCTTCTTTCGCTTCTGGCTCAGATACATCACGTAGGTCTACGAATGCATCTAGCTGTTCAGCTAGGATAGTAGCAGAACGGCGGATCGCTTCTTCAGGATCCAAAGTACCGTTCGTCTCCATGTCGATGATTAGTTTGTCTAGGTCTGTGCGTTGTTCAACACGTGCAGACTCTACACTGTAAGCAATACGTTCAACTGGGCTGTATGAAGCGTCTACTAACAAACGACCAATTGGACGATCATCTTCTTCAGAGGAGCGACGGGTAGAAGCTGGTACATAACCACGGCCCATTTCTACTTTGATGCGCATGCTGATTTCAGCTTCACCAGTCAAAGTACAAATAACATGCTCAGGGTTTGCAATTTCTACGTCGCCATCATGCTGAATATCACCAGCAACAACAGGGCCAGCGCCAGATTTCACTAGAGTTAGGGTTGCCTCAGTTTTACCTTCAAGGCGAACCGCTAAACCTTTAAGATTTAGCAAGATTTCGATAACGTCTTCTTGTACACCTTCTTTGGTGCTGTACTCGTGAAGAACGCCATCAATTTCTACCTCGGTAACTGCACATCCTGGCATAGATGACAGTAAAATACGACGTAGGGCGTTACCTAGAGTGTGGCCAAAGCCGCGCTCTAGTGGTTCCAAAGTTACTTTGGCACGAGTAGGAGAAACGTTTTCGATCTCAACTAATCTCGGTTTTAGGAATTCAGTCACAGAACCCACAATGCTTCCTCTTTAGTTAGCTTTACTTAGAGTAAAGTTCGACGATCAACTGTTCGTTAATTTCCGCAGACAGGTCAGTTCTTTCAGGAACGCGCTTGAAAGTGCCTTCCATTTTGCTGCTGTCTACTTCAATCCAGGTTGGCTTCTCACGTTGGTCAGCCAGTTCCAAAGCAGCCACGATACGCGCTTGCTTCTTAGCTTTTTCACGAACAGAAACCACGTCTTCGGCAGAAACGTTAAACGATGGGATGTTCACAACTTGACCATTTACCATGATCGCCTTGTGGCTAACTAGCTGACGTGCTTCAGCACGCGTGCTAGCGAAACCCATACGGTAAACTACGTTATCAAGACGCTGTTCTAAAAGCTGTAGCAAGTTTTCACCTGTGTTACCTTTTAGACGTGCAGCTTCTTTATAGTAGTTGCGGAATTGCTTTTCCAGAACGCCGTACATACGACGAACTTTTTGTTTTTCACGCAGCTGAACACCGTAGTCAGACAGACGGCCACGACGGGCACCGTGCTGACCAGGCGCTGTATCGATTTTACATTTAGAATCGATTGCGCGAACGCCGCTTTTTAGGAACAGGTCTGTTCCTTCGCGACGGCTAAGTTTGAGTTTTGGACCCAAATATCTTGCCATGATCTTTCTCCAACTGTCCGTCGATTAAACGCGACGTTTTTTCGGTGGACGACAACCGTTGTGAGGAATAGGGGTCACATCGGTAATGTTTGTGATCTTATAACCTGTAGCGTTAAGAGCACGGATCGCAGACTCACGGCCTGGACCTGGACCTTTAACGAATACTTCAAGGTTCTTAAGACCGTATTCTTGTGCAGCAACACCTGCACGCTCAGCAGCTACCTGTGCAGCAAATGGGGTAGATTTACGTGAACCACGGAAACCTGAACCACCAGATGTCGCCCATGCTAGTGCATTGCCTGAACGGTCTGTAATAGTCACAATTGTGTTGTTGAAAGACGCATGGATATGAGCCATACCGTCTGCAACCTGACGTTTAGCGCGCTTACGCGTGCTACGAGCTGGTGCTTTAGCCATAACTTACTCCCCGTTTACTTCTTAATTGGCTTACGAGGACCTTTACGGGTACGCGCATTAGTTTTAGTGCGCTGACCACGTAGAGGCAAGCTACGACGGTGGCGAATACCACGGAAGCAACCCAGGTCCATCAAACGTTTGATGCTCATAGAGACTTCACGGCGTAGGTCACCTTCAACGGTGAATTTAGCCACTTCGTCACGAAGCTTATCAATAGTAGCTTCGTCTAGCTCTTTGATTTTTGTATTTTCTGCAACACCAGCACCCGCACAAATGCTTTTCGCACGTGTGGGACCAACGCCATAGATCGCTTGGATAGCGATTACAGCATGCTTGTGCTCAGGAATGTTAATGCCAGCGATACGGGCCATTAACAGCACTCCTCTTGTTTATTTGTCGACGACCTAAAAAGCCCGATAGGATACTTACCCGTCGACTAAATTGCAAATTAAGGTTCAAAATACTTTAAAACAAAACTAGCAGAACCAGACAAGTACTATCTAGGTTCTGCTTACTTAGCTTTGCGAATATCTTGTTCCGCTTAGATTAGCCCTGACGCTGCTTATGCTTTGGGTCAGAACTGCAAATTACACGCACAACACCGTTGCGCTTGATAACTTTACAGTTACGGCAAATCTTTTTTACTGATGCACGAACTTTCATTACATCTTTCCCCTTTCTATCAATATTAAGGGGCTAACTTATCGGCCGTAGCCTTTAAGGTTAGCTTTCTTCAGCACAGACTCATATTGACTAGACATCAAATGTGTCTGTACTTGTGCCATAAAGTCCATGATAACTACTACGATAATGAGAAGCGACGTACCACCGAAGTAGAACGGCACATTCCAAGCAATTAGCATGAATTCAGGCACTAAACAAATAAAGGTTATGTACAGTGCGCCAGCCAGTGTAAGGCGAGTCATTACCTTGTCAATGTATCGTGACGTTTGCTCACCCGGGCGGATGCCTGGGATGAACGCGCCAGACTTCTTCAAGTTATCTGCTGTATCACGCGGGTTGAAAACCAACGCCGTGTAGAAGAAGCAGAAGAAGATAATCGCAGCTGCGTATAACATCACGTACAGCGGTTGACCAGGAGATAGCATAAGCGCTACATCTTGCAACCACGCTGTTGATTCATTCTGTCCAAACCATCCTGCGATGGTACCCGGGAACAGAATAATGCTAGAAGCAAAGATTGGTGGAATTACACCAGCAATGTTGACTTTTAGCGGTAAATGGGTGCTTTGCGCAGCAAAAACCTGACGGCCTTGCTGACGTTTTGCGTAGTTTACCACAATTCTGCGCTGTCCGCGCTCTACAAATACAACTAGGTATGTAAGAGCGATAACAATCACGCCAATCAACAGTAGGAACAACAAGTTAATGTCGCCCTGCCTTGCTTGTTCCGCAGTCTGACCTATCGCTGTTGGCAGACCGGCAACAATACCAGCAAAAATCAATATAGAGATACCGTTACCAATACCTCGTTCGGTAATTTGCTCACCCAACCACATAAGGAACATAGTTCCTGTGACTAGGCTCACTACTGCCGTAAAGTAGAATCCGAAGCCAGGGTTTATCACCAATCCATTAATCAGGTTAGGCAAACCAGTCGAAATTCCAATTGATTGGAAGATAGCCAACACAAGCGTTAGATAACGCGTGTACTGACTAATTTTACGACGGCCTGCTTCGCCTTCTTTTTTAAGCTCCACCATCGGTGGGTGAACCACCGAGAGCAACTGCATGATAATGGATGCAGTAATGTATGGCATAATGCCCAAAGCCAGAACGGATGCACGCTCAAGCGCACCACCAGAGAACATGTTAAACATTTCTACAATGGTGCCTTTTTGTTGCTCGAACAAGTCAGCAAGTACCGCTGGATCGATGCCAGGGATAGGAACATAAGAACCTAGTCTGAATACAACAATCGCACCAAGTACGAACAACAATCTTGCCTTAAGCTCACTCAAGCCGCTTTTAGCGCCTGAATCCAATCCTGGTTTAGCCATCTAGCTTATTCCTCTACTTTACCGCCAGCAGCTTCAATCGCTTCTTTAGCGCCTTTAGTAACCTTCAACCCGCTTACTGTAACAGCGCGTGATACTTCACCGCTCTTAACAACTTTAACGAACTGGATTTCTTTCTTAACAAGTCCAGCTGCTTTTAAAGTCTCAAGAGACGCAGTGTCACCATCAACCTTCGCGATTTCCGCAAGTGTTACTTGATCAGTAACAAAGCTCTTGCGTGAAGTGAAACCGAACTTAGGAAGACGACGCTGGATAGGCATCTGACCACCTTCGAATCCTGGCTTAACACGGCCACCTGAACGGCTTTTTTGACCTTTGTGACCTACGCCACCTGTTTTACCAAGACCTGAGCCGATACCACGACCAGAACGCTTACCAGTAGGCTTTGAACCTTCGGCTGGAGAAATTGTATTTAAACGCATGTCTTACTCCTCCACTATCTCAACCATGTAATGTACACGGTTGATCATGCCACGAACGGCTGGGGTATCTTCCAGTTCACGAACATGGTTGATTTTACGAAGGCCTAAACCTTTAAGCGTAGCTTTGTGCTTTGGCAAGCGGCCAATCGCACTTTTAGTTTGCTTTACTTTAATCGTTGCCATGTCTGATTACCCCAAAATTTCTTCTACAGACAATCCACGCTTCGCAGCAACTTTCGCCGGGCTGTTCATTTCTGTCAGCGCGTTGATTGTTGCACGTACAACGTTGATTGGGTTTGTAGAGCCGTAACATTTTGAAAGTACGTTTTGTACACCAGCTACTTCAAGTACTGCACGCATCGCACCACCGGCAATAATACCGGTACCTTCAGATGCTGGCTGCATGTAAACTTTAGAGCCAGAGTGACGACCTTTAATCGGGTGCTGTAACGTGTGACCGTTAAGGTCTACGTCAACCATGTTGCGACGTGCCTTTTCCATTGCTTTTTGGATTGCAGCAGGTACTTCACGTGCCTTACCGTAACCAAAACCAACGCGACCGTTACCGTCACCCACTACTGTCAATGCAGTGAAACTAAAGATTCGACCACCTTTAACCACTTTAGAAACGCGGTTTACAGCGATCAATTTCTCTAGAAATTCACCATTTTGAACGTCTTGTTTAGCCATTATAAACTCCTAGAACTGAAGACCAGCTTCGCGAGCTGCATCAGCTAATGCTTTAACGCGACCGTGGTATTGGAAACCACTGCGATCGAAAGCCACTGTTTTAATGCCTTTCTCAAGCGCGCGCTCTGCGATTGCTTTACCGACTACCGTCGCTGCTTCAGCGTTACCTGTAGACTTAAGATCTTTTGCAAGATCTTTCTCAACAGTTGAAGCCGCTGCCAACACTTCAGAACCGCATGGTGCGATTAGCTGAGCGTAGATGTGGCGAGGTGTACGGTTTACTACCAAGCGATGCGCGGCCAGTTCACGAATTTTTGCTCGTGCGCGAGTTGCGCGACGAATGCGAGCTGTTTTCTTATCCATCGTATCACCCACCTACTTTTTCTTAGCTTCTTTACGACGTACGTTTTCGTCAGCATAACGTACACCTTTGCCTTTGTAAGGCTCTGGTGGACGGTAACCGCGAATGTTCGCCGCAACCTGACCAACCACCTGCTTATCGGCGCCTTTCACGACGATTTCAGTTTGGCTAGGAGTTTCAACCGTAATGCCTTCAGGCATTTCGTATACTACAGGATGAGAGAAACCTAGCGTAAGGTTAAGTTTGCTACCTTGTGCTTGTGCACGGTAACCAACACCTAGAAGCGTAAGTTTTTTCTCGAAACCTTGTGAAACACCTTGAACCATTGCATTTAGGATAGAGCGAACAGTACCAGCCTGTGCCCAGCTATCAGCAAAACCTTCACGTGGAAGTGCTTTAAGTTGGTTCTCTTCCTGTGCAACTTCTACAGCGTCGTTAAATACGCGGGTCAAAGTGCCTTTACTACCTTTTACAGTAACTTCTTGACCAGAGATAGAAACTTCTACACCTGATACAACGTCTACTGGGGCTTTTGCTATACGTGACATTTCAACTCCTCCGTTATGCTACATAACCGATGATCTCACCGCCCATGCCAGCGTTACGCGCTGCACGGTCAGTCATCACACCTTTAGAAGTCGACACGATAGCTACGCCTAAACCACCCATAACCTTTGGAAGCTCATCTTTTTTCTTATAGATGCGCAGACCAGGACGGCTTACACGTTCGATAGTGTCAATTACTTGCTTGCCTTCGAAGTACTTAAGCGTAACTTCTAAAACAGGCTTAACGTCACCAGAAGCAGCGAAGTCAGTGATATAACCTTCTGCTTTCAATACTTCACAAATTGCAACGCGAAGTTTTGAAGAAGGCATAGTCACAGAAACTTTCTGTGCCATCTGGCCGTTACGGATGCGGGTAAACATATCCGCGATAGGATCTTGCATGCTCATTATCAGCTACTCCTTACCAGCTGGCTTTCTTAAGGCCAGGGACTTCACCGCGCATCGCTGCTTCGCGAAGCTTAATACGGCTAAGACCGAATTTGCGTAGGTAACCATGTGGACGACCAGTTACACGGCAACGGTTACGTTGACGTGAAGAACTAGAGTCACGTGGCAGTTGTTGTAGCTTCAGAACAGCGTCCCAACGCTCTTCTTCAGAAACGTTAACATCGCTGATAATCGCTTTAAGTGCGGCGCGCTTCTCAGCGTACTTAGCTACTAGCTTAGTACGCTTAGCTTCGCGTGCCTTCATTGATTCTTTTGCCATAACCCTACACCCCTACTTTTTGAATGGGAAGTTAAACGCGTCCAGCAGAGCACGTGCTTCGTCATTAGTATTCGCACTGGTAGTGATAGTAATATCCATACCGCGAACCTTATCCACTTTATCGAAATCGATTTCAGGGAAAATGATTTGCTCACGCACGCCCATGCTGTAGTTACCACGTCCGTCGAATGATTTAGGATTCAAACCACGGAAATCGCGAACACGTGGAATAGCGATTGAAATCAAACGCTCAAGGAATTCCCACATACGCTCGCCGCGTAGGGTTACTTTACAGCCAATCGGATAACCTTCACGGATTTTAAAACCCGCTACTGATTTTCTTGCAACTGTGACTACAGGCTTCTGACCGGCGATAGCCGTCATGTCAGCTTGAGCATTCTCAAGTACCTTTTTGTCAGCAACTGCTTCACCTAAACCCATGTTTAGAGTGATTTTTTCAATCCGAGGGACTTGCATGACGCTTTTGTATCCGAACTGCTTAGCAAGTTCAGCTACTACTGTTTCTTTATAGAAATCATGCAGTTTCGCCATCGTACTCTCCAATATAATTAAACAAGTTCGCCGTTAGACTTGAAGAAACGTACTTTCTTCTCATCTTCGAAACGGAAACCAACGCGATCTGCTTTGCCCGTTGCCGGGTTAACAATCGCAACATTAGAAACGTGAATAGAAGCTTCTTTCTCAACAATGCCACCAGCTACGCCCAGTTGTGGGTTTGGCTTAGTGTGCTTCTTGACGAGATTAACGCCTTCTACAATTACACGGTTATCAGCAATAAGCACGCGAAGAACTTTGCCTTGCTTGCCTTTGTCTTTACCCGCTAATACGACTACTTCATCATCACGACGAATTTTATTAGCCATTATCGTGACTCCTTATAGTACCTCTGGGGCCAATGAGATGATTTTCATGAAGTTTTCACTTCTCAACTCACGGGTAACCGGGCCAAAGATACGCGTACCAATTGGTTGCTTGTTAGCATTAAGCATAACAGCCGCGTTACCGTCAAAACGGATGGTAGAACCATCTGCACGACGAACGCCTTTTCTAGTACGCACCACCACTGCGTTCAGTACGTCACCTTTTTTAACTTTACCGCGAGGAATTGCTTCCTTAACAGTAACTTTGATGATGTCACCGATACCTGCATAACGGCGATGCGAGCCACCAAGAACCTTAATACACTGAACCCTGCGAGCGCCGCTGTTGTCTGCAACGTCCAGGTTAGTTTGCATTTGGATCATGTTAGTGCTCCGCTCTTAAATTAAGACTCTCCCGAGTCGTTAGTGCTGCTAAAAACAACTGGATATCGTTGCTTTTATGTACATACCCCCATAAAAAGGGCGCGAAATAATAACAGAAAACTTTGGGAAGTGATAGCGGTAAATTGAATTATTTTTAAACTATGTGAGCAATATCGAGTAGGGTGAGGCTTGCGCCTCATCCCTCTCACAGAACCGTACGTACGGGCCTCGTATACGGCTCCTGCATACTTCATATCACTTGCTAAGTGACACAATGCTAATTTGCAATCTAGTATCGTGCGCCCTATGGACATCGTTCATTTTCTAACATTGTGGTAACTTTCATTGCAGGGTTTGGCGTTCTAGCACTGAGGCAATCTACCAAATTTGACTACAATTACTTCCCATATACGGCCTGTCTCACCAGACATCACTATTCCTAGCGCACCGATTCGACTTGTCCCGCTGATCAGGCGGCTTGTGTATCAATGATAAAAAAACTCACAACTCATCAGAGTCTTAAAGTCTGCTTCCCCCCTTCGCAATCCATTTAAGCTTTTGGCTAAAATGGATCCTATCAAACACAATGCTGATAGTCGGCTTGGTTTTACCCTCCACACCATTACTGGCTTTCATCGGCCTAGCCTTACTCACTACTACGGGTTCATCTGCCACCTCACACTCGCAACATTCTTGGATCACTCCTTGAACGATACGTCCAACCATTTGATTGGATCCAATGCCTCCCTGTTAGAAATTCCACCCTCAAACACAAAACAGGTCTGACTGAGTATCGGGCTTCGCGCTATTTTGCACGCTTACCCACCTGCCTTGCCGAATCAGGTTCACTTTCGTTGTGTACCTCTAACTTCCTATGGCTTCCTTCAGACCCTATCGTTGGCCAACAGCGCCCTTGCCATTCGGATTATCTTCCCCTCAGTCAGGGTGATTCAGGTTTCTTTCAACCTGACGGGTTTGCCAGCTTCGCTGGGCAAACAAAAAAGCCCCGACTAAAAGCCGGGGCTGATAACCACGTCATAGGTTATCAAGCAGGATCTTTTAATACGGTTGTACGGCCTTGTAATTGCTTACTCAAATGCCTGAAAACGCACTCTTTCAACCGACTTACACCAACAGGCTTAGATATGAAGTCATTCATACCACTTTTCAAGCATTTTTCTTTATCGCCGGTTAATACATTTGCGGTTAAAGCAATTATCGGCACGTCTTTAGTTTGTTCACCCAAAGCACGAATTTTTTGTGTCGCTTCTAGCCCGCCCATCACCGGCATATGGCAGTCCATAAAAATCACTGCGTAGGGCGTTTTCTCGGCCAGTGAACGTTTTACTTTATCCACTGCCTCTACACCATTAACTGCGATCTCACTGGGCAGCCCCACTTCCCTAAGCTGTTCTTTAATAACCAGCTGATTGATTTCGTTATCTTCCACAACTAGGGCTTTTAACGTGCTTAATTCTTGTCGTGTAGGCGTATACGAGTAATCATGCCCACATGCTTTTTCAGCAATAGCACCTGCATTCGCGTCATCAAGCGTTAATGTCACTGTAAACCGCGCACCAATGCCAATATTACTCGACACCTCTATTTTTCCGCCGTAATGCTCAACAATTTGCTTAACGATAGTGAGCCCTAAGCCTGTACCGCCGTAGCGTCTTTGCATAGAGCTTTCAGCTTGCATAAAGGGGGAAAAGATAATTTTTTGTTGCTGCTCGCTAATGCCAATGCCTGAATCTGTCACAATTAACTTAACTCGGTATCGACCTTTTCCATAACGGGTGCATTTGGTATCGACGGTAATTTTGCCTTCCTTGGTAAACTTTATCGCATTATTGAGCAAGTTGATTAGAATCTGACCTATACGCAGTTTGTCTGCAATAAAGGTTTTATTATTGAGCGCAGTAGTACTGATAATGAGTTCAAGGCCTTTTTCTTTCGCCAATCGCGAAAACATAGGAACCTGCTCTTCAATCACCTCCGCTAAATTAGTAGGTGCTTCTTCAAATGAAATATTTCCTGAATCTATTTTAGAGAAGTCCAATATGTCGTTAACAATACCTAGAAGCGCATCAGCGCTTTGCATGGCAATAGACGCAAGCTCGTGTTGCTTAGAGTTCAACGATGAGCCCAACAAGGCTTCCAGCATCCCCTGCACACCGTGAATGGGCGTTCTTATTTCATGGCTCATATTAGCTAAAAATTCACTACGAGCCTTTAAGGCGCTTTCCGCCATATTGGTTTTGTGCTGCAACTCTGCTTTATCTAGATGCATTTGCGTGACATCAAGGGTGGCACCTATTACTTTAACGCAGCGCCCCCCTTCAAATACCGGATGAGCTCGACTCTCTAACCAGCGGGTTTCGCCAGTGTCTGTGCGCACCTCTAATTCGTACGCAAAGTCTTCGCCAGACTTCATCATTTCTGTGAATTGCTCTAAGTAAGTCTTGCGCTGTGTATCGTCTACAATGAATTTGGTGATATCTTCGGGCTTCAGAATTTTATCACCATGAACGTGCAGCATACGTCTTAGCGCGCCAGACCAGGTTATCGCCCGTGTTTCTACATTAAGTTCCCACGTGCCAACGCCCGCTAGGTTCGCTACTTGATTGAGTAATGAGTTTCGCTCTGTCAGCACCGCTTTTTGTGCATTAAGATTATTGAGAGCCTGCTGCCTTTCAAGTTCGTTTCCAACCCATGATGCAAGCAACAGCAAATAGTCTAGCTCTAAATTGGAAAAAAGGTTCTTCCCTTGGGTCAAGCGAAGAGAAGTTAACCGTGCCGAAAAACGCACCAGAAACATAAATAGGCGACGCCAAATAACTTTTAAGCGTGTATTTTTCGAAACAAGGGTGGGAAGCACCCGGCGAGACATCAATATTATGATAAGCAATGAATGAATTCGATTTTACAACATCAGCACAGTAGGTTTCAGTTAAGCTGAAAAGGGAATCTAGCTGAATGTCGTTTTCTGGTGTTACCACGCTAAGCACGCTGTATTGTTCGCCGCGTATATTACTTACAATCCCTGTTCCTAACCCGAGAATATTTGTGCCTATGCGCAACAAGCTCTCGAGTTTTTTATCTAACGACAATGAGTGGTCATTAGATATAGTTTGTAGTTCTTTTATGATACTCATGAGGAATCAAGCCCTCCCGGACTGCAATAAAAAAGGCCAGTGCATTAACACTGACCTTTTAAATTTACGAAAGATTTCTATAGATGAAAGTTTTCGCCCTTATCAATTAGTATAATAAATAAACTAAACTATTAATAAAGCACGTTAATTTCATATCCCGTAGGCGTATCTGCTGGCTCTACGGTTACGATGTAGTTCTCTTCTTCGGTAAAACCGAACAGTGCTGTTCTATCAAGTAACACTTGCTCTTCATTATCGTCTTCGTAAACCGCAATCACTTCATAATAGTCAGAGGGAAGCACTTCACTTGTGCTCTCGGCGAACTCGAGGTTTTGCACATCGTATTCAGCCGTATCTATGGTTTCGTCGTTTCTCACTAAATAAAAATCGACGTCATCAAAATCGCTCACAAGGTTGATAAAGTTTACGGTTTTATCGTACGCCTGAGGTAAGCCACTTTCCACGAAGGTTGCCGCCCCTAATACATTGTTAGTATTGTAAATTAGCACCGCTTTACTTTCGCCTTGATTAAGGGTGATAAGTTTATTGCTTAGCGCACTTACTGTGCCTGACGGGTCAGTAACCGTTACGCGGTAGTCACCATAGCGAATAGCGCTGAACTCCGATAACTCGCCTGCGGCAAGGGTAAAGCTTACGTCTTCTTCATCGGTATTACCGCCAAAGGTAACGCTAAGCTCGGCATCTAGGTTGGTTGAGTTATAAATACGATACTGCGAATCGGCCTCAACATCTGTAAGTGCAGTAACGGTAGAAGAGTTAAGAATAGTGTCTACCACTAACCCTTCTTGAATTGCACCACTTACATCGCGAAGGCTCATTACGTATTCGGTTTCGTATACAAAGTCTAGGGTTTGCGATTCAAAGACAACCTCGTCGCTACCTGGCTCTGTAAGATAAATGGTGTACTCGCCTTCATCGAAATAGTCGCTGTCATCGTCTGCATCCCAGTAGTTTAACTCGGCCATATCGCCTGTTGTTACTGTGCCTAAGAAGTTGGCTGCTTCAAAAGGGTCGCCCGACTCACTCATATAAAAATCATAAGATGAGTCATCCACCGCAACTGAAAGCGCAAATAGTCGGAAGTGATCTTCCATTGTTTCGCGCTCATACGAGTAAACGTTGAACGTAGGTGCATTAAAGTCACCGCTCATCACCACAATGGTTTTGTGGCCTACTTCGAGGTCTACGGTAATCTCATCAATATACACTTCTTGATCATCAGAGTCGGTGCGTATGAATTCTAGTTCTAACTCACCATCATCCATTGAAAACATAGACGTTGTATCACCAAACTGGGCCGAGCCGAAGCTATCGCCATCAACTTCACGCATTTCTACGTTAGCACCATTTGGCGAGGCATTGTAAAACTGAATGTAAGCGTAGGAGTAATCTGAACTGCTGCTGTCAGAGCCACCACATGCGGTGAGCCCAAGCAGTGCTACAAGTCCTATTGCTACTGCGCGGAACCCAGTCCCACTAAGCAAAGATTGAGAGGTCAATTGCATAAATTGAATGTCCTTAGAAATTGTTCTTTTGTTGGATAAACGCCTGCGTTTAAGCAAATAGGCACACGTTGGGAGTGCTTTACAGGGCACGCACAATACAATGATATGGCTAAGTTAGAAGGGGTTAGTTCGGGGCTTTACACTATCTTTGCAAAGCTGACCATCTTTATCAAAGCTTTACAATTTGATGCATAAAAAGGTTGTATTCGTAATTTAGACGGGGCGAAAAAAACGCCTGCATAAGCAGGCTTTAACTGTGTCTTAGGGAGACGGGATTACTTACTCATATGAGTATGATAGTGTCACACCGCTGTATGACGAATAAGCGCGAATACCAATGTGCCATGTGCCTGACGCTGGCGCGTCGAATGTACATACTTCGCTGTTGCCATTTTGATAAGGACGACAATCATAGCTATTCGTTTCTGGCTGTGAGCCAAACTTCACGTATAGATCGGCATCGCCTGAACCACCAGAGGTACGAATAGTCATCTGCGTTACACCTTCAGGAATCGTCCAAGTGTAGCGGTCCCAGTTTCTGCGCGTACCTGAAAGGCCGGTTAGCTGACCTGATACTGGTTCTACGCCAGGCTCAGAACCGCCACCGCCAGTACCGCCACCCGAACAACCGTTGGTATTTAGATAGTTATACGCATCGGCTAGCTGCATTAAGCCATAACCATAAAAATTATCGCGGCCTGCACTGCCCTTATCTTCAGCCGTTGCGTTTAGTGCGCTACGAATCTGGTTGTTAGAACACTGAGGGAAGTAGCTCCATACTAACGCTGCACCACCTGCTACGTGAGGCGTTGCCATTGATGTACCGCTTAAAGATGCATAGGTGTTAGTAGGGTAAGTCGACTGGACCGCACTGCCCGGTGCCGCAATTTCCACCTGATCGTTATATTGGCTGTAGCTTGCACGATTTTCGTTTAAGTCTACTGCCGCAACTGACATTACTGCATCATATGAAGCAGGGTATGATTTTGCGCTATTGCCGTCGTTACCCGCCGCAGCCACTAGCAACATGCCTGCATCTGTGAAGCTCTGCATTGCATTTCGCTCGGTAGTTGACGAACTGCCGCCACCTAAGCTCATGTTAACAACGTTCGAGCCGGCATCCTGACATTGGGTGATAGCATCGATAAGGTCAGATGCGTAAGTCCATTGGCCATTGTCGTTAAAGATTTTAACGATATGCATATCCACGCCAGGATACACACCAACTACACCTTCGTTATTATCGTATGCTGCAATGGTGCCCGCTACGTGTGTGCCGTGACCATTACCATCGTTGTACCAGTTGCCTACGGCACTATTATTGGCTTGACCGGTAACCCCGTCGTTTGTGCCCGGAAGGTCTGGGTGACCTAAATTATAGCCAGTATCGATAATACATACTTTGCGTGCCGTGGTATCTGACTGGCCGAACTGGTTTGCCTGTACCATGGTGTAGCCGTAAGGCGTAGTTTGCGCCATAGGCTTACGACGTACGTCAACCTCAATACTTTCTACGTTAGGATTGTTGCGAAGTTTGTTAAGCGCCGACTTACTCATGGTCGCCGCTACCATTTTGTGCTTTTTTAGCTCTTTCTTAATTGCACCACCTGCTTTTCTTACTTCTGATTTAGCAGACGCGATATCAAAAGGCTTTTTACCTTTTACTTTGGCACTTGAGATTTGACCTTTACCTTTTAATGCACTCACTTCAACCGTTTCACTGGTCATCTCATCTTTGAACTTGATGATGTAACGCTCTTGGTCAGTGGTGACAAGACGATCGACAGTCAATCGCTTACCTAGTGCTTGTTTTAGGGTTTGAGGCTTTTCTTTAACTTTTACCAGACCTTCGCCTGCTGCCATTGCAGAATTACCCATTAAGCCAAGTGATACAGCTAGAGCAGCTGCTGTTAGACATGTGTGTTTCTTATTTAATTTTGAGTTCAAAATTTATTTCCTGTTTTATCTGTCTTATTAACTTCAACACTGTTTTATTCCGTGCTTTGGAAGCTATTTGTTATTAAATGACATACAGGTATAACCATTACCTCATACGAAAAGCTCATCCATGACAACCGACGCAACTGCGTTGCAACGACCTACCCGTTTGTCAGGTATGCAAATAAACGGTATTACCAATTATTTACAGAGCTCATATTAGGCGGCGAATCAGGCTGTTGAGTATGTTGCCTTAACCCTGGTGAGCATTTTTAATACCTTTAAAAATGCACAAAAAAAACAACACAACTTATGAAGAGCGCGCCAAATGTGTATTACGAGCAGATTCATGGTAGGAATAAAATTTTATAATTAACATTTAAATTACAATTTGAGATGTAACAAAATATTAATCACCTGTTTAGCTTTTTTATTAAACGAATTCAGCAGTGATTTGTAGATTTCTTGGTCTGGTTTTATTTAATTGGCTGAGCCATTAAGCAATGCAATATTTCAAGACTGGTTAGTAGATATTTTATTTAGTTTGGCGTTGACGAGAGGAAGTTGCTGTGCGCTCGGGCATGAGGTTTAGATACTTATCACCCAGCGGCAATGCAATGGCGGTGTAAAAAAGATCACTACTTAAAAGATAATATGCTAATTTATAAATGAAAAAGCCCACGCTATAAGCGTAGGCTCGTTCGAGTCTTATGTCTTTGGTGGGCTGCTTAAGCAGGGATATCCAAAGCTCTCGTTTGAGATCGTAAGTAATCGAACACCAATTGTCAAATGGTTAATTAAAGGGAATGATTTGTGCCGTACCAGTCTATAGAAAATACGTTGTCTCTGAGCCGATTAACAACGTTTAGAAATGCGGTAGTAAAAAAATAGGAAATGACTGCACTGCTACAACTCTTAAGCTCTACGAATGGAACGCACAGCTTTCTTCCGTGATGTTCTTCCCGCTTCACATATATGAAGTCGTTTTAAGGAATGCGGTTTCTGAGGCTATATCAATGCGCTACGGCGATGACTGGCCAACAAACGTCGTATTCCAAAATTCATTGCCCTACAAAGACAAGCAAGACTTAGTACGACTAACTCAAGATTATCAAGGTGTAGGTAAACTTTTGCCAGAGCTGAAGCTGAGTTGGTATGAAAACATGCTGGCAAAAAGACATGAGGGGCGTATTTGGAAGCCTTTTATCAAACAAGTCTTTCCCAACTCAACGGAAAATACAGTATCTACCATTCGAAACACACTGAAAAACGGTTGCGACATAATCAGGAAGCAACGCAATAGAATTGCTCACCATGAGCCTATTTTTAATCAGCCTACATTAACCCAGCTACTGCCGTTAATTGAAGAAGCCGTGTCATGGCGATGCAAGAAAACCGTCGCTTGGCTTAGAGCTCAAGAAAAAGCGACAGAACTACTAAACAACCCTATTTTTTAATATAAATACTCGTGATAGCAACGGATTGCTACTAACTTATTGCTTGGCAACCATATGCAACGGTTGACGCAACCAAAAGTGCTATTTCAGACAACCAAGCACAGTTTGCATAGATTAAGTAAATATTCTAAAAAGAAAAAAGGCGCGCAACAATCTTTCTGCGTGCCTTTAACATTTCTTATTTTGGAAGCTCTCGCGTCGCGTTCAAACGCTTAGGGAGCATTACAAACCACGCTGTCTCACTATTTCGTACAGGCATACACCTGTAGCTACCGACACGTTTAAACTTGTCACGCTACCAGCCATAGGGAGCTTCACCAACTCATCGCATGTTTCTTTGGTAAGCCTACGCATACCCTTACCTTCAGCCCCCATTACTAATGCAGTTGGGCCTTTCAGGTCTACATCATAAAGGGTCTTATCGGTTTCACCGGCTGTGCCAACAATCCAAAGGCCTTTATCTTGAAGGTGCTTCAAGGTTCTGGCCAGGTTCGTGATTTGAATAAGTGGAACCACTTCAGCTGCACCACAGGGCCACTTTTCTTACTGTGCCGTTTAGGCTTGCTGATTTATCTTTCGGTACTACTACCGCGTGCACCCCTGCTCCATCTGCAGTACGCAGGCACGCACCTAGATTATGCGGGTCGGTAACACCGTCTAGTACCAAGATTAAAGGCTGCGCTTCGCTTTCTAAAATTTTGTCTAAGTCAGCTTCATCTAGCACGCGGGCTGGTTTCGCTCTTGCTACCACGCCTTGGTGTTGCTCACCGCTTACTTTATCATCTAGCGCTTTGCGCTGGCTAAACTGAACAGAGATACCAAAACGGCGGGCTTGGTTAACAATGTTGGTCAAGCGGTCATCGTTCCGACCTTTTAAAACCCACACTTCCATTACACGCTCGGGCTCTTTTTCAAGTACCGACTGCATGGCATGTAAACCGTATAACCATTCTTGCTGCGCCATTTAACGCTTACCTCTTTTATTCAATGACAGTGTTTTGCCGCTGCTACCGCCTTTTGCGCTGCCGCGACTCGACGATTTTCCACCGCTTCGACTAGACGAGCTTGAGCCGCCTTTACCTTTGCTCCCCTTCTTATCAGAACGGGAGTCTTTACCAGAGCGGGGTTTATTATCAAAGCGAGTAGGTTTGTCTGAAGACTTTTTAGCTGTCTTCACTTTTACCTTCTTACCTTTAGTGCTGCGCAGCATAGACTTATCGAGTAATAAATCAATCTTTCTTTCATCAAGGTTTACTGCCGCAACGGTTACCTCGACTGTGTCGCCCAGTCTGAACTGACGATGGCCCGACTCGCCTACTAAGGCTTGTTTTACTTCGTCGTAATGATAGTAGTCGTCATCGAGTGACGTAATATGAACTAACCCGTCGATATGGTATTCCGTTAAGCGAATGAATAGTCCGAAATTAGTGACCGAGCTGACTACCCCTTCAAAGGTGTCGCCTACGTGATCGAGCATAAACTCACACTTGAGCCAGTCGGCCACATCGCGAGTCGCATCGTCGGCGCGGCGCTCGGTCATAGAGCACTGCTCGCCGAGTTGTTCAATTTCTTCTACCGTGTAGTTTTTAGCGCCGCTTACCGCTTTTTTACCTTTCTGCTTAGCAATGATGCCTTTTAACGCGCGATGCACCACTAAATCAGGGTAGCGACGAATAGGCGAGGTAAAGTGAGCATAAGCTTCGAGGGCCAAACCAAAGTGCCCTACGTTTTCACCGTCGTACACCGCTTGCTTCATAGAGCGAAGCAGCATGGTTTGTATAAGCTCTTCGTCTACCCGCCCGCGTGTTTTTAGTACTACATCGGTAAATGCGGCAGGCTCTGCATCTTCAACTATGCGGTGTGGAATACCAATTTCACTCAAATAGCTAGTGAAGGCGGTAAGCCTGTCAGCGTCTGGCTTATCGTGAACACGATAAAGCGCTGGCGCTTCGTGCTTTTCTAGCGTTAAAGCCGCACTTACGTTCGCCATGATCATGCATTCTTCAATCAGCTTGTGTGCGTCGTTACGCACCAAGGGCACAATGTTTTCTATTTTGCGCTGTGCATTGAACACGAATTTGACTTCTTGGGTTTCAAACTCAATGGCACCACGTTTAGCACGGGCTTTTTTAAGTGCTCGGTATAAATCGTGTAGATTGCGAAGATGGGGCACATGAGGTTCATAACGCTGATGCAGCTCTTTGTCGCCTTGTAATATGCCCCACACCTTGTTGTAGGTAAGACGGGCATGAGAGTTCATCACTGCTTCATAGAACTGAAACTCTTCTAGCTTCCCTTGGGCGCTGATCGTCATTTCACACACCATACAAAGCCGGTCGACTTCAGGGTTCAGTGAACACAGTCCGTTCGACAACACCTCAGGTAACATAGGGATAACTTGGTCGGGGAAATACACTGAGTTTCCGCGCTGCTGCGCTTCATCATCAAGGGCAGAGCCCGTTCTTACGTAATGGCTTACATCCGCAATGGCTACCCAGAGCTGCCAGCCGCCGTCATCGAGTGGTTCGCAATAAACCGCATCGTCAAAATCACGGGCGTCTTCACCATCAATGGTAACAAGAGGAAGCTGGCGTAAATCGATACGCCCTTCTTTGGCTTCATCTGGCACCTGATCGGTGAGTTTTTCCACCTGCTTGGTTACGCCGTTTGGCCACTGATGCGGAATATCAAAAGTGCGAAGGGCCATTTCTATTTCCATACCTGGCGCCATATGCTCACCGAGTACTTCAACAATTTTTCCCACGGGGTTCATTTTACGGCGGGGGCGTTGGGTAAGTTCTACCACCACCACCTGCCCCATGCGCGCACCGTTGGTACTTTCGGGCGGAATGACAATTTCATGCTGAAGGCGGCTATCGTCTGGCACAACCATGCCAAAACCTTGCTCTACGAAATAGCGCCCGACTATTGGCTCGCTTCTTGGCTCAATAACTTGGGTAATAAAGGCTTCTTTTCTACCGCGACGGTCGGTGCCGCTAATGCGCGCTTCAACCACGTCATCGTGTAAAAACAAATTCATTTGCCCGGCACTTATGAATAAGTCACCACTTTTATCTTCAGGACGCAGAAAGCCGTAACCATCTCGGTGGCCAATAATGCGGCCTTTTATGATTTCATCACGGTTTTGAAGTATGTATTTTTTCTGTTTGGTGAACTGTACTTGCCCTTCGCGCTCCATGGCGCGTAAGCGGCGCTGTATACCTATTCGGGCTTCTTCGTCGAACGCGTTCACCAAGTTACAAATATCAAGAAACGACAAAGGCTTGTCGTGTTCTTTTAGTAAACTCATTAAATATTCGCGGCTTGCTACCGGGTTGTCGTACTTCTCTTTCTCGCGCTGATAATGCGGATCGTCACTCATGTATTTATAAATTACCTTTTATTTTGTTTACTCAGTAAGCCTTAACCTGCCGCTGACGGGCGTTGCTCTGCTAGTTAATATTCAAACAACTCGTCGTCTGACATCTCAACTAACGTGCTCCTAAAGCTTACTTTATTTGTTCAAGACTTTTTTTATTGTGGTACGCCTTAAAAAATACGTACAAGAAATTTTGATTCATAGATTGTTAGACACACTTACCAAATTTGGTTCATGTGGTTATTTGCTGCACAGTATAACAGTATTTACGGTAAAACATTGGGAGTAATTAAGGCGTGCTGAATTTTGCGGTTTATTGTAATGCAAGCGAAGTTATTACCGTGCTAGGCAATATCTTTTCTTCAATGTCTATAAGCTAATAAGGTTAAAGGGCGCAAGCTCACGTAAGTTATACATACACAGTATAAAAGTTGAAACACCCGCTAGTATATTGGTTTTAAGCTGGGTTTACTTTTTGCGGTTCGATACAAGTCGTAGGCAACCTGATAATGCATCCAAGCCTTGGCACTTATACCGCTTACCGCTTCAAGCTTGCGCGCGAACTCGACAGTTAAATTAGAATGCCCGTTAACAAATCGCGATAAATGTTTAGTCGAGACTTCTAAGCATTGCGCAACCTCTGATTGCTTCAAGGGTGACTTTGCCATGCATCTGCGTTTAAATACTTCGCCCGGATGGGGCCTCTTAAGATGCTCGGGCCGTGATGCTCGCTCTCCTGCTTCAATTAATGCGCAGCCCCTATCACCTTTAGATTCAATGCCTATGTGCATACTTTGTCTCATGGGTTGTACTCTCTATAATCCAGACTGAAACAGTCACCATCGTTGAAATAGCAAGTTACCGCTCCACAAGGCTCTACGCTATTAACTGTAATAGTCACGTACCAAAGTTCGCTTTCTTCGGATCGTACTGCACCGATATCTAGCAAATCAGATATTTGTGATGCAGCGTCTAAATCAAACAACGCATTCCAGACTTCATGACGATATGCTAACACAAGCCATTCATCGTAATCAGATAGCCACATTAAAAGTAGCTTTTGATGTAGGAAGCTTACAATTGCCATCTAACCACCCATAGAAGATTACCACAGAGGTAATCTCACCTCAAAAATATGTTTATATTTTAATCGAACAGGGTTGTGTAAACTTCGATCTAACGTCCAGTTATCGATTCAGTTCAGCCTGACATCTCGATGTCACAAACAATCAGTATAAAAATGGGTTTTCATTTTTGTTGTATGAGCGTTCAACAAAACAATTAATACACTATTTACCCTACCAACTTTATAAAGAGCAGGCATATGGATAGAAGAACGTTTATTAGGCTGTCGTCATTCGCGGGTGCGAGCGTGGCAGTATCTACTGGGCTAGCGGGGTGTACAGTTAGCACGTCAGCAAACAGTCAGCCTCAAACTAAATCGGAATTTACCCATGGCGTGGCCAGTGGCGACCCGTTAAAAGATGCAGTGATCATTTGGACTCGCGCGGTTCCTACATCAAGCTCGGCTTTAGTTAAAGCCGATATTTTGTGGGAAATGGCAAGCGATGCAGCATTTACCGACGTGGTAAGTAGCGGAGTCGTTGAGGCTAAAGCGACACATGACTTTACCGTAAAAGTAGATGTGTCAGGTCTTCAGCCTGCAAGCAAATACTTTTATCGCTTCAAAAGTGCGAATAATGTGAGCCCTGTTGGCGAAACTCGTACATTGCCGGAAGCAGACGTATCTAAGATCACATTCGGCATATTTTCTTGCTCGAACTACCCTGCCGGCTTTTTCACGCCTTATATGGAAGCCGCCAAAGATGACAACATGGATTATGTGCTGCATTTAGGCGACTACATATATGAGTACGATGGAAAGGGTTACGCCACCGAACATGCCAAAGAGATTGGCCGAACCTATGCGCCAGATAACGATACCGAGCTATATACGCTAACCGACTACCGAAACCGCTACGCGTTGTATCGCACCGACGAAGGCTTGCTGGCTTTACATCAAAATAAGCCGTTTATCGTTGTGTGGGATGACCATGAAATTACTAACGACACCTATAAAGACGGTGCTGAAAATCACCAAGCGGATGAAGGCGATTTTTATGAACGTCGCGCTGCGGCAGTGCAAGCCTATTATGAGTGGCTGCCTATTCGCCCGCCATTTGGCACTGAGCGTTTAGAAATCTACCGTCAGTTTACCTTTGGCAACCTGCTTGATTTATACATGCTTGATACCCGCGTTTTAGCCCGGGATAAGCAGCTTGAATACGCCAACTATCGCGACGCTGAAACTAAAGCTTTTGACCAAGCAGGCTTTATGAAAGATATCAGTAATCCTAATCGCGGTCTTTTAGGTGAAACCCAGCGCAATTGGCTACATACCTCTATGAAGCAAAGCCAGGCTAAATGGCAAGTGCTGGGGCAACAGCTATTAATTGGCCGCATGCTATTCCCTGTGTCTATTTTTAACGGCGTTGAACGTAAAGATATTCCTGCACACGTACACAAGCTGGCTAATATTAAGCGCAAACAAATGCAAGGCAATACGCTAAGTGAGCAAGAGCTTGCGCTTATCAATACGGTAATGCCCTACAACTTAGACGCATGGGATGGCTACCCTGTTGAACGTGAACAGGTTCTCATGCAGCTAAAATCCATCGGCAAGCCAGTTATTGCCCTTGCAGGCGATACTCATAATGCTTGGCACAACAAACTAACCCTTAAAGACGGAACGGAAGTGGGTGTTGAACTTGCCACCCCTGGGGTGACGTCACCCGGCATGGAACATTATTTAAGTATGGATGATGAAATGGCAGAAACACTTGCTGATGACCTTCCCCTTCTTATTGATGATTTACAGTATTGTAATCTTCACCAGCGCGGCTTTATGACATTGACCGTTAGCGAGGATGAAGCTAAAGCGACCTGGCACTATGTGGATGCAATTTTGACCAAGGCTGGAAAGGTGGTTAACACGCATAGCTTTGAGATTAAGGCATAGCTTTCTACAATTTTATAAGCGTGTATAGGCTTGAGCCTATACACGTTATTTATACAAGAAGAAGCTATAAACGCTGTTTTACACCTCGCACAATAAGCTTAGTGCTTTCCACAAATAGTGTGTTTTTAATCTGCGCAGGGCCATTGCTGAGCATCATGAAGAACACGTAGTATTTCGATGCAATTTGTAATGATGTTTTCTCGATATATAACGATAAACGGCAGGCCATTAATCACAAGTTCACGCGTATTCTTCAATCGGCCATGACGGCCCGCTCTAGGATGTTCCGATAAGACTAGGTGCGAACTATCAATAATATTCATGACAACGTCAATAGCTACAGAGGGGCTATTTTCTTGAGCAATATGAGCTTCAATTTTCTCTAAATCGGTACCTGCAAGATCAGTCCATTTGAGCTGCACGCTTAGCCTCCCACTTAGCTTTGACATCAGTATGGTCGGTCAAACGTCCCTCATCAGCGGCTTTCACTCCTTTTTCCACCTCTTGGATAAACCACTCTTCGCGAGCAACAAACTGCTTGATGGCTTCGGCCATCAGCCACGCCCTAGGTCTATCCATCGCCTTAGCCATTTCGCCTACACGTGCAAGTGTTTCATCATCTAATCTCACTGAGGTAGCTTTTAAAGGCATGCAGATTCTCCGAGGTTCTTAAAGAATCTTTATTGTAACTGCACTAGCATTAAATGTCTTCTTTCGCTTTTCATCAACAAAGACAGAGTGAAAGACATTATAGTTAAATCGCACCAACTAAAAACAGAGTCTCTGATACTCCTTCTTGTAACCCATATATTTTGAATTACGTCCTATTCCCATCAAAGTAAGGGCATGTTGACGGGAATAGGTAATCTCTTATTCTTTACTTCTAGAACGCGTAATAAACACGCACACCGGCGATGCGTGGCATCCCGCGAACAAAGGTCGGAATCCCCAAGCCACCGCCCGTATTACCAGCATCAATCAAGAATTCTTTATCAAACAGGTTGTTCACGTAAAACTCATAGGCAAACTTGCTGTTGTCTTGAAGCAGCTTCACCGATACATCGGTTAACGAATAGGTATCTTGGGAAAGGCCTGGGTAATTGCTGCTTTCAAAGAACACTTCAGACTGGAAACTGGTAAGCCAGTTAACATCAATGTCGAAGTTATTCATGTTGAATACTTTGTTGATGTTTATCGCGCCGCTAACTTCTGGCGCTAAGCGGAACTTATTGCCACCGTATTGGAACTCAGATCCATCAGCAGTATTGTCTGCAAATTCAGCATCAAGGAAACCAAGGCTTGCTGTTAGCGTCAGCGTTTTGCTGTAGTTATAGGTCGCCATGCCTTCAATACCCGACATGGTCGAGTCGCCTACCGTTACAGTAATCGACTGCAAGGTTTCTGCATCGGTAAAGCTTTGCTGATAATCGCTGTACTCATAAGTAAAAATAGCGCCCGAGAACAGGAAGTTGGCGCTTTGATACTTCACACCCAAATCGTAGCTGTCTACTATTTCAGGTTTAGTAACATTAACGCCACCCGCATTAGCATCAACCACTGGTGAACGGCGGCCCTTGGCGTAGTTCGCGTATACGTTCCAGTTGTTATTAACATCATAGCTTACGGCAAAGCGCGGCAGGGTATCGTCAAAATCGCGCTCTGCATCGAACGTAAATGCACCGTCTGCCGTAGTAAAGGTATTGCGCGTATAGCGGGTTTCATCAATGTAACGAACGCCAGCAGTTACATTAATATCGTCGGTAACAAAGTAAGATACTTCGGCAACATAAGAGGCAATGTCTAGCTCAGCTTCAAATATGAACGGCCCTTGTATGAAAATAGGCGGTAACGCAGGGTTTGAAATAGGTGAACCGTCGGCATTAAATAGCTGTGATACCAACATAGCACGCAGCGCTTCTATTTCTTCTAATGATGCATTGGTTGCAATGTTTTGGTTCAGCGGAATGTTGGAGTTGGCCTCAAGCTGTGCTTTCACTGCATCGAAGGTGCCGCGTATAAATGGGTCTACCATCACATAGTACGGTAAAATCGAATCGTCTTGGGTGATGGACGCACCAACGAATGCAGCCAATTTATCACCCGAGTCATACACCAAACGCATTGATGCGCCTTGAAGCGTAGCGTCGTTATCGAAATAGGCATCTTGAATACGCAAAGCAGAACCGTCGGCGTCAAATCCCTCGCTTACCTCTACATCTTTATAGTAGGCATCGGCATGCAGACTGAGCATTTGGTTGAAATCGTAGTTTACGGTTAAGTCATAAGCTTGAAGCGTTCGTTCAATGCCAAGCTCACCACCTAAACTAAACTCTGCTGCGGTAAATGGGCTGGTGTCTCCGCCGTTAGGCGCAATAGAGCCTGATTTGAACGCAATACCCGGCTGGTCGTTGTACTCCATTGCTGCACGCGCAATGATTTCTAACTTATCATAGCTTGCAAGCCAGGTTGCGCGAAGTGCTTGCACCGATACACCTTGAAGGTCTTCACTATTGCACGGTACCTCTTCACCTAAATGGTTATACATGTTTGCATTACCATAGTAAGAATCAGCGCTACAGGCATTGTTTTCTACAATGCCGTCCATTTCGCGATAAAGCCCAGCTATACGAAAACTGTGGTTGTCGTTAATAGGCTGGTTATACATAAACTCAAGTTCTTGGCCCTGCTCTGAGTTATAGCCAACCTGCACTTTGCCTTCCTGTTCAAAGGTCGGAAGGTTAGAGTGAATGCTTACCGCACCGTTTGCTGCCGCCACACCGAAAAGCGTCGGCTGAGGGCCTTTTAACACTTCAACGCGAGCAATATCGTAAAGCGCGACACTGGCTACGGTTTTCTTGCTGATATCAAAGCCATCTTGATATACCGAGATGCGAGGCGTCGCCGATACCGATGACACATCGTCGGTTACACCGCGAATGTTGAACGACGGTAAGCTTACCGCTTGCTCCTGAATTTGAACGTTTGGCAATATACGAGAAAGCTCATCAAGTTCCATGATATTGGTGCGCTCTAAGAACTCGCTCCCAATGACATCCATAGTTACTGGAACATCCATAACAGACTGCTCACGCATTTGCGCGGTAACGGTAATTTCTTCTATGTAGTCATTCTCGTTTGCTGTATCGGGGGCGACTTCTTGTGCCATTGCCGCGCTCGATAGTGCTAAAGCAATGGTTGTCGCTAGCAAAGTGCGTGGGTAAACAGATAGTGGGTACAGAGGGCGCATCAAATCATTCCTTTCGTGTGCTTATTGGGTGCTTTATGTATTTTTATAAGCATTTCACCGACAGATTGGCGACATTGCTTATTGTTTAGATATATCAAAGCCAAAGAATGTAGAGCGCTTTTGAGACGGTTCGATGAACCATACATGACAAGTTGGAGGCAATTTTGTGACAGCGACTTCTTGCCTCGCTCTATACCAAAATTCAGTTGTTACGCAGTAACGGGTTATATAAATTTTGTGGAATTAATGCTCAACGAAAGTTATCACAAAAAACGCCCCTTTGAATCAAAGAGCAAACTAAGTACACTCATTCCACGTAGGACAGAAATAACTTTTAACTAAAAGCGAAATGGAGACTGCAATGAAAAAATTAATGATGGCTACAGCTATTGGCGCTGCGACCCTATTAAGTGCTTGTAGTGCAGAGCACGGCACTACGCAATGTACTACTGCACCTGAAGCTGAATGGCAAAATCAAGATGCGTTTCAGGCGCAACTGCTAGCGCAAGGCTACAAAATTAACGAGTTTAAAGTAACAGACGGCAACTGCTACGAAATCTATGGTTTTGATAAAGAAGAAAACAAAGTAGAAATTTACTTCAACCCAGTTGATGGCAGCATTGTTAAAGAAGAAAAACACTAAGTTTAGTAAACGACAAACACATCGTTTGCTTTAATGCTTGATAAAAACGCTGCAGGGATACTGCAGCGTTTTTTGTTTTAAACAGAGTAAGCCATATTATGAATACAACAAAAGACACGCCTTCAGATATTTATGTTTGGGATTGGGTTGTGCGCGTTTGTCACTGGGGTATTGTTGCTGCTTTTATTACCAACTACTTTATTGTAGAGCCGGGCCGGCTTTATCATGAAATAGCAGGGTACGCTGGGGTGTCGTTTATTCTACTACGACTTGCTTGGGGCACGCTTCAACAACAAAAGGCGCAGAATAAGAGTGGAGAAATCCCTTACGCTAGTTTTGCCAGCGTATCTTTGAGTAAAAAGGCTTTTATCGAGCACTTTCACCATTTACAGCAAAAGAAAATCCCCACCAGGCACGGTCATAACCCTTTCGGTTGGCTAATGATATTTGCCGTATTCACTCTATTCTTAGGTTTAGGCATTACCGGCTTTATGATGGAAGAGATAGACGCCATGTTTGGCAACAGCACGTTGGAATGGATACACAGCATTATGGCCGATGTGCTTTACGCCTGCGTTTTAGTGCATATTGCGGCAGTGTTTTTAGTACAGTACTTAGGGAATGTTCAGCTTATTCGCCCTATGCTTACCGGGTGGCGAAAACGATAGTGTCTACCCCTTCACCCTGCGGAACGTTTTTGCTCAGTATTTTCCGTGGGTTCACAATAGCTATGCATAACCTTTTAGGCTCAATAACAACAAGTGGACGGTGCGTGACAGCTCTAACTATCCATTGGGCGCTTAGCTTGACGCACCGCCTTCGGGTGCATTAGCTTTTCTAAACGCGCTAGATAAGATGAAATTTGTTGATGCTGTTTTTTATCGTTTGTGACCGAGTTATAAAGCCAGTGATACGCATCTTCATAATCGTAGGGGCTACCGTAACCTTCTAAAAACAACTCAACCAATCGAATTTGCGCTTTTAGGTTTTTAAGTGCAGCGGCTTCGCGTAAATACACCACGGCGCGAGACTTATCTTGTTGTACCAACGTGCCTTTTGCGTAATAACGCCCCAGTTGTTCAAGGGCGGCGGGCAAACCTTGGTTCGCAGCATCTTCCATATAACCAATGCCTCGCGACGGCGCCGCATCAACACACACACCCCAAGCCAACATGTCGCCCCATAAAAATTGGTACGCCGGAATTTTAAGTACGTCTGCTCGCGCTTCAATATCTTGTACTAGCTGGCACCTGTCAGCCACCACCTTGTCTAGATGCGTATTAGCGTTAATCATGTCAATTAACGCGTCTTGGCTGTATAGCTGAACTGCACGCAGCTCTTCTACGGTTTCCCCCTCAAGAGCGTGAGCAGAGAACCCCGTTACCGAAACACAGATAAATAAAGCGGTAGATAGAATACGTTTCATAGCTAAGGAGTAAATATTGATTGCACTGTCTTAGTTAACTTATCGGCTTAGTATAGATTATCTTAACTAAGACATGCCTTTCTTTACGAAAATTGTGCGCTATCAGCTACAACGTTTTTTACCCCTGCACTTTCCGTGGCGCCTATATATCCATATAACAGCAGGTTACGTGTTAATTAATGACTACTTTTCCTGGGGCACAATGCCGATTGGATATGACGAGCGTGATCGGCAAGATCGATACCCAAGTCGGTGAGATAGCCGCCATCGGGCTGAGTTATAAGCCCCTTGGCATAAAGTCGAGACGCGGCGTTTACCATGCTTTGGCTAGCATCGTGATGAATCTTTAGGCCCTGAAGTAAACTGTCTGTAGGAAACTTCAATAACAAATTTAGCTCGTCTAGCATGTCCTGATCGAATGAACTCATGTAACCACCTTAGGCGAAAGGGTTTGTTAATTTTTATAACACTTTGCTATCTCACACCTAAATAGCACCTCTGTAAAGATTAATTTGTCTGTAAAACGTATAATCTTGTATTCGTGTCGCTTACTGATCGGACTTTCACGCTAAATAGTATATTCTTGCCATAAATAAAGTGTGTGGATACGCCAAACAGATGAAGTACAAAGATTTACGCGACTTTATTCGCCAGCTCGAAGCTAAAGGTGAATTGGTACGCATTAGCCAGCCCATTGATACCGACCTTGAAATGACGGAAATTGCCGACCGTACGCTGCGTGCTGGTGGCCCTGCGCTGTTGTTTGAAAACCCTAAAAACCACGATATGCCTGTACTGGCAAACTTGTTTGGTACGCCTGAGCGTGTCGCCATGGGTATGGGGCAAGAATCGGTAGAAGCCCTTCGTGAAGTTGGCAAGCTACTGGCTTACTTAAAAGAGCCTGAGCCGCCGAAAGGGCTTAAAGATCTCTGGGAAAAGCTGCCGGTATTTAAGCAGGTACTGAATATGCCTGCTAAAGTGCTAAAAAAAGCGCCGTGTCAGGAAGTGGTGCTTACCGGTGACGATGTAGATTTGTCAAAAATTCCTGTGCAGCGCTGCTGGCCCGGTGATGCCGCGCCTTTGGTAACCTGGGGGTTAAGCGTTACGAAAGGCCCGCACAAAAAACGCCAGAATTTGGGTATTTACCGTCAGCAGGTGATTGGCAAAAACAAACTTATTATGCGCTGGCTATCACACCGCGGCGGCGCCCTTGATTTTCGCGAGTGGTGTCAAACCCACCCGGGCGAACCCTACCCTGTGTCTGTGGCGCTCGGTGCAGATCCAGCCACCATTTTAGGTGCGGTTACTCCTGTACCGGATACGCTTTCAGAATATGCTTTTGCAGGCTTACTTCGCGGTGATAAAACCGAAGTGGTTAAGTCTATCAGTAACGATTTGCAGGTACCTGCCAGCGCAGAGATTGTGCTTGAAGGTTATATCGCGCAAGATGAAACCGCACCGGAAGGCCCTTACGGCGATCACACTGGGTATTACAATGAAGTCGACGACTTCCCTGTGTTTACCGTTACCCATATTACTCACCGTAAAGACCCTATTTATCATTCAACTTATACCGGTCGTCCGCCAGACGAGCCGGCTATTTTAGGGGTGGCGCTAAACGAAGTGTTTGTGCCTATTTTGCAAAAGCAATTTCCTGAGATAGTGGATTTCTACTTACCACCTGAAGGCTGTTCCTATCGCATGGCGGTAGTAACCATGAAGAAACAGTATCCTGGTCATGCGAAACGGGTGATGATGGGGGTATGGTCGTTCTTGCGTCAGTTCATGTACACCAAATTTGTGATAGTGTGCGATGACGACGTTAATGCGCGCGACTGGAACGACGTTATTTGGGCAATTACTACCCGCATGGACCCCGCCCGCGATACGGTAATGATAGAAAATACACCTATCGATTATTTGGACTTTGCCTCACCCGTTTCAGGGCTAGGCTCTAAAATGGGGATGGACGCTACCAATAAGATGCCGGGCGAGACCGACCGCGAATGGGGTGTGCCTATTGTAATGGACGAAGGCGTTAAAAAACGCGTTGATGATATTTGGGACAGTCTTGGTATTATGTAGCGACTATTTTAAACGCTATTTATTTTGTATTAAAACATGCGCTTTTCTTAAAGCGCGTGTAAAGGCGACACGCTAAGCAAGAAGGTTAGAAGAGAATACATGTCAGAAATTAAGTGTAAGGTTGCAAGCATCACGCCTTTAACCGAAGTGGTACAAAAAGTTGAATTAACGCCAGAGAGTCCTGTTGAGTTTAAAGCGGGTCAGTACGCTATGGTCGTAATGGGCGAAAAAGATATGCGTCCATTTTCTATTGCCAATGCCGCGTTTGATAATGGCCGCATTGAATTACATATTGGCGCAGAGCCAGGTAATAGCTATGCAGGCGAAGTGCTAGAGCGTATGCGCGCTGATGGTGAAATCACGGTAAATGTTGGTAATGGCAATGCCTTTTTGCAAAGCAACGGCCTGCCTATGGTGCTTATTGCTGGCGGTACGGGTTTCTCGTATACCTACTCGATTCTGCAAGAGCACCTTAATAACGACGACAAAACGCCAGTTACCCTTTATTGGGGTGGAAAGCACGCATCGGACTTGTATTTAGCCGATAAGCTAACTGCACTAGCTGATGCTAACGAGCACTTCACGTTTGTGCCAGTTGTTGAGTTTGCCTGCGACGAATGGAAAGGCAGAACCGGTTGGGTGCATCACGCGGTGATGGCTGACCACGCTGACTTTGCCAATATTCAGGTTTACGTTGCCGGTCGTTTTGAAATGGCGAAGGTCGTGCGCGATGACTTTACTCAGCGCGGCTTGAAAATAGAGAACTTGTTTGGCGACGCGTTTGCGTTTATATAAGCCAATTATAGGCGGGGCTTGTTAATACCTAGCGCCATCGAAATGTCGGTGGCGTTTTATTATCAGCAATGAGGTTCAATCATTCCTTCAATTTCCTGAGCCGCTTTGTCAAAGGTAAATACACTAGTAAGGTTGAGCTTATTTCGCTGCGCGTGACGCTTTGCTTTATTGATAACAAGCGCATCAGGGAAGTCTGCTTGTTTCGTTTTCCCACCCGCCTTGATCGGTTTCGCATTAGTAAAGTCTTTTAATGCAGCCCACACTGCCTGACTGTCCTCAAACACAAGATTTGGCTCAGCAAATAACGCATGGATAACCTGTATAACTTTATCTTTATTAAGGTTATAACGCCTTCCTTTTAAGGTCCATACGGTTTCAATTAGTACTACATCTGTAATCAAGACTTTTTCAGAGCCCAAAATTAATTGGCTTGCTTGTATAGCTTGCTTCTCGTCATCTTGTAGCAAGTAACGCAGCAAGACATTTGTGTCTATCGCTATCATTTTTCAATTGCGCTCTGAAGAGATGCTTGGTCACTATAACTCCTATTCACAGTTATGTTTTTCAAAAGCCCTCTTGCCGCTCCAGCTTGTTTCTTAACGATTGAAATAACGCCTTGTCTATCAACAAAACTCTCAACATCGTCGCCCGCATTAATGTTAGCAATGCTGCATAGTTCTGCCGGCAGGGTTATTTGCCTCTTCATGCTTACTTTAGCCATAGCTCTCCAGCCTCGATGTCTATTCACTGTTTGCTAAGCATACACCATTCTTTACTTTTTACCAAAAAGTAAAGAATGTATAATTTTAGAGCTTGCGATAGTTGGTTGGTTTACGTCGTTTACTCCAATTGTAGCTTTGTCGCGTATTGGTTATGGTGAAAAGATAAACGCTGGAGAGAATAATGATAAAAAACCTATCCCCACAGTCTAGACTAAGAACTAAAGCCACAAGTCTTCTGGCATCTACCGTATTGTTAAGTAGCGCTGTTTCTTTCACAGTTCACGCCCAAACCGAACAGCAGCAAGCACTTTACGATATAGCCAAAAACGTTTCTGCCGAAAACATCGAAAAAGACATTACTACGCTGGTCAACTTTGGCACTCGTCACACCCTTTCTGAAACCGAGTCGGATACCCGCGGCATAGGCGCGGCACGGCGTTGGATAAAGTCTGAATTTGATAAAATTTCCGCCGCGTGCGGGGGGTGTTTAGAGGTGTATTATCAGTCAGAGGTAATCAGCGGTGAAAAGCGTATTCCCGACCCTGTTGAAGTGGTAAGCGTCATCGCTATTCAGCGCGGTACGACCGATCCAGATCGCTATGTAATCATGTCTGGCGATATCGACTCGCGGGTGTCTGATGTAATGGATTTCACGTCTGATTCACCGGGTGCAAATGACAACGCTTCTGGTGTTGCGGGTACTCTTGAAGCCGCGCGCGTTTTATCGAAACACAAGTTTAACGGCAGCATTGTTTATGCCGCGCTAGCCGGTGAAGAACAAGGTTTATTTGGCGGGCGCATTATGGCGAAGCAAGCCAAAGAAGACGGCTGGCGAATTAAAGCCGTGCTAAATAACGACATGATTGGCAATATCGAAGGCGTTAACGGTGTTATTAACAACACCACTGCCCGTATTTTTGCTGAAGGTACTCGCGTAACTGAAACAGAAAAAGAAGCGCGCATGCGTCGCTTCACGGGCGGCGAAGTTGACTCGCCTAGCCGTAACCTTGCCCGCTACATTGATAAAATTGCCGATAAGTATATTGAGAACTTAGATACCATGGTGATTTATCGCTTAGACCGATTTGGTCGTGGCGGCCACCATCGCCCGTTTAACGATTTGGGTTATCCGGGTATTCGTATTATGGAAACCAACGAAAACTATACCCGTCAGCATCAGGACCTGCGCGTAGAAGACGGTATAGCCTACGGCGACACCCTTGACGGCGTAAACTTCGATTATGCAGCCAAACTCACAGGACTTAATGCGGTATCGCTTGCGGCCATGGCATGGGCTCCAAACCCACCCGCTAATGTGGAAATTGCTGGCGCTGTGCAGCCTTCTACTACCCTTAAATGGGATGCGTTAGATACCGAACAAAACCCGCAGTTAAAAGGGTATAAAATATACTGGCGTCATACTGATGCACCAAATTGGGAATACAGCAAATACGTGGGCAACGTAACAGAAGCGACGCTTGAGAACGTTGTTATAGACAACTACTTCTTTGGTGTTGCCAGCGTCAACAAAGATGGCGTTGAAAGCGTGGTAGTGTATCCGGGCCCAGCCGGAAGTTTTGGTGAATAAACACACTTAACGCTCGGGTTCTGAAACTTAAGCACTTCAATATGCAAAATATTGATGCTGCTTAAGTTTTGTTAATTTAAAGCTTTATCTCTTTATTGGAATAAAGTGCTTAACTGCATTACAGTGTAGTAAATGCATAATGGCAGTAGGGAGATTTTTTTGGGTAAATTCAGCGCGTTCCCGTTTACTCGTTTTACTCGAACCTTAGGTACACTAGGGCTTAGCTGTGCGCTTTATTTTTCTCACACCTTTACACTTCACGCAGCACCCCTTACGCTCGCCGCGTCATCTTTTGAAACCTATATCAGCGATGATGGAGAGCCCGCCAGAATTAATGCACTCTTAGCAGCGATATTTCAAAAGGCTAACCTTGATGTTGAACTACGGGTTATGCGCAGCGCATTTTTAGGCAGTTCGGTACTTACCGGCAAAGTCGATGGTGAATTCGCTTTTGTAGATTTAGGGGAAACCACCAGCCACTTGGTACTTTCTGACATTTATCTGCCTATTTACCTGTACGCTGTCAGCAAGAGCCCCGACGTTGAAGAAGTCAGGTTATTCCCCCACTTGAAAGATAACCGGGTAGCTATTGAAAATCGCTTTGCTAATACGCCTTCATTTAGGTTACTTAAAAACATAAAGTGGTCGCGTAACCCCAGTACCTTCGACGCCTTCCGCCAACTAGCGGACGACCGGGCACCGTTTCTTATTACAACGCAGTTACTTGCCCGTGAGCTTAATATTTTACTAGCAAACGATAACGAGGAAACCTTACATTACTCGGCCAAGCCTTTAGCTAAAACGGGCTTTCAGTTAGCAATAAATAAAAACGTGGCAAACGCAGAACGTTTGATGAAGCAATTTAATGAAACCGTTTTAGCAATGCAAGATAGCGGTAAGTTTAACAAGCCTCTTGCCATCGCGTGGTTAACAAAAGACGTAAACAATGACGGCGCGGCCGACTTTATTGGTCACAGTAGTATTACTACGGCATCAGATTTACTAAGCACCGCCTATTCGTTAGACGGTAAACCTACGTCAGATGACAGCGTGTTCTACATTGATGGTGAAGTTTTTGACTCATTTGATGAAGCTAAGGCTGCACTTAACATACAGAAAAGCCCAGTTAAGCAAGAGTCGCAGTTAGACAAAACCACCTACCAGCGGTTATTGCAACGCTGGTAGTGGTTGTTCGCGAATGTTTCTTTGTCACAAATTGGAAGTTTCGGGCATATACATTTCTAAAATAGTCAGTAGCTCTTCCCCGTCCACTGGCTTAGAAACATAGTTGCTAAAGCCTGCTTTGAGCGCTTTAACTCTGTCTGATGTATATGCATAGGCGGTTAGCGCTACAGCATTTAGCTTGGCAATTTCAGGATTTTGGCTAGCGCGCATTTTCAATACCAACCCCAAGCCGTCCAATTCAGGCATACCGATATCAGAAAGCAATAAGTCGAAGGCTTCAGGTATGTCGTTCAGCTCTTTCCACGCCAGCAGCCCGTTTTTCACCACGTTTACTCGAGCGCCATTAGATTCTAAAAATAGTTTTATGAAGTCGCGCGCGTCCTGTTCGTCTTCGGCAACCAAAATTCGAAGGCCATTTAAACGCAGTGACTCAGTCAAATCGCTAATTTCAGTATTTTTGGTTTCAACGATATCATCGTGCAAGCTTAACGGAGCGATAGGTAGCGTAATGTTGAAACTGGTGCCTGTATTGGGTCCATCACTGTGGACTTGAATTTCGCCGCCGTGCATCTCCACCAAGCTTTTGACAATTGATAAACCTAGCCCCAAGCCGTGCTTGTTATGCGAGTCTTTGCCTTGGTAAAAGCGCTCAAAAACATGGGCTACCTGCTCCTGAGTCATTCCTTTCCCATTATCTTTTACACGCAAAGTATAATTGGAATGCTCCCTCCTACCACGTACGTGTACCGTACCGCCTTTGGAAGTAAATTTAAGCGCGTTGCTCAATAGGTTGTTAATAACCTGCTTAATACGTAAGTTGTCGCCTAAAATCTGAGTATGCTCATCTTCACAGCTAATAGATAGCTGAATATTCTTACTGGCAAACCCCGCTTCAAACGATTTCGCAACCTCTGAGATAGAAGAAGCGATATTCAAAGAATGGGTGCTCAGTTTCATCGTGCCTGAAATAATGCGTGATAAGTCGAGAATGTCATTGATAAGCGCAGCTTGTGTAGAAGCAGCACGCTTAATCACCCCTAATGCATCAGTCATTCTATCGACGTTTGATACATCCATTAGCGCTAAGTCTGTCCAACCTACAATAGAATTAAGCGGGGAGCGCAGCTCGTGAGATATACTCGCCAGAAACTGATCTTTGGCTTTATCTAGCTCTTCTAGCTTACTTATCTGTTTGTCCAATGACGCTTTCAAGCTTAGCGCATAAGGAATAAATAGATGATCAAACCCTTCTATAATTAGCTTGTCATCTTCGCTCCATTCGACTGACTCATCAGCCACACTCTGCAAATACATGTCAAAAGAGTTGCGTGGTGTAAGCGACTTTCCAACGTCTTTTTTCGCCGCTTCTTTACCGGCCCAACGAATTGTTTTATCGCGCGGTTCACGGAACCACACTGTGAAGTACCCAAGCTTAGCCGACACGCAGGAGATATACATACCCCGTATACCATTTAAAGCACAACCATCCGACACTTCATTGGCTAAACGATTTACTGCTAACGACTGCTCAGAGTCGATAATTGAGTATTTATTGAGTAGCTGCGTAAGGGTTTTCTCTGACGGGGTTTTACCCACATAGTAATTACCCGTTGGCGTAATAACCGCCATACCACAGGCATCAGCCACGTCGAGTAAAGCGGTTTCTTTTTGAGAAATAGCCTCAAGCGGATTAGAGTAAGATGTAAGTTGATGCACGATATTGTTCAGCTTTCGCTGGCGCATCTGGAACTGCTCTTTTCTAGTGTGAAGTGCTTTGGTGTGCATTTGCCAAGCATAAAGGTGTCCAAGGGACTCACACACTAAGCGTTTCTTTTGATCGATGTACTTAGGCTCACTGTTGTGACATGCTAGCAAGCCCCATAGTTTACCCTCAAATACTAACGACACAGAAAATGAAGAGCGTATGCCCATATTTTTTAAGTATTCGATATGAACAGGAGAGACAGACCTCACCATGGACATAGACAAATCTAATGGCGGGCGCTCGGCTTCGAGTATTGAGGGTTGCAATGGTGTAGGCTGCTCCTCGACATCAAATACACATCGCACCCGGTTTTTCAGATAGAGTTCGCGCGCTTGTTTAGGAATGTCAGAGGCAGGAAACTTTAACCCCTTAAATGAACGAGAAATTGACTCACAGGCTTCACCTATGACCTCCCCGCAATATGCATCATCAAATTGATAAACCATCACCGAGTCGAAGCCGATATACTGTTTAAATACCTTCGCTATTGCATCTGCAACATCGCCAATCGACTCTTTATCGTCGACGTTAGGTAGTAGCGCGCGAATGTCAACATCCATCGGCACCCACTGCTGCGCGGCCTCATAACTTAGCTGTGGTGTTGGCTCTAGCTCTATCACTAATAGCCCGTTAGAATCGAAGGCTACGCCGCTGCCTTCTTTTTCCCAGTCATCAAGCCATAGGGCGTTCTTAGAAAACTTCCACTGATATGCATGGCGAACGTTTCCCCCTTTAACCGTTTCATATATGGTCTGAAAAGTAGGCGCATCTGGAGACGGAATATCGATGAGTTCGGTAACAAGCGTTTCACCTGCAACAATCTCTACTTTGAATAAATCTTTTATGTTCTCACTGAATACTTGTACTTTTTTGGTATCGGGATTTATCGCGATTACGTAACCGAAACTTTGAACGCTTTCGATAAGATGAATAGCTTCGTCTTCGCAGTTTTGAAGTGAAGACTGAGAAATGTGATTTTGATGCATTACCTTACGCCGAGAAATAAAGAAAGCGTGCTTTCATGGTTGGAGTGTTGAACGTTGTCACGATAACAACTTACCAAGAAAAAATCATTCAATATCGAAGAAACTCGCCTAATTAAGAAACACTAATCTGTGAATTAAAAAAAGCTAACAGAGCCAAATAAAACTTGTATTTTTTGATCTGGCGCAATAAACTTTCAGTAAATTCTGAAACTTCTGGAATATAAAAATGAAGATGACGCCTTTAATTACTTCTGCTGTTATGCACTTTGGCGAAATGGGAAGTCGCTGGGGTTTTAATAGAACGGTGGGGCAAATACTTGCTCTTATTGTTCTTAATGAAGAGCCAATTTCAGCACAGGAGATTGCTGACGCGCTGAATATCTCCAGAGGCAATACAAGTATGGGCTTAAAAGAGCTTCAGTCGTGGCGTTTGGTTAAGCAGCACCATGTTCCAGGCGAAAGGAAAGAATTTTTTGTGCCTGCAGGTGATATCTGGACATTGGCTAACCGGGTATTTGAAGAGCGCAGGAAGCGAGAGATAGATCCAACCATGAGCTTACTTCGGGATTTGTTACTCGATGCACCTGCCAATGAAAAAGAAGCAAACGCTCAACATAAACTGAACGAAATTCACGATTTACTCGAATCAATTACGGCATGGTCCGAAGAGCTTCAAAATCTTGGACCAGAAAAGCTTAACACGCTGATGAAGCTAGGTTCTGGCGTAGGCCGTATGCTTGAGCTTAAGGACAAGCTACTTCCGGGAAAAAACAGCGTTAACTAAGGGGGCTCTCTGTGGATGCATTCTTGCTGTCTCGTTTACAATTTGCGTTAAATATTAGTTTCCATATTTTATTTCCAACCATCACTATGGCAATGGGATGGTTTTTATTTTACTTCAAACTGCGCTCTAACATTTCAGGTCATCCTGTATGGATGCGTATGTATCGTTTTTGGGTACGTGTTTTTGCGCTAAGCTTCGCCTTAGGCGTAGTAAGCGGCGTTACCATGTCATTTCAGTTTGGTACTAACTGGCCAGGCTTTATGGAAAAAGTCGGCAATGTGGCAGGCCCCCTGTTAGGCTACGAGGTACTTACCGCCTTTTTCTTAGAAGCTACTTTTCTTGGCATTATGCTATTTGGCATACGCCGGGTGCCTAATTGGCTGCATACTGCATCTACTCTTATCGTAGCGCTTGGCACCACAACTTCAGCGTTTTGGATATTAGCACTAAATAGCTGGATGCAAACTCCACAAGGCTTCGAGGTAGTTGATGGCGTTGTGTATGCCACAAACTGGAAAGAAATTATCTTCAACCCCTCTTTCCCCTACCGCTTTGTACACATGATGTTGGCATCGGGCCTAACCGCTAGTTTTTTAATTGCCGGCTTGTCTGCTTATCGCATGTTAAAAGGTGACGACAAATTAGCCCCTAAACTTGCGCTTAAGACAGCAACTTACACAGCAGCAGTGTTAATTCCGCTACAAATATTTGCAGGCGACATGCACGGTTTAAATACCCTTGAACATCAACCGCAAAAAGTAGCGGCAATGGAAGGGCTTTGGGAAACCACTGAAGGTGCCCCCTTGCTACTTTTCGCCATACCCGATGAGGAAAGCAAAGAGAACCATTTTGAAATTCCCATTCCTTATGGCGCAAGTTTGATTCTTACTCACGAGCTTAAAGGCGAGATTAAAGGGCTTAATGAGTTCGAGGGAGAGCATCCGCCAGTTGCCCCTGTATTTTTTGGTTTTAGAGTCATGGTGGGCATGGGCATGTTGATGCTTGCTGTCTCGTGGCTGGGTAGTCTTTATCTTATGCGCAATAAAGCGTTTCCTCTGTGGCTTAAGCGCACGTTTGCGGGCATGGCGTTTAGCGGTTGGATAGCGACCCTTGCCGGTTGGTACGTGACCGAGATTGGAAGGCAACCTTACTTAGTCAGCGGCGTATTGAAAACCGCTGATGCGGTAACCCAGCTACCGCCTGGTAATATTGCCCTATCGTTTACGCTGTACTTGGTTATTTATACGGTCTTGCTAATAGCATACATGGGAACCTTAATGCTGATGTGTAGAAGAGCCGTAGAAATTGAAGAAATTACTACTGAGGAACGGGAAGTGGCTAAAGCAAAAATGCAGCCCAGCGAACCCGATCCTAGTACGGTTTAGGGAGAGCCATTATGTTTGAGAATGTATCAGCTGAAATGCTTGGTAATATTTACGTGGGTCTTCTTGGGCTATCGGTAATGCTGTATGCCATTTTGGACGGCTATGATTTGGGCGTGGGCGTATTAATCCCGCCTCGTACCGAGGCGTTTCGCGATGATATGATAGCGTCTATTGGGCCCTATTGGGATGCGAATGAAACATGGTTGGTGCTCGCTATTGGATTGCTCTTAATTGCCTTTCCTGAAGCACATAGCGAGTTTCTACAAACCTTGTACCTACCGGCCACATTTATGCTGCTAGGCTTAATACTGCGCGGGGTTGCGTTCGACTTTCGAGCAAAAGTGGTGCAGGTTAAAAAACGTAAATGGGACTTGGTGTTCAAATACGGTTCGTTACTAACCACTCTTGCTCAAGGTTATATGCTGGGTATTTACGTGACCGGGCTTCGCACTGATATATGGGCGCAAGGCTTTGCACTTTTAGCCGCTTTTGGTGTAACCGCGGCTTACGCTTTTATCGGGTCTTGCTGGTTAATTTTAAAAACCGAAGGTGAACTTCAGCAAAAAGCATACTACTGGGCACGCAGAGGATTAGGCGTTCTCGCCGTTGGCATTATTGCAGTAAGTATTGCTAATCTTACGCTGCATGATGATGTTAGGGCGCTATGGCTATCTGCGCCATGGGGATATGTGTTATTCGCTATTCCTTTGGCTAGCTTTGCTTTATTAGCACTATGCGGTGTGTTATTGAAAAAGTTACCAGATGCTGATGGTAAGGGCGAGTGGCTACCCTTCTTTATAGCGTTGCTTGTGTTTTTATTGTGCTTTAGCGCCTTTGCAATAAGTTACTATCCATTCATTATTCCTGGGCAAATGACGGTTTCAGAGGCATTAAGCGATGCTAACTCTCTGAGGTTTCTACTAGTAGGTGTAGTCATTGTCGTGCCGATCATTCTTGCCTATACCGCGATGGTTTATAAGATCTTTTCAGGTAAGTCTGAAAAACTATCGTATTATTAAGCGCAGGTTGATTGCCTGAAGAACGCAATGATCAAACGGCGTTAGGAAGATTGCTGCAGTTCGCGATCTTCAATCAGTTCTAGCAATAGTGAACATCACTAAGAGTCAGTGGTGTTCACTTTCTCTTCAACGCTATACTAAATATGTGTGATAGCGATCTTATATTTGCTTAAAACCCTTAGTTGGCAGTGTTCATTCGCTGTGGTGCGTTTCCAAAAATGCACCCCTTGCCTAACGTTTTAAAAATGATCCTTTCACCGAGATAAAGTATACCAATAACTAATAGTGTTAGATCTAATTAAGTCTACACTTAGGTGGTAAACAAAACTTAGTGCTGAAAAGCTGCTAATATTTTGTTGACATCAAACTGTAATATTACTATATTTTATTTGGGGAATTTTTTAATAGAAGGAGCCAACATTATGGAAAACGTATTCCATTCAATCTCACGGTTCTTCAAGCGCGCGCACCCCTATCCGGTAGCTCATTATATCGGCCGCAAAAATGCGCAGCGTATCTTAGGATGTAAAATCAAAAAGAAATCCAAGATATTCGCCGAACAGCACGTTGAAGACCAAAATCATTAAATTTATATGGGGCCCGTAAAACCGGCCCCATTTTTTATGGTTTCTCATGTTCCTATAGCTAAAGGTGGTTGAGCGGCACCGATGTAGTATATTTGATTTGCTCCATAGCGAAGCTAGAGGTGACGTCTGAAAACTCAAGGCCGTTCACAAGGCGTTTGTAGAAGTGGTCGAAGCAGTCCATGTCGGTTACCAAGACTTTCAGCAAGTAATCGTATTCCCCCGACATACGGTAGCACTCTACCACCTCATCAAAAGAAGCCGCGTGTTTAGCAAAAGACGCTAGCCATTTTCCATCGTGCCGCCCGGCTTTTACTTGTACAAACACGGTCATCGTTAGGCCTAGCTGCCTGGCCTGCAATAGGGCTACTCGCTTAGAAATAATCCCCTTTTCTTCAAGCTTTTGAATGCGGCGCCAGCATGGCGTTACGGTTAAACCCACTTGTTCGGCAATCTCTGCAACGGGCATGTCGCCATTGTGTTGCAGCAACCCTAAAATTGCCTTGTCCGTAGCATCTATTCCGTTTTGTTTATCATTGCGCATGGTGATGTATTGTTCTCATACAAATATTATTGGGCGTACGTTGGCGTAGAGCTTACCCATTCTTTGATATGCCGGGCCTTTCTAAAGGCTTGCTAGCGGCTTTCTATACCCCCTATCTTAAATCCACCACGGCTGACTAAAGTCTATATTTTCCGGCGCAATCTCGTATTGAAACGGCGGCGTAAACACGCTCCAAAACGCGTCTTCAAGATCTTTATCTACTATCTGTAGTTGACCGCTTTCGCGATAGCCACTTAGCAACGCCTTATAGGCATCAATAGGCATTTGAGGGTTAGATTGTCGAAAGATAACGCGCCCGCCGAATTCCTTGAACATAGCTTTTTCTACTTGGTACTGCATAACTTGTTTCGCCGCTACTTCTTCTATGGATTTAGACGCGCCTTCACCGGAGAATTGATCGCCAAACTTTTCTGTAAACTTGCTGACAAGCGCTTGGTTTAACGTGATGCCTTTTTGCGCAGCATAATCATTTAAAACCAATTCATAAATTCTATTAGACGCATTTACGCGAATAAGGTAGTTGAGCATTTCACCGTAACTTTCTTTGGCCTGCGCTTTTATTTCTTTACGCTCTTTTTCGCTAGGCATCACATCCGCACGTGTTACACGGGTTTTAAGCACAATGGCTAAAACATTTTTCTCTGCCTGTTGCTCTGCGACCGGTTCTGCGTTGGCAAACTGTGGGGTGAGTAACAAAGGCGCGCTAAGTAATGAAAAAAGAAAGCCAGATATAATGCGCATGACATACTCCCTTAAAATATCTGTAAAGAAGATAATTGGTACGGTGAGTAAAGCATTAAAGACTATCATCGCGCAACACTTGTAACCCGAAGGGTATAAACGCGGTAGATGAAGTGTCATTGAGAAAGGTGTTCAGGGCGTAGTTTGCGAGAAAGAATTTAAACCGCAACAAACCCGAGCTTTTATACTCGTGATGAGCAATAAGCCCTTTGAATAGGAATAGAAAGAAAAACGGCGGTCAAATGACCGCCGTTTTTGAATTCTTAGATAGCTTGCACGTTAGCAGCTTGAAGACCTTTTTGACCTTCTTCAACTTCAAATTCTACTCGCTGACCTTCTGGAAGCGTTTTGTAACCGTCAGAGATAATCGCACGGAAATGAACGAATACGTCCTTGCCGCCATTATCTTGTGTTAGAAAACCGTAACCTTTATCAGCGTTGAACCACTTAACTGTGCCTGTAACTTTAGACATGTCGTATAGACCTCAAATATCGTATTAAATTGCGCATAAGCGCGTGTAACTTAGTTTCTTTAGAGTCTTCAAATGGGCGGAGTATTGGGTCTTACTTACGAATGGACAAACAACTTACAACAAATTACCGGGTAACTCGAGTGGTTTTACATATAGCAAATAATACAAAATCGCGTCTATCTAAAGACTTTGGCTAAGAGCCAATAGCACTATAACACTCTTCGGGATAATTAATACACAAATTAATCACTAAACTGCGGATTTCATAAATATTTCACCGCAGCGTAACAAAAATTAGAGCCCTTTTCGCCAAGCCAAGTACCAACAAACAGCGCCAACAACGCCACTTATTGCAGGGAAATACCACGATAAGTCGTAAAGTGGCAATACTGCTGATATTAGAACAAAGGTCGCGCCCACCACACTAAGGTGAGTGGTCTGAGTTGTTTTCTTTTGCTCTTGAAGGAGTGCTAAATGTGCCCTTTGCTGCTGTAATGGCAGCCGTTTCATCTGCTGTAAACTGTCATAAAGCAGGTCTGGCATTTCAGGCAGTTTTTCCGACCAAAACGGCAGGTTGTCTTTTACCTTGCCCATCATGGCAGTAAAGCCTATTTGCTCTTTCATCCAGTTTTCTAGAAACGGCTTTGCGGTTTTCCACAAATCTAGCTGAGGGTAAAGCTGCCTGCCCAATCCTTCGATATACAGTAGCGTTTTCTGCAGCAGCACTAGCTGTGGCTGAACCACCATGTTGAAACGACGCGCGGTATTAAAAAGCTGCATTAGCACGTTACCAAAAGAAATTTCGGCAAGTGGCTTTTGGAAAATTGGCTCACACACCGTGCGTATGGCCATTTCAAATTCATCAATGTTGGTATCTTGAGGTACCCACCCCGAATCGGCGTGAAGTTGCGCCACTTTGCGATAATCGCGATTGAAAAACGCAATAAAGTTTTCTGCCAAGTAGCGTTTGTCTTCGCGATTAAGGGTGCCCACAATACCAAAGTCGATAGCAATATACTTGGGGTTTTCAGGGTGCTCGGTTGACACAAAAATGTTGCCTGGGTGCATATCGGCGTGGAAAAAACTGTCGCGGAAAACTTGCGTAAAAAACACTTCTACTCCGCGTTCCGCCAGCTTTTTCATGTTGGTATTCTGGGTAAGTAGTGCATCGATATTTGAAATGGGCAGGCCGTATATGCGCTCCATGACCAATACGTTACTTCTACAGTAGTCGCTGTATATCTTAGGTACATATAGTGCGTCAGAGCCTTCAAAATTGCGTCCTAGTTGAATACCGTTGGCTGACTCTCGAAGAAGATCTAATTCATCCACTATGGTTTTACGGTACTCCACTACCACCTCAACAGGGCGAAGGCGCTTCCCGTCAGGCAGCCATCGTTGCAGCACATTAGCCAAGCTAAAAAGTAACTCCATATCGGCCACAATGGTGTCGCGGATATCAGGTCGCAGCACCTTTACAACAACGTCTTCATTGTTGTGCATAAGCTTTGCCGCATGCACTTGTGCAATAGAAGCAGACGCGAGCGGAGATGTTTCAAACTCGCTGAATAATTCATTTAAATCTTTGAGGCCTAACGCCTGCCTAATAATGTCTTGGGCAGCATCTGATGAGAATGGCGGTACTTTGTCTTGTAATCGGGCAAGCTCGTTAGCGATGGCGGGAGGCAAAAGGTCGCGACGAGTAGAAAGCATTTGACCAAATTTGATAAAGACGGGGCCAAGATTTTGTAGCGCAAGGGTGATACGCTCCCCTGCTGATTTGCCTTTGTGTTTGTTTCTTACCCAGAAAATGGAATGACGCATAGCACGTGCGTACCAGGGTAACCACTTTGCTGGAATTAAATCGTCTAAGCCGTGTTCCAACAATACCTTGTTAATTCGGTATAACCTAACAATACGCATCTATGAGCCTGTTTCTTTTAATCTTACTTTAACTTTTCTTCGAGTCGACGTAATCGGGCGTCTGCGCTTTCGGTCCTATCACGCAGTGCATTAACTTCATCGCTAAAATGCATAACGGCCAGCTTGTGGGCCGCTAGCTGTTTTTCTTCTACTACAGCATTGCCCAATACACTTGCTACTGAAGACAGTGCCGATAGCGCTTTTTCGTGCACGGCTTTGGCCGTTTTCACCGTTTGATGCGCAACCACATCATTGGTTTTTTGCGCCAGTAGTTCTTCAACATCTATATCAAGCTGCTGAAACAGTGCACTAACCTGCTGGGCTACATTAAGCTCGCCCTCTAAAAATAGGGCTTTTTGCTGTATGAGGCGGGTTAACTGACTGGTTTCTTTAAGCTCGGGCAAGATTTGTAGCGATGTTTTAATGCAGCAATCTTTAGGGCCAAGGGCGGCAACGGCATCGTCGAACGAGCCTTGCTCGGTTAACACATCGACACGCTCTGAAAATGACAATGTTATGCCATAGGGGAGCGGCGAAATGAACGCAGACAATCTGGCCCCGCTGAGCGACTTTAGCCTTTTCTGGCTAGTCTCATCTAACGACAACAGCTTATTGATTATCGATTCAGCAGTCGCGGCAACAAGCGCAGAGGTAGGCATTAAAACTTATATCCTCTGTGCAGCGCTACGATTCCCCCGGTTAGGTTCTGATAATCGCACTGTTCAAAACCGGCTTGTTCAAACATGCCTTTTAGGGTTTCTTGATCTGGATGCATGCGAATACTTTCCGCAAGATATTGGTAGCTTTCTGCATCGTTCGCCACTAGCTGCCCCATTTTAGGTAAAATGTGAAACGAATACATATCGTAAAGCTTGCTAAGCTGCTCGGTAGTAGGCTTTGAAAATTCGAGAACGAGTAGCCTTCCACCCGGCTTTAACACGCGATAAATAGAATTAAGCGCATTTTGCTTTTCTGTAACGTTGCGAAGACCAAATGCCATGGTCACTACGTCGAAATGGTTGTCTGGAAACGGCAAGGCTTCAGCGTCAGCTTGCACATAATCGATGTTGCTTACCAAGCCGCGGTCGCGAAGTTTATCGCGCCCTACTTTAAGCATAGAAAGGTTTATGTCAGCAAGCGTAACCCGACCGGTTGGGCCCACAAGGCGAGAAAATTTAGCCGTAAGGTCGCCTGTTCCACCGGCAATATCCAATACTTTATTGCCTGCTCGTACACCACTGCAATCAATTGTGAAGCGTTTCCACAAGCGATGCACTCCCATAGACATAAGGTCGTTCATGACGTCGTACTTCGCTGCAACAGAGTCGAAAACGTTGGCGACCAAAGACGCTTTCTGTCCCTTATCTACCTGTTTAAAACCAAAGTGTGTCGTTTGCTCGGTCGCAGTGTCTACTTGCGTAGCTGGAGTCTGATTGTCGCTCATGACAGTCCTGTAATTTGAATATTTTTCTTAATGCTGAAGTGTATAGGAATGTGTAGCCAAGCAAAAGCTTTATGCCCCACTTGTGCGTTAGGCATAGAGCTTTGCGTTGAGCCTCTAAGCAGGCCTGTTATTCGTGCCCCAGCTAAAGGCCACAATAGCACTTATTTCTTGAAGCGAACGCCCACTTTCTTTATACCACTGCGCAAACGCGGCATTAGCGGCAGTTAACGACTTTTTAGACGTTAGGCCGCCGTCAACAATATCGTGTTTGCGCAAATAATCTTCAACATCGCGAGAGAATAAAAAGGTATCTATTCCCAATGCACGTAACATGTAAGGGCCCGTATTTCCGCCTAAGCGGGCGCCGCGCTTTTTCATAAACGCCCAAAGCTCGGTTATGTTTTCTTTGCCAAAACTTGCAACAAACTTACCGAAGCTACCGTGCTCCATAGTCACATCTTTTATCATCATGGCGTTGTCGCGCACCGTCATGACTTTCTTGTAGTTGCGCACAATGCGCTTATCTAATGCTTTTTGCTCTAGCATTTCATCGGGCATTAACAGTACTTTGTCGGTATTAAAGCCGAAAAATACGGTTTCAAAGTCTGGCCATTTTTGCTCGATTACCCGCCACACAAAGCCCGACTTGAAGACTTGCTTGGTCATGGCGGCCAGGAAACGGTCGTCGGGTATAGCTTCAACTTCAGCTTTTGAAAGCGGCGCTTGAAGCATAGCTTCAAGCGCCCTTTCTCCGCCTTTGCGCTCACATGCACGGCGGTAAATAGATTGAAAAGACTCTGCCTTAGAACCTGCCATAGCTACTTAGCCCTTAATACCACTATGACGCAACAGCGCATCTACCTTAGGCTCGCGCCCTCTAAAGGCCACAAATAAATCCATGGGTGGTTTGCTACCGCCCATTTCCAAAATGTTTTCCAGAAAGGCTTTGCCGGTATCTCGATTGAAGATACCGTCTTCCTCGAACTTGCTATACGCATCGGCAGAAAGTACTTCTGCCCACTTATAGCTGTAATACCCCGCAGCGTAACCACCGGCAAAAATATGACCAAAGCCATTTTGAAAACGGTTGAACGATGGTGGAATAACCACAGCGACTTCTTCACGCACTTTATCTAGCGTACCCTGTACATCAACGTCGCCGCCTTTTTCGCTATGCAATAGAAAATCGAAAAGACTGAATTCAAGCTGACGTACCATTTGCATAGCCGATTGATAATCTCTGGCTGCGAGCATACGATCTAATAAGTCGGCAGGTAATGGCTCTCCTGTTTCATAGTGACCTGAAATAAAGTTAAGCGCGTCTTCTTCCCAGCACCAGTTTTCCAAAAACTGGCTAGGCAGCTCTACGGCATCCCAAGGTACACCGTTTATACCCGATACGCCGGCAACGCGCATTTTGGTGAGCATGTGGTGAATACCATGGCCAAATTCATGGAATAAGGTAACCACTTCATCGTGGGTAAATAAAGCAGGCTTGTCGCCTACCGGCGCATTGAAGTTACAGGTTAGGTACGCTACCGGTAATTGTAATTCACCATTCATTGTTTCACGACGCACGCGGCATTCGTCCATCCACGCGCCGCCGCGTTTTTTCGCACGGGCATAAAGATCTAAATAGAAGCTACCGCGTAGAGCATCTGCATCATCGGTAATGGTGAAATAGCGCACGTCTTTATGCCAAGTATCTATGCCAGGCTGTTCGATAATTTTTAAACCATACAGACGATGAACAACCTCAAATAAGCCCGACAGCACTTTGTCTTCTGGGAAATACGGGCGTAGCATTTCATCAGAGATGGTGTACTTTTCCTGCTTAAGCTTTTCGCTGTAATAGGGTAAATCCCATGCCGCAAGCTCCGTTACGCCATGCTTGTCTCTTGCATAGGCTTTCACTTCTTCAAGCTCGCGCTCCGCTTGTGGTTTAGACTTGGCGGCCAAATCGCGCAAAAAGCCAATAACTTGATCTGTCGAGTCTGCCATTTTGGTAGCCAGCGAACGCTCTGCGTAGCTAGAGAAACCCAGTAACTCAGCCAGTTCGGTACGCAGCGTTAGGGTTTCTTTGATGATATCTGTGTTATCCCACTTACCTGCATTTGGGCCTTGTTCCGAGGCTTTAGTTGAATAAGCGCGGTACATTTCTTCGCGCAGTTCGCGGTTGTCAGCATACAGCATAACGGGCAAGTAAGAGGGGATATCAAGGGTAAATAGCCAACCCTGAAGATCTTTTTGATGAGCAGCTTGAGCCGCAGCCTCTAGGGCAGACTCTGGCATGCCGGCTAGTTCAGCTTCGTCGGTCACATGTTTTGTCCAGCCCATAGTCGCGTCCATCACGTTATTAGAAAACGTCGATGACAGCTCGCTTAGCTTAGCTTGGATTTCCGCAAAGCGTTTCTTCTGTTCTACGGGTAATGCTACGCCAGAAAGGGTGAAATCACGCACAGCGTTTTCTATGACTTTTTGCTGCTCTTCGCTTAGGGATTCAAATTCGTCAGATGCCTTAAGCTCAGCATAAGCATTATACAAACCTTCATGCTGCCCTACCCACGTTCCGTACTCTGATAAAAGCGGTAGGCAGGCATCGTGCGCATCGCGCAGCTCATCGCTGCTTACCACACTATTCATGTGAGATAACGGCGAAAACATTTTGCTTAAACGGTCATCGACTTCTTCAAGGCGAAGCACCAAGTTCTTGTAAGAATAATCTTTTGAAGCCACCACTTCCTCGATTTCACTCTTACATGCTGCAATGGCTTTTTCTACAGCAGGCTTAATAGTGTCTGGTTCAATCGCGGAAAAAATAGGTAGTCCATCTACCTTTTCAATTGCAGGGGTTGTCATAATTTTTTCACTCTTAACACATTGATAGAATAATGATGGGGCTTCACTGATTAAAAGCAAGCTATTGTTTAGCCTGCTGTTGACCTATCTTGATACTACTTCTAGTCTTACGGTTAGGATCAGGACATCGCGTTGCCCCTGTTGAGGGCATAGAGGTAACGCTCGTTATAACGAAATGCTTTTATATGTCGCGTTTGCGAAAACCAAAGCTGTCACAAATGTCACATTTCATCCTTTTGTCTACTTTGTCTCCTCCTTATATGCAGACTATAATTCCGTTTATTATTTCAACAAGGCAAAGCCATGAAAACGTTAACCTCAGGCGAGATAGCCTCATACTGCGACGTCAATCTACGCACCGTCATTCGATGGATTGAAAGCGGCAAGCTTAAGGGTTTTAAACTTCCCGGCCGTGGTAACAATAGAGTGCTGGTTGAAGACTTTGTTGTGTTTCTTGAGCGCCATGACATGCCAATTCCAGATGCGTTAAGAGGCGTTGCGTCACCGTCTATTCTTATCGTCGATGACGAAATGCCTGTTGCCAAGTCGATTCAGCGGGTTGCCCGGCGCGCAGGCTTCGACTCCTACATTGCTACAGGCGGCTTCCAAGCGGGAATAATGCTTAGTCAGTACGAACCCAAGGTTATGACCTTAGATTTAAGTATGCCGGGAATGGATGGTTACAGCGTTATCGAGTTTACGCGGGACCAAAGCAAGTACAAAGATTTAAAGATAGTCGTTATCTCTGCTTTAGATGATATTAGCCTTGAGCGCGCACTAGAGATAGGCGCAGATGCCACTCTTCAAAAGCCTTTCTCAAATCACGACCTAACATCAACACTAGAACAGTTTATGTCTTGGTAGTGTAACAACAAAGGAGGTTATATGGGCAGTTCAATACACCGCATTGTCATAACGCTATGTTTTGTTTTTAGTACTTTTTCAGTAAATGCCAAGCCTCTAACATTCGGTGTAGTCCCCCAACAGTCAGCAAAGAAGATGGCTGAAAATTGGCAGCCGTTAATAGATTATCTCAGTACGTATACCGGTCTTAGTATAGAGTTTAAGACTGCTAAAGACATTCCTACCTTTGAAGCCAATCTGGCCAAAGGAGCATACGATATCGCTTACATGAACCCTTATCACTTCGTTGTTTTTAACGAAACGGCGGGCTACCGTGCGCTTGCTCATCAACGAAACAAAAAAATTCAAGGGCTCATCGTGGTAGAAAAAGACAGCCCCATACAATCTTTAAGTGAATTATCCGGTACTGAGATAGCGTTTCCTGCACCCGCGGCGTTTGCGGCTACTATTATTACTAGTACCTATCTTCGCAAAAATAACATCGCATTCATTCCACGCTATGTGAACTCTCACGATTCAGTTTACCTAGCCGTTCAGCGCAAGTTCTTTAAAGCCGGCGGTGGTATTTTGCGCACGCTTAATGCAACGCAAGGGGAAGTGCGAAGCGACCTACGGGTGCTATGGAAGAGCCAAGGTTATACGCCTCATCCCATCACAACAAGCCCAAACATGGCGCAAGGTGACAGACAGGCTATTCTTAATGGGTTAATGGCGTTATCCAACGACACCAGCAAATCGTCAGTTCTAAAACGTATCGGGTTAAGTGGTTTTATAGCTTCCAACGACAGTGATTGGGACGACGTACGCGCGTTAGGTATTGCGTCGCTCTCTAGACCACACTTGTGAGTTATTGAATTATGAGGCTGTCGCTACGATTTAAAACAATTACCGGCGTTGCATCGATTGCAGCCCTGCTGCTATTGGTACTGATCATTACGGTATTTCAACTGTTAAACGATCTGGTTGACAATAATGTGCAAAAGTCTGCCGATACCAGCGTCGCTTTATTTGTTTCTACAACGAAAAACGCCTTTCTAAGTTACGACCTTGCTTCCCTTGATGCTGATGTATCCGAAATATTAAACAACCCCAATATTTCTTACGTAAAAGTTAAAGACAAGCTAGGTAACGTGTTTGTTGGCAAGGGGAATCAACAAGCGCTAAATCGCCCTTTCGTTGCGGACGATTCGGTGTCAGAAGCAGATGATGGCATCTATGATACGCGCGCGCCCATCATGGTAAATAATTCCCTTTACGGCTATGTAGAAATTGGCTTGAACATCGCCTCCGTTACCGAATCTGTATCTCGTGTTAAAAATTGGACGCTTACGCTAGCTCTAATGGAGTTTATCCTCGTTGGCTTGTGCTCGTATATCTTGGGTTCATACCTGATGTCACAACTTCGCCAGTTACATCAGGGTGCGAAGCATCTTGGCGATGCAGTAAAAGACAATGACTACAGGGAAGTCTTTGTTCCTGTTCGCGGTAATGACGAATTAAGCGAATTGGCTGAAGCCTTCAACCAATTAGTAGAGCGTTTAAAAGAAGAGCATGAGCAAAGGCAGCGTGCACAGGATGAACTGAAGGAACTCAACACCCTGCTTGAAGAAAAAGTGCAGGACAGAACCGCCCTACTGCACCAAAAGAATTTTCAGCTAGAAGAAGCCAACAAAGACCTTAAAGAAACACAGGTTCAATTACTTCAAGCGGAGAAAATGGCATCGGTCGGTCAGCTAGCTGCCGGGGTAGCTCATGAAATTAATAACCCAGTTGGGTTTGTTAGTAGCAATATTTCTACATTAAGCGAGTATGTTGCCACGTATCAAATGGTATTTTCTCAAATAAACGTGGTATTAGCGGCTGAAAATGAACAAGCGCGACTTAAAGCACTTACTGAACTAAAAAGCATGCTTGACAATCAAGACATGGCTTTTATTAACGAAGATATTGCAGAGTTATTAACCGACTCCCGTGAGGGGCTACATCGAGTGGCTGAGATAGTAAAAGGTCTTAAGATTTTCTCACGGGTTGATAGCGATCATATGCAACAGCACAACATTAATGACTGCGTACGTACTACGCTGGCTATGGTTAACAATCAGCTGAAATATATTTGTACTGTAGAAACCCACTTGGGCAGAGTACCAGATATTCCCATGAACGTTGGCAAGGTGTCTCAAGTTGTTACCAACCTGCTGATTAATGCTGGACAAGCAATTGAAGCCACTGGCAAAAATGGTAAAGTGATAATTACTACCTGTACGTTAAACGGCTTTGTTGAACTGCGTGTTGAAGACTCAGGGTGCGGCATTCCCCCTAGCCATTTAGATAAGCTCTTCAACCCGTTTTTTACAACCAAGCCCGAAGGCCAAGGCACGGGGCTAGGTCTTTCCATTTCATTTGGCATTGCTCAAGAGCACGGTGGCACATTGTCAGCAAGCAGTGTAGAAGGCGAAGGTAGCACGTTCACCCTTGCACTCCCTGTTGAGCCTGCTCCGTCAGTTCCCCTCATGGAAAAAGAGAGTGAATAATGAGAAAGCAAATAGTGTTAACAAGCGCCATTGCATGTAATAGTTATTGCGTCGCCTATAAGGATAATGATTTATGACAGAGCCTAAAGAATCAGCCACAACCTATACGGTGCTTTTTGTCGACGACGAACCTAACATTCTTCGTGCAATTAAGCGCGCGCTCTTCACTATGGATATTACTCTGCTTCTTGCAGATAGTGGCGCAAAAGCTCTTGAGCTTATGAGTGCGAACGAGGTTCACGTGGTTATTTCAGACATGAAAATGCCACAAATGTCTGGTGCGGAGCTGTTAGAGCAAGTCGCCATCAACTATCCAGAAACCTTTAGGGTAGTGCTTACCGGTTACGCAGATATTGAGTCAACCATAAAAGCCGTAAATCAAGGAAAAATACATCGTTATTTGCAAAAGCCCTGGGACAACCAAGAGTTAATTTCGGTTGTTGAAGAGGGGTTAGAGCGAGTTAAGCTTAAGACCGAAAACTTGCGCCTGCAGAAGCTTACGCGACTACAAAATAGAAAACTAAGAGACGTCAATACCTCGTTAGAGCAAGTGGTACAAAAACGTACTCGGCAAATAAAAGCAGCACTCAATAAAATTGAAAAGCACAATATAGCGATGGAGCAAGTGCTGTTTAATGTGATAAGCATTAACCCCAACATTGACGGCAAGTTTGCCATTGAAGTAAGTGAACTGGCTTCAAAACTTGCGCGTATTGCACGCTTAGAAAAAGATGAGATAAAGCATGTCCGCTATGCAGGGTTAATATGCGAGCTTGGGCTTTTAGGGTTAGAAACTGAAGATTTCAAGGCGCCCTTTTCAAAGCTGAAATACCAACAGCAACAAAATTATTTATCGCAAACAAAACAAGCCGCTTTAATACTGGCTCCAGCCCATGAACTTCATCAGGTTTCAGACATTATTGAGTTTCAGTTCGAACACTATAATGGCTCAGGGCTTTACAACAAAGTAGCTAAAGAAATTCCAGCAGGGGCGCGTATTTTAGCCATAGCACGTGACTATTGGCGCTTAGTTACTGGGCGTATGAGTGGTATCGAAATGAGCCCGCGTGACGCTAAACTTGAAATGAAAAAGCACAGAAATACCCGCTACGACGGTGAATTCCTAGATCTTCTTCTTGAAGCTGAAGACGTTACAACATCGAAGCTGCTTTCGACCTCGTTGAAAGCGTCACAATTAAAAGCAGGCATGACCCTCGCCCAAAATCTTTATAACGACAGCCATATCCTTATACTTCCTGAAGGTCATATATTCAACGATGCTACAATACAAAAATTGGTACACTTTGAAGAAGAGCGCGGTAAAGCCTTTAGCATTCAAATAGAACCAGAAGGCCCTCCCGACACTATAAGTGACTAGGCTTGAAATACTGCGTATTGCCATTGGGCAAGATAATGGCACACATAAAGATTATCTTGCTCGACCTTTTATTTGGATTGGCTATCCCCATTGTTAAATAAACTAAAATACCTTGAAGCGAGTTCCGGTCTTTAGAATACTGTTCTAAATGAAGCGCGGATGCGTTGAATTTGCTTCGCGAGCATATTGGGTAACTGCAACGCATTACGTATAGATTCATGCTCGCCTAACCCACAGAAAAGGCTTTTTGTATGACACATTTTGATTATATTTGTATTGGTGGTGGTAGCGGCGGTATTGCATCTGCCAACCGTGCGGCGAAACACGGTAAAAAAGCGGCCATCATTGAAGCAAAAGATATCGGCGGTACCTGCGTAAACGTGGGCTGTGTGCCTAAAAAAGCCATGTGGTACGGCGCGCAGGTCGCTGAAGCCATCCATCGCTATGCGCCAGAGTATGGCTTTGATTTGTCAGTTAACCATTTTAGCTGGGACAGCCTTATCGCTAGCCGACAGGCTTACATTGAGCGTATTCACGCTTCTTACGACCGCGCACTTACAGCAAACGACGTGACGCTTATTCGTGGCTTCGCAAAATTTATCGATAACAACACGGTAGAAGTCAACGGCGAACAATATACTGCTGATCATATTACTATTGCCGTTGGCGGTCGCCCGACTATTCCTGATATTGAAGGTGCCGAACACGGCATTGATTCTGACGGATTCTTCGCACTAAAAGAGCAGCCAAAGCGCGCGGTAGTTGTGGGTGCAGGTTATATAGGCGTAGAACTAGCCGGCGTACTTCACGCACTGGGTACAGAGTCTCATCTTGTGGTTCGCAAACACGCACCACTTAGAAATTTCGACCCTATCATTCACGAAACCTTGGTGGATATGATCCACGCCGAAGGGTGTAAACTGCACGATCACGCCAGCGTCGAGAAAGTTGAAAAAGCGGAAAACGCTGAGCTTTCTATTTATTTAACTAACGGTGAAGTACTTGAAGCCGACTGCCTTATTTGGGCTATTGGCCGCCAGCCGTCAACCGATAAAATTGATATAGAAAACACCGATGTAGAGTTAAACGACGACGGTACCATTAAGGTAGATAAATACCAAAACACTACGGCAAAGAATGTGTATGCGGTAGGCGATATAACCGGAGAAGCAGAGCTTACTCCGGTGGCAGTTAAAGCGGGCCGTTTGTTAAGCGAGCGCTTATTTAATGGGCAAAAAGATGCGCACATGGATTACTCGCTTATTCCTACCGTTGTGTTTAGTCACCCGCCAATCGGCACCATTGGTTTAACAGAGCCAGAGGCTATTGAAAAATACGGTGAAGACGATATTAAGGTGTATTCCTCAAGCTTTGCGTCTATGTACACAGCAGTCACCCGTCACCGTCAAATGACGAAGATGAAGCTAGTATGTGCTGGTAAAGACGAAAAAGTTGTTGGCCTACACGGTATTGGCCACGGTATGGATGAGATTCTGCAAGGTTTTGCTGTTGCCATAAAAATGGGCGCGACCAAAGCTGACTTTGATGCGTGTGTGGCCATTCACCCTACCAGCGCAGAAGAATTCGTTACCATGACCTAGGGCGTTTAAACTAAGGGGTTAGCTACCCCACCGACGCATGCTTGCGCTGTAGTGAGAACATGGGTTATTAGGTAAAAAATCGCATTTAAAAAACCGGCTTTTACTTTGTGGTAAAAGCCGGTTTTTTATGCGCACTAACTTACTTTTTCAAGTTCTACAGGTACACCGTTTAACACCGCGTTACCAGACAGTTCATCCACCAGCATGTGGTCGGTAAGAATATTGGTATTTACCCCCGGATGCTGACTTGCCACAGACAACTTAATGCCTTTTTTGTTGTGTCCCCACCCGTGCGGGATAGATACCACACCAGGCATGATCGCATCGGTGATTTCAGCCTCTATCGTTAACTCGCCAACCCGCGATTTCACCTTTACCTCATCACCATTTTCAATACCGTATTTAACGCCGTCATCGGGATGCAGTTGCATCGTGCAGCGATTATTGCCTTTCACCATACGCGGGCTATTGTGAAGCCACGAGTTGTTGGTTTTAATATGCCGGCGGCCAATTAAAACAAGGGGTTGCGCGTGGCTTTGCTTATCAAAGAAGTGTGCGTTAACCCTGTCTATATCCGCCATAAAATAATCAAAATCTAAATTTATTTTTTTATTTTCATGGAAAAGCGCAAAAGGTAAAGACGGCTGAAGCGGGCCAAGATCTATACCGTGTGGGTTTGCTTTAAGCTTTTTAAGCGTTAGGCCGTGCGCTGTACTGCCTTCTTTTTCCGTATCGCTGTCATTAACACCGTTTTGAAAAGCACCTCGCTTATCACCGTATAGACCGGTCTGTAACAAGTCGTCCACCACGCCTTTTGGCTGCTTGCTCCAAAGCGCAGCATAGTGCGCTGTGCTCCTACCGTTTAATTTGTCGATTCGCTCAGCTAACGATAAATAAATTTGCCAGTCGGTAAGTTGGTCTGCATCTGTATCCACCACCGCTTCGGAGTACTTCGCAAAGTTTCGCACCGCGAAGTTGTGAAACACAATGTCGTAGTGGTCCCGTTCAAGGGCTGTTACGGGGGGTAAAATCACGTCGGCGTGGCGAGAGGTTTCTGTGATGTAGAAGTCCACAGCAACCATAAAATCTAATTGTGCAAATGCCTTGTCGAGCTGTTCAGCGTTAGGCGTAGTGACTACCGGGTTTCCCGCCCCAATAACCATGGCTTTAATTTGTCCTTCTCCGGGGGTAAGGATCTCTTCAGCTAAACAGGCAACCGGATACTCGCCAGCAAAAGCTGGAAGGGCGCGCACCCGGGAGGTAAACGTGCCCAAACTGCCCTTTCCTGCAACAGGCAATGTGTCTGCCGCTGGCTGGGTAAACATCATGCCGCCACGCTTGTCTAAATTACCGGTAAGTATGTTAAATAGCATAATGAGGTATTGGGTTAGCGTACCAAATGCTTGTACGCTTGCCCCCATTCTACCGTAACACACTGCCGCTTCTGCTTCGCAAAAATCGGTAACGAGCTGGATTATTTGCGAGGCCTGAATACCGGTTTTTTCACTGACTTTTTCTGGTGAAAAATTGCGTACGTAATGCTCTACTTCCATTATGTCTTCAGCATAAGGAAGAAGCGCCTCTACATTGTATAATTGTTTATCAAACAGCACATGCAGCATGGCGAGTAGCAATAAAACGTCACTACCCGGGCGAATAAAGTGGTGTTCACAGCTAAGGTCCGCGGTTTCACTTCGCTTCGGGTCGATAACGACTACCTTGCCACCCCGTTTTTGTATGCCCTTCAAACGCTTTTTCACGTTCGGCACGGTCATAATACTGCCGTTTGACGCCAAAGGGTTCCCACCAATAATCATGAAATGCTGAGTATGATCGATATCCGGAATAGGTATTTGCGACATATGGCCGAATAGTCTGCGGCTGATGATGTGGTGAGGCAATTGGTCCACCGACGTCGCAGAATAGCGGTTATGCGTTTTAAGTGAGCGATAAAAGTAAGGCCCAAATAAAATAGCCCCCATGTTGTGCGCGTTGGGGTTACCTAAATACACACCCACCCCATCTTCGCCGTGCTCTTGTTGAATACCGTGCAGCTTATTGGCAACAAGGTCAAACGCATCCTCCCACGTAATCTCTTGCCAATTATCGCCCACTCTTTTTACAGGGCGTTTAAGGCGATCAGGGTCGTCGTACAAATCTTTTAGCGCACTGGCTTTAGGGCAAATGTGACCTTGGCTAAAGGGGTTATCTTTATCCCCTTTTATTGACAGTATTTGTCTGCCCTTCGTTGCCACTTCAATACCACACATGGCTTCGCACAGCGTACACGTAGAATAATGCAATTGTTGTTCAGTGTTGCTCACGATAATTCCCACACAACTTATTGTTAACGACTTGTTACGAAATTAGCCGCTATTGCTGTAATAGACAAGCATCACTTAAAGTGATGATAGAAGCGTTAACCGCTGAAATTGTACTTACAATCGCATAAGCTAAATAAATCCGTCGTACTTTGCAGTAAGATTAACCTAAGCTTTACAATTCGAGGGTACAAAAGAACCAGCTTAGTCATGTACTCTGATGTAGACAGAAAATAATTAAAAAGCAGTTGGAAACTCAATTATGATAACGACAAAGAAAAGCCTACTAGCAGTTACGCTAGTAAGTGCCCTTGGCTTGGGCATGGCGCCGGCCTCTTACGCACAAAACGACAGTGAAGAAAAAACCGAATACGAACTCGATAACTGGGACGTCAGTAACCCCCCTTATGCATTAAACGAAGTCACCATTAAAACCAACGAAACGACCTGGTCCAGCTTAGACGTTGCGCCAAATGGCGAGTTTATGGTTTTCGACATGCTTGGCGACCTTTATAAAGTAAACATGAACGGTGGTGATGCCACGCCACTTACCCAAGATTTTGCGTGGAATATTCACCCGTCTATTTCTCCTGACGGCAAACACATTGCATTTATCTCAGACAAAGACGGTCTAAGCAACGTATGGGTAATGGACATTGACGGCAGTAATCTTCGTCAAGTAACCAAAGAGAAAAGCAATCTTATTCACTCTCCTAAATGGAGCCCAGACGGCGAATACCTAGTGGTTACTAAAGGCATTATGTCTAGCCGCAGTATTCCGGCGGGCGAGATTTGGATGTATCACAAATCCGGCGGTGACGGCCTGCAAATTAAAGCCCGAAACAGCGGTAAACGCGACCAACAAAACATTGCCGACCCTGTATTCTCGCATGACGGAAAATACATTTACTTTACCGAAAATACGGTTCCGGGCGCTCGCTTTGAATATAACCGCGACCCGTTAGAAGGCATTTTTGCTGTCACCCGCTACGACCGCGAAACGGGCGAAGAGAGCCGCTATATCAGTGGTACAGGCGGTGCCGTAGTCCCTACGCCTTCGCCTGACGGTAAATACATCGCTTTTGTGCGTCGCGTTAAAGACAGAACGGGGCTTTTCCTTAAAGAGATAAAAACCGGCGTAGAAACGCCGCTTACCCTCGAACTAGAGCGAGACATGCAGGAAGGGTTTGGCTCTGAAGGCTACTTTGCCTATTTCGACTGGATGCCGGATAGCAGCGAAATCGTATATTGGACAGGCGGGAAATTCCACACTATCAATATCGAAGATAAAACCACACGCACCATGGACATCACTGTTGAAGGCACCGTGAAATACGCTGACGCCCTACGCTTTGACGTAGACGTAGCGCCTGATGAATTTGACGTTCGCATGATTCGCTGGTCTCAAATGTCGCCTAACGGTAAAACCGTACTCTTTCAAGCGCTTGGAAAGCTTTACGTACGCGACGTTAAGTCTGGCAAAATAAAACGCCTGACCAAGCAAAACGACCACGACGAGTACTACCCTCGTTTTTCTAACGACGGTAAGAAGATTGTTTACACCACGTGGGACGACCAAGATTTAGGTACGGTACGCGTAGTATCAGCCCGTGGTGGTAAAGGTAAAGTGATTACCGAACAGCCCGGTCATTACATTGAGCCTTCGTTCTCGGCCGATGGCGAAAAAGTGGTATTCCGCAAATTTACCGGCGGTTATCTGCTAGACCCGACCTACTCAGTCGAGCCAGGTATTTACGTTGCCGACCTTGAAGAAGACGCTGTAAGTAAGGTGACAGACAGCGGCTATAATGCCCACTTCGCGGGTGGCAACGACCGCGTATATTTCACAGAATCTGCCGGCGGCGAAGCGTATTATGAAACGCAACTTTCAAGCGTTAATTTGCAAGGTAATGACAAACGTACGCATCTATATGGCGCAGATAAAGTAAGTGAGTACAAACTTTCGCATGATAAAAAATGGGTCGCGTTTGTATATCAATTTAAAACTTACGTGGCGCCGTTTGTAGAAAATGGTAAGCGCATTACCATTGGCCCGAACATGACCTCGCTACCGGTAACACAGCTTTCAAGTCGAGCTGGTGAATACCTTACTTGGTCACCAGACAATAAAACCCTTAGCTGGTTTAACGGCCCGACACTTTTCAGCCGTTCACTCGATGAAGCCTTTGCCTTTTTAGACGGTGCACCTGAAACCTTGCCTGAACCGGTAGCTGAAGGTATGGATTTGTCGTTTACCACCAAGGCCGACAAGCCTTCAGGATACAAAGCCTTGGTTGGCGGTAAAGTGGTAACCATGCGCGATGCTGACAATACCCAGGAAGTCATTGAAAATGGCGTTGTACTTATTAAAGACAACCGTATTGAAGCGGTAGGTAAGCGTGGCGATATAGCTATTCCTGATGACGCTATGCAGATAGACACCTCGGGTAAAACTATTATTCCTGGGCTCGTTGATGCGCACGCCCATGGTTCACAAGGTCGTAATGAGATAATTCCTCAGCAAAACTGGAGTCAGTTCTCCAACGTGTCGTTCGGTGTAACCACCATTCACGACCCATCAAACGACACCACGGAAATTTTTGCTGCAGCAGAGCTTCAGCGCAAAGGTAAAATTGTTGCACCGCGTATCTACTCTACCGGTACTATCTTGTACGGTGCAGAAGGACTGGGTTACAAAGCTATCATCAACGACTACGAAGATGCTTATTTCCACGTAGAGCGCTTAAAAGAAGCCGGTGCTATATCGGTGAAAAGCTACAATCAACCTCGCCGTGATCAGCGCCAACAGGTACTTTGGGCAGCTAAAAATCAAGCGATGATGGTGGTGCCTGAAGGGGGCGGTAAGCTTCAGCAAAACCTAACCATGCTGGTAGACGGTCACACCGGTCTTGAGCACAGCATTCCGGTTGAAAAAGGCTATAGCGATGTTACTCAGCTATGGAAAGCCACAGAGTTTGGCTATACCCCTACCTTTGTTGTGTCGTACGGCGGCATGATGGGTGAAGAATATTGGTACGATAAAACGGAAGTGTGGAAGAACCCGCGTCTATTGCGCTATACCCCTTCTACTATTTTAGACAAACGCGCTATTCGCAGACCGACCGCGCCAGAAAACCAATACAACCACCAAAACGTCGCCAGCTACGCTAAAGAGCTCCGAGATAATGGGGTCAGTGTACATATTGGCGCTCACGGACAGCGTGAAGGCCTAGCTGCACACTGGGAACTGTGGATCATGGAACAAGGTGGCTTTACGCCTTGGGAAGCGCTGCGCGGCGGGACTATTGATGGTGCTAAGCACTTAGGCATGGGCAAAGACCTTGGTAGTATCGAAAAAGGAAAGCTTGCTGACCTAGTGGTTATTGATGGCGATGTATTAAGCGACATTAGAAAGAGTGAGTACGTTGAGTACACGGTGTTAAACGGCCGTGTTTACGAGTCTGCCACCATGAACGAAGTGGGCAGTAAAGAAAAACGCGAACCTTTCTTCTTTGAGCAAGATAACGCGACCTTTATGCCACAGCAAACTGCGGATGAAGTGGAGGCGAAAGCCCACCACTATCACTGGGAGCATTAATCGCACGCAAACACGTTTGATGTAGTTTAACTACCACTAGGAAAAAGCCGATAAAGCCCTGTGTTTTATCGGCTTTTTTATTCTGGTTATGTTTGCTGGTAAGCCGCTTAAAACAAAATCAATGTTTTGTCTTTCGTAAAAGAGTGCTATAAATAAAAAAGACTAGGGCTTTACATGTATTTGTATGTATCAAGCCAATTAAAATAAAAGGACTTATTTGGCTATGCCGCATCATTTGCCCTTTGCACTATTACTTCTCACTTTTTTTCTCGCGCCTGTTTACGCACAAACAAGCGAGACGCCTACGTATTATCAAGATTGTTCCGTTCTCGACTTTGGTGACAAAGATATGTCTACCATGACAGAGGCTGAAAAAATTCAAGCTTTAGATGACTCTTTATTCGGTGCTTTAGAGCAAAGTGAAGAATGCATGGATGCCGCAGCGCAATCTAGCGCACAAAGTGTGGCTAGCGCCGCTGGCCAAGGTGCTGGTGCAGGAAATGGCGCAGCCTCGGGAAGCGTGTCTAGCGCTTCAGCAGCCAGTGGCGGCCAAGGGCAGTCAAATGCGCAAAACAGCGCCCAATCTCAAGAATCATCAACCCATTCACAAACGACTACCTCTAGTTCAGATCCTTCAAAGCAATCGACTGGAGGTAAAGCAAAAGGTGGAAGTTCAGCGGTATGTGATGCCGTAATTGCCGGTTTGCAAGGAGCGACAACAGAGCAAGAAAAAGCTCATTTCCAAGCATTAAAAGAGCAATACGGCTGTAAATAAAACTCAGAGGAAGGAAAGGAAATGTCTTCATTTAATCCAAAGGCCCTGTTTACAGTGGTCGCTACGGCATCGTTTATACTTTTAGGCGGATGTGGCTCAACCCAAACTAATGTAACTAGCGTAGGACCGTCGATGGTTGGCCCTGGCGGTGGGCAACAGCTTGGCGCAAACTCGCACCGTTATCGCTACAACTCAGATATATATATGGATGTCGCTATTCCGGTTTTTGACCCCGGCTTTCCTACAGAAAGCGATGGTTCAATAGATTACGATGAAATAGAAGAAGAAGGTATCTGGCCGCAAGTAAGACGCTTAGAAGCAAATCGATTTGCTATTGCCACCAAAGAAGCGTTAGGTGAAACCAAATCGTTTGGAAGCATCAATGTAACCCCAGATGCGTCGGCACTCGCTGATGTTTATATTCTTGGTAAAATTAATTATTCGGATACGGAAACCGTAGAAATTGGCGTAAGGGTTATGGACGCAAAAAATACGGTATGGGGCGAGGAAGAATTTGAGTACCGCGTTAGCGAAGGTTGGTACAGAGATGCGATGTCTCGTGGAGAAAACCCTAATGCGCCCGTGTTTGAGCAAATTGCTAAATACGTCTACGACCTGCTAATGAAAAAATCAGAAGCCTACAAACAAGAAGTACAGATGGTGTCAGACTTGCGCTATGCACAAATGTATAGCCCTGAAGCGTTTAGCCAGTATCTTTCTCAAAGCCGTAAAGGTGAAGTTGAGTTGGTGAGTGCGCCGTCTGAAAGCGATCCCATGCTTCGCCGTGTTCGCGCTATTCAAGCAAAGGACGAGCAGTTTATTGATAGCCTTCAGGAAACCTACGATTCATTTTGGGTAACCACAGAAACGCCTTACAGAAAATACCAAAAAGAAACCCTTCCAGAGGCTAAGAAAATCAGAGAGCTAAAAGCTGAGCGCACCACTAAACAGGTGACGGCCGGTTTGTTTGCCGTAGCCTCAGTACTACTGGGCTCAAACTCTAGCTCAACTGCTGGGCAAGTGGCAGCCGCCGGTGCAGGGATTGCCGCCATTGGCACCCTTAACGAAGCGATTAAAACGAACAAAGAACTTCACGCACAGCGGGATCTCTTTGACGAAATGGGCCAAAACCTTGATATTCAAGTTGCCGATCAAATTGTTGAAATTGATAACCAGCGTATTGAACTTCAAGGTAGCGCGAGTGAACAGTACTACCAACTGCGTTCACGCTTAAAAGATATCTATGAAATGGAAGCAACACCTATGACTGCGCTTTAAGCGTAGTCATATTCTGTTAAAACCGTTCTCATCTATTTATAAGATCATAGTAAAGGATTACGCATGCCAAGCGTTGAACAGCAAATTGAGCAAAGCAGAGCAAAGAAAAAAGCACTGATTAAAAAAAGTATATTGGGCTTTTTTGTTGTCCTCTTTGTTGGCGTGGCAGGCGTACTCCTTGTGTCGTTTTTTACCCACTGTGTCCAACGAGGCGAAAAGCCCCATGGCACAGACCGACAACGTCTCGCAAACCAACAACCGAGAAACACCAAATCCGCAGGTTACAGAATTTAGCGAAGCAGAGCGTAAAGCATTACAAGTCGCGCTTAGCGAGTCAAAACAACGGGTGACAGGCCTAGTGCAACGCGTAAACCAGTCACGCCCTTTCGCCGTTAAAGCCGGTCAAATAGAAGCGTCGTTAAACCAAGCGTTTAATGAATACGGTGCCTCGAACTACGGCGAAGTAACATCGTTATTAAACGATATCGATAACAACACAGCAGCACTAAATAAAGAATACGAACAGGCCTACACAGCGCCTTATGAAAAAGCCCTCAACGCGTTTAATAACAATAATAATTCTGAGGCGTTTAACTTAAATCGACAGTCACTTAATATTAACCCCGACTTTGAGCAAGCCAAGATACTTCAGCAGCGAATTGATGTCTTTAATCAAGTGCAAGATGCCTACGAACAAGCCCGGGTGGGTAAGGTTGAAAACAACGTTAATAAACAGCGGGAAGCCTACCGTAAAATAATTGCCCTAGACCCCTATCGAAGTGATGCAAAGCAAGCCCTAGCCACCATAGATAACCAATTAAAAAATAGCCGCTTCAATGGGTTATTAGCAAAGGCCAATGACGCTATAACACAGCAAAACTATGCCGCAGCCAAACAATACCTAAAGGACGCCAAATCTATCAATGGGTCAAGCCGTGAACTTGAGACCATTAGCAAAAAACTTAACACGCTGGTAGCGAGTGAAGAGCAAAACAAGATTGAAGAGCAGGTTACGCTTTTTGCACGTGCTGATGAATGGCAGACGGTCGCCCTATTATCGAACAAAGGTTTATCGTCTTTTCCCACCAGCCCCATACTGCAGCAGGCAAAACAAAATGCCGAAGCTATCTTAAGCACGGCAAAACGCCTAAAAGAATTTCAGCAGCGCCCTGAACGACTGACCGATAACACAGTGCGAAGCCTTGCGCAGCAAGAAGTTGATGACGCTCACGCATTAGCACAGAAAAGCCCCAAACTGCTGGCTCAGATACGCGCCCTTGAAGAGGTTATGGATGACGTTAATACGCCTCGTGATGTCACGATAACATCGGATAACGACACCTATATTAAAGTGTTAGGCGTAGGACTGGTAGGCGAAGTAAAACGCAAGACCATCAAGCTTAAACCTGGCACCTACCGGATTGAAGGAAGCCGTGACGGCTACCGCTCTACTATTCGAGAAATCGAAGTATCACCGTCAGCAACCAACCTTTCGGTACATATTGCATGTACTGAAAAAGTATAAGGAACACGTTAGTGAGTAGTATCGATGAAGCCATTGCGAAAGGGAAGAAACGCCGCAAAGGAATGGCTATCGCTTCATTAATTGGGCTAGCCGTGATCTTGGCCCTTTATTTTAGTTGGCTTTTTCTCACCAAAGGGTATGCGTTTGTGGTGTCGCCAGAGCGTGCGGCAAAAACGCCTGAGTTTAACGTGGTAAGCGGCACTGCGCTCTTTATGGCCGACAAGTTATATGTTTTTGGCAGTGCGGCGGAAGTTACCGTGTCGGCGCCCAAATACAAAGCCGCCAGCGTGGTGGTTGATGAAACCTCGTCAAGCACGATAAACGTCACACTTGTGCCTTTACCTGCCACCTTGACCGTTACCACGTCTCCTCAGCTCGACGAGGTCACATGGAAGATTAACCAAGAAAAAGTCGCCGTTTCGCCCAGCCTATCCACTGAACTGGAAGAGGGAAGCTACACGGTTAATGCTATCCACCCTCACTACCAAGATGCACAAATACAGTTTGATGCCGATATTGCACAAGACATTCAACGTAATATCGCGCTAACCGCTATTGAGGGGGTTATTAATATTAATTCCACGCCTTCTGGCGCTAGCGTTTCGCTCGACAAAAAAGAAGTTGGCGTAACGCCTCTGAAGATAAATACACAAGGTGGACAATATCGCGTAAGCGTGACTAAAGCAGGCCTGGAACCTTTAGAAGATACTATCGAAGTCACTAATCAACGCCCCTTACCGACTCGAAATTATAACCTTCAGCCGCTACAAGCGGAAATTGCAGTATCGATGAAGCCACAAGGTGGCGTACTGACGGTTAACGGTAAGCCCGTAAAGGCGAATACCCGTTTAGACGCCAATAAGGCACACACAGTAAAGTATGAAAAGACTGGCTTTATTGCGCAAAGTCAGCGCGTAACACTTGCCCCAGGCGAAACGAAAGCGCTGTCATTTGAATTAGAAAAAGAGCTTGGTCGCGTGGTTATTACCGCCTCTACTGACGCCCTTGTTTCAATTAACGGAGTTAAGCAAGGACAAACGCCTTTAACGCTGAACCTTCAGGCTTTGCCTCATACAGTAACCTTTGAGCGCGACGGATACCGCAAGATACAAAAAACGGTGACACCTAGCGCGAAATCGTCAACCAAGGTACACGGTGACATGCTTACAGAGTTTGAAGCAAGGCGCAGAGACGGTACGCCGCTTTTCGCTACTACGTTAGGTATTCAGCTGTCATTGGTGACCCCAAAAGCGTTCACCATGGGCTCGCCAGCTAACGAAAAAAATCGTCAGCGTAACGAACACCAAAGAGACGTTTCTTTTTCTCGTCAAGTATGGGTGTCGAAGCACGAAATCACACAAGCTCAGTTTGCCGCGTTTAAAGGGCAAGGTGGGGGAACTAAGCTTCCTGTCACAAATGTTTCATGGGATGAAGCGGCGGCCTTCACGAATTGGCTAAGTGAAAAAGAAGGGCTCACTGGGTTTTACATTATGCAAAACGGAAAAGTAAGGGGGGTTGATAAAGCCTCAAAAGGGTATCGTCTTCCCACCGAAGCAGAGTGGGAGTTCGTTGCCAAAATGCATCGTCGTGCATCATCTACAGCTTTCGTGTGGGGCAATCAGTTCCGACTCAGAGACAAGCAAGGTAACTTTGCCGACGCGTCGCTACGTGGCAAGCAGACATTCATCTTAAAAGACTATGACGATGGGTTTGCAGATAAAGCGCCTGTAGGTTCGTTTAAGGCAGACCGAGGTGGGTTTTACGATTTAGACGGAAACGTTCGCGAATGGGTTCACGACATTTACTCGGTAACGCTACAACATCAATCAGGCACCTACGCAGACTACATGGGCCCAGGCGGGCAAGGCAAACACGTTGTTAAAGGTGCGTCTTTTAAAACCGGTAGGTTGAAGAATATAAGAGCCAGCGTGCGCAGCGGCGAGAGCGCGCCAGCTGATGACATTGGTTTTCGAATAGCGAGATATGAGAATTAATATGAAAAAGAAACTAATCATTGCCGCCGTGCTATTAGCTATAGCGGGCACAGCCAGTGCGTACTTTGTTTCGTTAGATTCACCCCAAGACTTCCCAACAAATATTTAGGCAGCAAGGACTAAGAATGAATAAGAATAATACGTTGTCGATGAACCCCAGCTTTCTAGTTAGCGGCGGGGTGTTTCTACTTATTTTTGCGGTCGTGCACTTTTTATTTGCAGGCTTAATTCGCCCGGCGGCGGAAAAAGTGATGGCGACGGTGGGTACAGCCTCTCTGTCTTCTATTTGGGTCATTCTTAAAGATATCGAACAACAAGTGTGTATCTCACTTATGTTGTTTTGTATCTTTTTAATGGTGTACAAGTTATGGAAGCTACTTGATGAAGAAGAAATTTATTCAAGAGATTTGCTACCAGAACACGACAAAGACACGCCGCTAGATGTCGATAAAGCGCTGAACGAACTATCGTCTTCGTCTTATAGCGATACACCGGCGTACAGCACATGGATAAACTGCATAAGACGGTATAAAAAACACCCAAAACGTGCAGCACGCGGCCGATGCTATTCACGCATCAGTAGAAAACATAGCGGCGCAGCTTGAAAGCGGCAATAACGTTATTCGCTATATTATCTGGGCTATTCCCTCGATTGGATTCGTGGGCACGGTTCGCGGGATTGGCGCAGCCCTAGCGCAGGCCGATGCCGCACTGGACGGTGATATAGCCGGAATGACAGCGTCTTTGGGCGTGGCGTTTAACTCAACGCTCGTTGCGCTTTTCATCTCACTTATTTTGATGTTGTTAATGCATTTACTCAATGGCCGTCAAGACACCATGGTTATTCGCACACAAGAGTCGTGTGAGCATCATTTATTGTCTCATCTGCACCATTAATTAGGCGAAGTAACTATGCCTAAAGTGCGTAAAGCCGAAGACGGATTTAACCTTGCCTTCTTAGACGTGATGGCCTGTGGCCTTGGCGCGGTTATTCTTATTTTTATTCTGGTCGACTTTAAAGCGTTTACCCCAGACCCGACCGAAGAAAAAGAGAAGCTAGAGCAAGAGCTCGCCGCGGCAGAGCAAGAACAACAAAAGCTCAAAAAATCGATTGATGAAATAAACGATAAGATAGCCTTGGAGTCGGCCAAGCAGGATGACGCTGAACAAGCCCAGGCCGACACCACGCAAGACCAGTCTAAGCTACTGCAAGACATGTCAACAGAAATGGCAGTGGTGGCCGACCTTGAAAACCAGCTTGCCGCCTTGTCTAAAGAAGTCGAGAAATCAGCTAACATCCAAATGCAGGGAACCGGCGAGCAAAACTACATTACCGGGATGAAAATAGAAGGTCCCGAAATAGGCTTTCTCATCGATAAAAGCGCATCGATGATGGGCGACAACTTGCTCGATATTTTGGGCAAACTGGCGCTAAGCGATGGGCAAAAAGTATCGACACCCAAATGGATAAGAACCAAGCGGGTAGCACAATGGATGCTAGCGCGCGTACCACTGGAGTCTCGTGTGACAATGGTTGCCTTTTCTGACACCGCAACCACCTTAGGCCTTCGCAACGTAAACAGCGCCAAAGTAAGCGGTTCGATGAACGCCATTGTGAAAGACTTGGGCGGCATTGTGCCTAATGGAGGCACCAATCTTCAGGAAGGCCTAACTACCCTGTTTAAAGCCAACCCCAGCATAACAGATGTTTACATTGTGACCGACGGGTTGCCGACGCTCGGAGATGGCCTTCCCATCAACTGTAAAAACTTCATTAGCAGTAAAAAGTCCATTTCGTCGGATTGTAGAAGAAAACTATTTGTAGAAACCATAAAGCGAGCCAAAAAAGGGGTGCACTACAACGTTATTCTATTGCCTATCGAGGGCGACCCGTTTGCCTCACCCATGTACTGGGAATGGACCCGCGCAACCAGCGGCACCTTCCTATCACCGGCACCAAAGTGGCCTTAATGAGTAAAATACTGTGAAGAAGATTCAGCGCGCCCCCGTTGAGGTATTCAACATCGCCTTTCTCGACATTATTTCCTGTGCCTTCGGTGCGGTAGTTATGCTGGTGCTACTGGCCAAAAATGGCACCGAAGATACCGAACGAGGCCCCAGTAATGTAAGCGTGCTTATCGATCAGGTGCTGCAAGCACAAGCTGACGTAGAAACCCTTAAAGGAGCGCTATCGGATAAGCTTCAAGAGCTTAAGGCGGCGCAAAGCAAAACAGCGTCAGTCACAGAGCAAAAAGATAATCTAGACTCGTCGATACCCCGGGCACAGCAAACCATTAATCAGTTAAAAGACAAAGCGTCGTCCCTGCGTAATGAAATACGTCAGGCAACGGCTATGCTAAATACGCCTAATCCCACTGATACCCCTGATGATGACGTAGGCGGTATACCTACCGACGCTGAATACGTCATTTTCGCTATCGACAACTCTGGGTCTATGTCTTCTGGCAGTGGATGGAATCGCGTGATAACCATTGTGAACGACATTTTAAAAAATCACCCTAAAATGAAAGGTTTTCAGATAATGTCTGCCGACGGAAGCTTCATGTTTGCCAGTAAAGCGGGCCAATGGCTTGACGACAGGAAAACCATGCGAGATACGGCGATGAGCCAAATGAAAAGCTTTAAAGGGGGCGCAAGCCAGCCGGAGGCGGGGATCTTAAAAGCCATAAAGCTTTATAAGAACACCAAAGGCCGCGTGAGCCTATACGTGTTTGGCGATGACTACCAAAGATCAAACCTAGACCAAATTGTGGGTCAAATTACCCAAGCCAACCAAGGAGCCAATGGCCAGCCTGTTATTCGTATTCACGGCGTGGGCTTTAGCCGCAGTAACGGCAACGCCCAGCGCTTTAGCGCGTTTATGCAGGCGGTGGCCAAGCGCAATCGCGGTGCCTTTATTGGCCAGTATTTTTAGGTATTAAGGGCGCCTACAAGCGCCCTCAAGATTAATTAAATTAGCTTTCGCTGTGTATAATCCGTAATTGATGCACCTTACCTATTTCGGCCATACTGCTCGTGAGATGACACCCAGTCAGATGAGCTAATGGCCGAGGCCAGCGAAATTTCACCGGCAAGCACAACCGACGCCACAATTTCAGCAAACTTATACACCCGATCGCGCCCGTAACAGTCTAATAGCTCTAAACACTCACGCTGCGTACCTATGCCTGTACCGCCGCCATAAGTCGCTACAATAAGTGATGGAATGGTAATAGACACGTATAAGTCGCCGTCGTCAGTAAGCTCAGAATACATCATAGCCGCAGACGACTCAGATACGTTCGCCACATCCTGACCGGTAGCGATAAACATGGCAGTGATGCCGTTAGGCGAATGTAGGCCCGTGTTATTCACACCGGACAAGAACGAACCCACGCCGGCAACACGCCCGTGGTAATCGATTTGTTTAGGGTCGACCCGCATAACTTCGAGTAAGTGCTCACGCTTAATGGTTGCCTCGGCGGTAACTCGCTTACCACGAGTACGCATTATGTTTATTTGTGAGGCTTTTTTATCGGTGGCAAAGTTAGACTCAAGGTAGAAATTCTCTATCCCCTCATAATGATCGAGTATCCACCCGCATGCTGCGAAGGTAGCACGGCCAACCATGTTTTGACCCGCTGCGTCACCGGTCTTAAAGTTAAAACGCAAAAACGCAAATTTGTTCGATAGGAAATGGTCGATATACGTCAGCTTAGCAATACTTGAGGTCGCTTCTGCTTCTTCCTTAATCTTTTCAAAGTTTGCTTTAATCCATTTAACGAAATCTCTAGCACCTCGTGCATTTTCAAAAATAAATACAGGGGCTCGCTGCATAGCATCGTCGACGACCGTTGCCGTTACGCCACCGCTCATGTTAAGCAGCTTCATGCCGCGGTTATACGATGCTACCAGCGTACCTTCGGTAGTCGCTAACGGCACAACAAACTCCCCTTGTGCGTGCTCTCCGTTTATCTTCAACGGCCCTGCAATACCGATAGGAACCTGCGCCACGCCAATAAAATGCTCAATATTCCCCTTAAGTGCTTGCGGGTCGATTGAGTACTTACCTACGTGATCAATTTTCTTTCCGGTGGCACTTTCGAAATATTCTTGGCGTGTTTTTATAATACTTTCGCCGTAGTCATCCATGTCGTCACGAGGAATAAAAGCGCTGCGTTGTCCTGGCGCAGTAATATTGTCTTCCACTTCAAATTTAAGCTTTCCAAAAGGCGAAGCAGAAAAGCAAATACCCAGTTTTCGCTTTTCTGGGCACGGCGCTTCATCAATATCTAAGTGCACGGTAATAGTTTGACGCAAGCCAAAGGGCTCGCCGTCTGATTGATTTAGCGCTTTGACAGAAATACAGAAGTCGGCAGTTGACTGGAGTGAAATTTTATGCTCTGGAATTTTTTCCCCATCAAGTGATATCCATTTTACTTCTTTAATCGTCGCATCCTTCAATCTATTTTTAAGAGAGAAAGATAAGCCTTTATCTGTTTTGGTTAGACTTGCGCGTGTATAAAGTTGCTTTAAAAGTATACTGGGTACAAACATGAGGCTACCTTCTGTCTTTTTGCTGTGTTATCTCCCTATCCCTCTGCTTTTTATAGCACATTCTTTATACAGTTCTATGACTTCTTTCTATTTCTTCGCCAAACATTTGCGTCATATCAACTTTCAATTTTGAGCCAAGCGCTTTTAAAAATGCGCCAACCCCTGAGAGTTAAAGTGCTCCAGAGATTCGGACCTTAGCCATAATTCGCCCACTTCTAAACACTCCTATAGTGAATACCGTCACCGCAGTAATGATGACCACGAGGAATCTGGCAGTAGTATAAAGGAGGCGTCACGGATTGAGATGCCAAGGATAAAAAGCCTACACGGAAGCGGCAGCCAGATACCTCTTATGTGCCCTATGCGTGATGCGTTTTTGGCATTGATGTCGTGTTTAGGCGGCTCATAGTGCAACCACACGCACCGAACAATTGGCCCAGTACAAGGACAGAAAATGAGAACAGGACTGTTTAGAAAAGATGCAATTGATGAGCAATCTAATGAGGTAGATGGGAGCTTTTTAATGACGCCCAAACCGGTTTACTCGGCTATTGCTTTTGTATTGGTTGTTTGGATAGCAGCTGCCCTTGTTTATTTAAACTTAGGCAGTTACGCGCGCAAGGCATCGGTAGACGGGTGGCTAGAACCGAGCCACGGAGTATTTAAACTGTACGCAGATGCAAGGCGCGGTAATGTCGTCGACGTTTTAATTCACGAAGGGCAACATGTAGAAGAAGGCGCGCCATTAGTAAAAATTAACTACAGTAGTAGCGACGCGTTGGGCAATCGCGTGAGTAGCCAACTGCTTAAAGAACTGGAAGCAAAGCAAGCGCGAACACACCAGAGCATTTCACGCCTTCGCACACTACATCAAGCTCAGCTCACCGGCTTAGAACAACGCTTATCTCAAGCTAAACGCGCTTTGGACGACCTGAATGACATTGTTGATTTAGCCAAAATACAGTGGGTTATGGCGACCGACCATTGGGAAAACGCTCAACTTTTATTGAACCAAGGGCATATAAGCCACGCCGAGTTTGAGAATCACACAATTCAACGAATAACCGCGCAGCAACAGCTCAAACTGGCCGAGAGAGATAGCAGTACAGAACAGGCAAACATAGCCTCCCTCACCCATGAACTCGCAACTCTGCCTCAGCAACAAGCCAACGAATTGGCGAGTTTTGAAAATACGTATAGCGACCTTAAGCAACAGATTGTAAGTCATAAAAGCAATTATGAGGAAACCATTTACGCCCCGCACAGTGGCTATATATCTGGCCTTCACGTTAAAGCGGGATATACCGTCGATAGTTCGCGCCCGTTGCTTACTCTCCTTCCCAAAGATGCTGATATTCAAGCGCGCATCGCGGTTCCCGTTCGCGCTGCAGGCTTTTTGCGTGAAGGGCAAGCTTTACACATTCGCTACGACGCATTTCCCTACCAGAAGTTTGGTGTGCAGAAGGGCGAAATCCTCAATGTTTCCCCGTCACTTGTACTGCCGGGCGAACTTATCGACGCGCCTATTGCTATCAATGAACCCGCCTATCTCGTTACGGCAGCCATAAGTACGAAAGAAATATTAGCGTATGGCAATCATATTTCACTAAAGGCCGGCATGACCTTCTCAGCTGATGTGCACCTAAGTCAACGTACGCTAATGGAATGGTTAATGGAACCGCTTTACAGCATCTCAGGGAAGCTTTAATGATGATGAGTATGACAATGCCCCACGTTAGCCACACCCTGACCACTAAAAAACGCGTGCCTGTCATCTTACAAAGTGAGGCGGCTGAGTGCGGACTTGCCTGTATGGCTATGATTGCCCAGTACTATAGAGATAAACGGGATCTCAACGCCCTACGCCAATCTATGTCAGTGTCGTTGCGTGGCACCACATTAAAAGATGTAATGAAAATTGCGAGTGATATGGGCTTTCAAACCCGAGCAATAAAGATAGAGCTTTCCCATATCACGCAACTTACCTGCCCTGCCATCTTACATTGGAATATGAACCACTTTGTTGTGCTGACGAAAGTGAAAGGTGACCGTATCACAATACATGACCCGGCACTTGGCGAAAGAAGGCTGTCCTACAAAGAAGCGTCTAAATGCATTACCGGCATTGCGCTTGAGGTATCACCTAGCGACAGCTTTAGCCCAATCAAAGCTGGCCCGCGGCTTGGCCTTACCCAGTTTTTCAAACGTACCACGGGGTTTAAACGCAACCTTCTTACTCTATTCGCCTTATCCCTGGTGCTGCAGTTATTCGCCCTCGCTGCGCCTTATTACATGCAAACCGTGGTAGACGATGTACTTATCTACAATAACAACGCCCTACTCAAAGCGCTCGCTATTGGTTTTGCCCTATTACTGATACTAGAAACCTTTACTAGCGGGGTAAGAAAGCTGGTTATTTTGTCGGTGTCATCGCGGCTTCAACTTCAAATGTCGGCGTCAGTATTCAAACATTTGCTGTCACTTCCTCTCGACTACTTCGACAAGCGCCACATTGGCGACGTGGTATCTCGATTTGGCTCACTGGCAAGCATTAGAGAGTTTTTAACCACCGGCGTGGTAACGGCTTTATTAGATGGGTTAATGGCCGTCGTCACCTTAGCGGTAATGATGGTTTATTCGGTGAAGCTCTCCCTCGTCGTAGTGGCAATCATGGCCACATATTTAGCCATTCGCTTAGGGCTACTCCCCTTTATTAAACGCCTTACCACAGAGCGCATTGCCCTTGCAGCGTCCGAACAAAGTCACTTCATGGAAAGCGTGCGGGCTATTTTACCAATTCGGGTTTACGGGCAAGAGACACAGCGTCACGGACAATGGCAAAACAAACTCGTGGCCACCTTAAACAAAGACATAACACTGGGTAAAATCAATATTGGCAGCGCGCTGACTAATCAGTTCCTGTTTGGCGCAGAAAACCTCATTGTAGTGTATATCGGGGCTAGCTTAGTCATGGAAAGCACCCTTTCCATTGGTATGCTGCTGGCTTTTATCGCCTATAAATCACGTTTTGTTAGCGCACTAGATGGTGTGGTTAATAAGTTGGTAGAGCTCAATATGCTGGGCGTTCACTTTTCTCGTCTTAGCGATATTGTACTCACGCCGGTACAAGTAAAACCTCATCGTTACCAAAATGCTGACCTACCCTATTACGCGAATCAATCTCTACCTAATAATACGGCCATCGCCCTTGAAACTAAATCGCTGGGATACCGATACAGTGAATCTAGCGAGTGGATCTTTAAGGACCTCGCACTCACCGTCAAATCAGGTGATATTGTAGCAATTGTTGGTGAGAGCGGAAGCGGCAAAAGTACCCTGCTTAAATGCCTAATGGGGCTTTACCCGGTATCAGAAGGCAAAGTTGAACGCCCCAGCGTTAAGCAGCCTGTTGTCGCATCGGTCTTGCAAGACGATGCGTGCTTAAGCGGTACCATAGCGCAGAACATTTGCTGTTTTGAGCAAGCGCCAGACCTACAAAAAATGGTTCACGTCGCACATATAGCCTGTATTCATGAAGATATCATGCATATGCCTATGCAATACCACACCTTGGTAGGCGATATGGGAAGCAGTTTAAGCGGTGGCCAAAAGCAGCGACTGCTTCTCGCCCGAGCCCTTTATCAAGAGCCCGATATTCTGTTTCTAGATGAAGCGAGCAGCCACCTGGATATGGCCAACGAGGCTCGCATTAATCAGCATCTAACATCACTCAATATGACCCGAATTATTGTGGCCCATCGCCCACAGTCAATTGCTATGGCAGATAAAGTTTACCGCTTGGCAAACGGGACACTACACCCCTGCTCTCCTACCGAAGTATCAGGAAGCGCAATATCAGGTAACCACGGAGAAACACGATGAAAACCCATGAAATAAGAGAACCCGCAGTATTAATGACAGAAGATGAGCGTATGCAAATTGATGCCAATGGCATTACCGCTCGTGACAGTGTAGTTCCTATTAACTGCTTGTCTAAACGCGAGCTGCAAGTAGCTCACAAAATTATGGAAGGCCGCTCTAATAAAGTTATCGCCTCAGAGCTCTTTATCAGCGAAAGAACGGTGAAATTTCACTGCGCTAATATTTACAAAAAACTCAATATTTCAAGCCGTTCGGCACTTATTGCGGGTTGCTTTAGAACCCTTTACCACGAGGCGGTCTCGCTTTAAGCGAACGTGCCTTTTTACACAAAACGCCAATACAAGGAGCGTAAATTATGAAAAACCAGCAACATCAACTCACTGTAAAATCGTGTGCCAGCGCACAGCCCGTCACACTCGTTGAGGAGCAGCTGTTCGACGTATCAGGAGGGCTACGGGCTCGCTTGAGTGATATTGACCCTGTAGAAGGTGGGGGACCAGTAGAAAATAGGGGGCCAAAAGCGCCCGTCTATATCACCTTAGCGATTGGTGAAGGCGGCGGCAAACTACCCGATATTTTATCGTAGTTCAGGCCAACTATCCGTAAACACGGGCAGCGTGTGCGAGCGATTTGACGTGCTACGCATGCGTTGCTTTGTTCCGTTCTAACCTTTCACTCTTTTAACGCTGGCAAGGAGGCCGAATGCACGTTGCATTATTAGGCAGTGAACAAGACCCACAAATTAAGCATATAGCCATGGCACTTAGCCAATCTGCTACTCCCTTCTATTACGCTAATACGGCGCAATTTGGCACTGAATGGACAATAAGCTATGACCCTGATTTTGACGATGGGTTGATTCACTTCAATTCCCCCTCGTTATGCGATCAACCAAGGGTCACTTTTTCAAATACTCAGGCGGCGTATTGGCATGAGTACCTACCTGGCACACTTAAACGTACGCACGCCACGCCCGACACAAAAGGTACTGCTGCACAAAGCACAGATACAGAAAGGGCTGATACAAGCAGCAAGAGCACTACCTTTGAAAGGGAGTTTGGTTGGATTGAGCAAGAAAGAGCCAGCACCTTATTATGCTGGTTTAGCTATACGGATATAAAGTGGGTCAATGCTATTGATGCCGTTCGAAGTCATCAATGCAAGCCCTATCAATCCCGTATTGCGGGCAAGCTAGGGGCTCATATTCCTTACACGTTTGTTGGCAATGCGCCTGAGGTCGCCTCTCAATTTTGCAACAATATGCGGGAGGTTATCTATAAACCTGTGCGCGGAGGACGAACAGCCCAATTCGTAAACAAACAGCCCAATATGCGCCCTCTGCTTAATACTTTGTTAAGTGAGCGCCCCGTTACTTTCCAAAAGTACATTGGCGGGGTAAACGTACGAAGCTACGTGCTGGGGCAAGACGTGTTGAGTGTTCAAATTGATTCTGACGAACTCGATTATAGAAACGATGATAAGGCAAGTGTGTCTATAACCATTGTACCTAATGAAGTACAGCAGCTTGCCATAGCCATATGCCAGGCGCTGGGCATGCACTGGTGTGCTATCGACTGGCGAAAAAGTGCAAAGGGTAAATACTTCTTTTTAGAGGCCAACCCTAGCCCGTACTTTTTAAAAGTAGAGCAGGATACGGGGTTGGATATTACAGGTCGTTTAGTGGCTCTTTTATCGAGTGTTTAAGGTTTGTCGAGACTAAAAAAACCAGACCACGTTAACGTGGTCTGGTTTTATCTAACTAATTTTTTATAAACCTTTGTAATTCATTGACTGATATCGCTTGTTCTCGTGTGTAAACGCCCACTGAACGGTGCTCGAGATCGTATAAACGGAAGCTTAGCGCTCTAAAGTCATTGATATATGCGCTACCCAGGCCTGTTTTCGGGTCTAACCACACATCAAGCTTTACACCCTCAGCAAGGTCCATCGGCACTGATACGTGAGCATCCAGGTTGCCAGCACTCACTTCTTCATCATCACTCACCGCAGGTAAGTCAGCAGCTCTGAACTCATCAGCGATTAAGTATGGCAGTGCAGTATCTGAAGCGTCATCTGAATGCAGGTCTATTAACCGTATCACGGCGGTCTGCCCTATAAACTCGCTGACATCCCAAGTAGCCCACTCTAACAAGAACTTATCATCTGCGGTCTTTTCTGCATCTCTGCCTGACTGGCTGCGAACAACTTCACCGTTTACGATAAGAACAACGGCTGTCGCATTCGCATTATCAAATGGATTAGAGCCGCCGCCAATTAGAAAGTTGATGTAAGGCTTAGTAATTTCAAATGTTGGGGTGTCCACACTACCCGTTGCACCATAGCCAATCCAGCCAAGCGCATTTCCGTTTTCGTCAAAGCCGTCACCAAAACTTGAAAACACCCTTTCACCCACGTTATTAGCGATGTCGCCGCCCCACCAACCACCGTCGAGCGCTACGAAATCACCCGTGATGTTTGTGAACTCATGACCCGCTAATGTGTTGTATTGACCACAGCAGAACTCAAAACCAGCGATATTTTGCTCTGGCTCTTCTGTCCTCGCAAAAAGCGGCTCGCCTTCTAATGCAGGTGTTGGCGTTACACTCGCTCCTCCTGTCGGAGGCACCTCACCAAAGTAAAACGACGCCTGATTGCTGTTGGTGTCAAACTCGATTCTAGCAACCTGCTCAGCTTCTTCATCAGTTGGAAAGTAGAGGCCGAACCTACCATTTGCATTTTCGCTGCTTACACTCATCGATAGACGGTTCTTGTCGCCTAGTGCCTCTAGTGTAAATGCAGAAGATGACATTAATGAAATAGATGAATCTTCAGAAATGGCTCCCTCATGCTCCTGGACATCAGTACTAATTGCCTCGGAGAACTCGGTTTTGTAAGCATCCGGCATTTTCACGGCCAACTCGCCTGATGCGGTTTGCACTAGTTGATGGATGGCCAAATCTCCGCCAAATGTGCCTACCCCCGCATTTGTTCGAGTGACCTTGTGCGGTATCCACCCGAACATAAGCGTGGTATCTTCGGAGGAAGCAGTTCGACCTGCGTAAAAAAACTCACCATCAAGCGATGTGTAATCCCCAAGCTGCCACCCAGAACTTGTCTGCACAAGGTGTTTAACGTCTCTTTCACCGTCATTTTGGTCTGAAAACAGGATAAACTTGTTGTCTGCAAAATCGACCCAGTCTGGTACCTCTAAATTAAGCGGTGTGTCTAAGGTGAATAAAGGTTCCTGTGGGGTCCATGTAGCAAGGTTGTCAGAGGTATACAGACCAATTGCAGCTTGCTCGTTATAGCGGGTAGTAATAAGCATCCAGTAATTGCCCGTATCCTCGTTCCAGAATACTTCCGGATCTCTGAAATCAAAATCACTATACCCGTTACTTCCGGTGAACGTATCTTCGGGTACTTTAGCAAAGTCTGTCAGAGTATTATCGGTGGCTACGGCATGCATTACCGCCTCTACAGGGTTAAATTCTGCATTATGGCCGTTAAAGAAGATATGAGTTTGGCCGTCTACGTCCTCAATAACGCTTCCTGAACCTGTCCACTGATCTTGCGTGTTAGCGTCGCCGGTAGCTTGAAGTACGCGTTGTGGAAAGCTTCCGCTTTGAAGATCATTCGTTTTCGTGAGATACCAATCGTGAAATGCCGTGTCGATTAAGTAGTAAATATAGAAAGTACCATCTCTGAAATACGGATTTGGATCGGCCATGACCAAAGGCAGAGAGACATCATGACCGTCAGGCATGCTAACAAAATCACTTTGGCTGGGCTCAATAGCCGCAAAATCAGCCAGTCTGACTTCATCTAGCATGATAAAAGGTAGGCTTCCGTCATCATCACCGGGGTGCTGGTCGACGATTTCCAGTACTGCGGTTTCACCTTGCAGTGCGCTAACATCCCAAGTATGCCAATCAACCTGGGATTCTTGCCCGTTACCCACTGCCTGACGAACTACCTTACCGTTTACACGCAGCACCACTGCTGTGGCATTTTCATGAGTAAAGTCGTTGGTGCCACCGCCAATCAGAAAGTTTAAAAATTTATGGGTAATATCAAACGGTGGTGAACTCAACGTGCCGGTAGCCTCATCACCAATCCATCCTAGCCCGGTTCCGTCAGCTGAGAAACCATCTCCACGACTGGTAAAAATTCGCTCGCCTTGGTGGTTAACAATATCTGCTGCCCACCAGCCACCATCCAACTTGGCCATGTCTCCTGTCGCTCTGAAGTCATGATTGGCGTATGTATTAAACTGCCCACAACAAAATTCAAACCCAGCAATATTTTGATCAGGATCTGAAACGCGACTAAATGCAGGAACACCTTCAACTTCCGGCTCTACAGAAATATTCGCCGACGCCAACATTTTGCTTTCTATTTCTGGTACGGCAGCGGCCTCATCTGACACTCTTAATTCGTCTGCCAATAAATAAGGTAAAGCGTCGTCAGAATTATCATCGGGGTGGTGGTCAATAAAACGGATTTTCGCATTTGTGCCAATGTAATCGCCAACGTCCCAACTTACCCAGCGCATGCTCATTTCAGTATCGTCGCCACTTGCCTGACGCACAATTTCATCATCAATAACCAATGCGAGCGCAGTAGTGTTGGCCTCAGATACGCCATTACTGCCCCCACCGACAAGAAAGTTTATAAATTGGTGGGTTATTTCGAAAGATGGGCTCTCCATTGTGCCTATTGCACTAAAGCCAATCCAGCCAAGCGCTTCGTCGTCACTAGTGAAGCCATCGCTAAAGCTTGAGAAAACACGCTCACCGACAACGCCAGCTACATCAGCCCCCCAAAAGCCGCCGTCTAGTTTATCAAAGTCACCGGTTATCGCCCCATAACCATTTTCAGCGTAGGTATTATACTGTCCACAGCAGAACTCAAAGCCTGATAGAATTTGTTCGCTATTTTCTGGGTTTCTAAAAAGTGGCTGGCCTGCACTCTCTGGGCTGTCGGTGAGTACAAGATCTTCATTTGGCTCTTGCTCTTCGGGAGTATCCCCTTCACCAATCACATCCGAGGGGCTCTGCCCTTCCTGTAAGACAATTAGCTCAGCATCAACCGTATTTTCTGTGCCGTCATCAGAGCATGCTGCAAGCGAAGCTCCCACTAACAATATTAGTCCTGATGATTTCCATCCCCTAAGATAGGGTTTTGATGTTTTCATGGTTTCCTCCATAGCGTCTAACTGCGCTATGTCCTGTTAACTTTGATGAGTTATGTCAAAACCGTACACGTTTTTTGACGTTCAACTCTGCGGGTATCGAGCCCAAATAAACAACGTTGTCTTTTTATGCTAATAGTATATGAACATTAATTCAACAACTTTTTTACATTCGCGTTATCAGTTGAAAAACTGTCGTCTGGTGAACACCTTATGGAAAAATACGCCAAAAGTGTGTAGCGTTAGAGCATTAATATTAAGCACTGAATTCAGGAATCATCTGGCATGGTGACGATAAAGGACGTAGCTGCGCACGCAGGCGTCGCATTTAAAACAGTTTCCAGGGTTGTAAATAATGACCCTACCGTTAAGCCTAAAAATAGGGAAAAGGTGCTTAAAGCAATTGATGAACTTGGATATCGCCCGAACCGTGCAGCGCAATTGACACGTAGAAAAAAGTCTGGCGTCATTGGTTTTATTGCTGATGAGCTACTACGGGTGCCTTACACCTTCGACCTTATTAGGGGTGCTCAAGACTTGGCATGGAATAACAATAAGGAGTTGATGGTTTTAAATGTAAACGTCAATAAGTACAGTGTTGAAGGGGCGTTAAATCATCTTTTTGAGCACCGTGCAGAAGGCATTATTTACGCGGCCATGTATCACCGCGAGGTGACCCTCCCCTCTCAGTTTTCCGAGATTCCAACCGTTCTAGCTAATTGCTTCGATAGTCGTGGTCAATACCCTTCAATTGTTCCCGATGAAAAAGAAGCTGGAAGAGAAATTACCGCTAACATGCTGCGCAAAGGCTACAAGCGCATTGCTTTTTTGAACCTTAATGAAAATATTATCGCTGCGAAACTTCGAAAAGAAGGGGTAGAGCAAGCGTTTGATGACGCTAAAATAAGCTCAGACAACCTAGTCATAGAGTCTGTGATTATCGGTGAAGAGAATGAAGAGCGTTCAGTTACCCGAGAGCGCGCCGCGGAATTGATAAAAACTTTCAAACCTGATGCCATTTTATGCGGTCAAGATCCTATGGCAGTGGAAGTCTATTTTATCGCTCAAGCTTTGGGACTTCGGGTAGGAAAGGATATCGGCATTGGGAGCTTCGATGACTGGGACATTATACCGTCTCTTGTACAACCGGGCTTGACGACTATGGCTCTCCCTCACTACGAAATGGGCCAATGGGCATTTAATTACTTGCTTGAGGAGCGAACAGATAAAGCAAAAGAAGCGGCTCGGTTTACCCTTGTTAACCGCCAGTCATTTTAGCTGGCTTTTGATTCGTTGTAGGGCCTGTACTCTCTAACAACCAGAACGATAGAATAAGATTCACGGTCACTACACTGCCCAATAATAAATAGGAATCTGTAAATCCAAGCTCATCATAGAGCTCGCCAACAATGGATGACAGCAGTGTTGTCACTACCTGGGTAAAAAGGTGAAACCCAATTACGTAAATTGTTGTTGATAATCTTGCGTCAAAGTGGGCCACTATGTACTTGAAAATGGCAACCAGTAGGATAGGAAGTTCTAACGCATGTAACAGCTTCACGAAAGAAATGGACACGGGGTCTACAACCAGACCTGACGCTAACATGCGAATAGCCATGATGGCCCCACTTAAAAGTAGCCCGTATTTTGGTCCAATTCGATTAACAATATAAGGCGCAACAAACATCATCCCTGCTTCGACAAATACTTGCAGCGAGTTTAGATAGCCATAAAACCGGTTTCCTTCTTCTTGCGATGAAAACAATGATGCAAAATATATAGGAAATTGTTGATCGTAAATCTGATAGAGGCAGGACACCCCCATAACATAAACGCTGAGTCGCCAGAATCGGCTAAGTTTGAAGAGCGCCCATACGTCACTCAGCCCCACTTTGTTTGTTTTCGATGACGCCTGACTCGTCGATTTAGGCAACCAAAACAAACAAAGAATAAACACTATTCCGGTGCCTGTTGCAAAAGCAAAATTTAGCCTTGGATCGATATTAAAAAGCCCACCCGCTATAAAAGTAGCTACGGCCCACCCAAGTGATCCCCATAACCTAGCTTTACCAAATTCTATACTGTGTTGCCGGCCTACCCGTTCAATGAAAGCTTCTAGCGTTCCAACTGCTGCACCGAATGTTAACGCGCTGTACACGGCTCCAACAATAGCGCCAATGAGGAAAGCAGACTCCAGCAGTGGTTGGTAAACATAAATAAAAAATGGCCCAACACTGGCCATGAAAATGCCCAACGCAAACAACAGTTGTTTACCTGTACCTAAGCGGTCCTGCAGGACACCATATGCAGGCATAATGAGTAAGGCAGCCATAGCATTGATGGCAAATACTACACCCGTTTCCTTTCCAGATAGCCCAAGGGTTTGGTTTAACCATAAAGGAAATAGGGAGTAGCAAAACGACCAAGTCAGGAAAAACGTGAAAAACGTTGATGCCGATGACCAGTATGCTGAATGTGGCTGCCATTTCATAAAGTGTTCAGGCTCTTATTATTTTATTACCTAGAAGACCACACCGAGCTTAAGCGCTCAATGGATATCTGATGTAGTGATTGACTATTAGGTCCTACCTGCATCGTGTTATACACCGTCTCGGGAAATATCAGCGATGTCATTACAGTAGTTCCATCATCAATAAACAACTCCAATGACGAACGGTCAATCACAATGGTTACGTTAAATGCATCACCAGTTGTAGTGAGCGCCCCTTTTTGTATATCACTAAACTGCTTGTTGAACGCCGTCTCTCCAGAGTTACTGCGGTCCAACAAAACCGTAGATTGTTGCTGGTCGATTTCAATATCAACGTATTCACCATTTTCGTTTTCTAAGCGAATTGAAACCGGTGAAGTCGCTTTCCCTTGGACCTCAAAAGCGTAGCGAAGCGCTGATTCTCTGTTGGCTTTATCTACCGCTGAAAGGCTAATTGTTTCTCCTGAAGCCAGCGTTGATGCGTCGATTGAAGCTTCCACTAGACTATCTACCTCTTCAACTAACTGACTTCGAACCCGTAACCCTTCATCGGTCTCAACTAGCTGTAATGAACGGGGCAACGTCATTGCACTGCGCCACTTTTCAGTGGGTACATCATTGGCGTACAACCAATTGCTCATCCACCCCATGAAGATGTGTCGGTTCTCTTCACTTTCCGGCGAATTAAAGAAAGTCACACCTGCATAATTGTCAGTACCGTGATCCAGCCAAATGGCCGGCTCAATTCGATTTAATGCCGGTGCCTTTGCGAAAACAATATCATCGATATAAGTATGCCCCCAGCCTTCTGTCTCTTTATCGATAATTCTCAAAAAAGCCGACTTGCCCTGCCACTGACTGACATCCCAGCTTGCATAGTGAAGCGTTTCGCGGTTCAAACCTGTTTCTGATTTTACGACATTTCCCTCTACAACAAGTTGAATGCCCACCTTATCTGGATGATTGCCCCCACCTATTTTAAAGTTAATGAACCGCTCTACGATAGTAAACGCTTCCGAAGTCAGTGTACCTGTGGCACGATCTTCCTCTGCGAAACTGTTTACAAGAGACGTGCCTGAGAACCCCGTTGGGGAGGGTTGAGAGGGATGACCACCAGCCGTTGGCGCAGTAGCAAAAGCATCACCTTTTGAACTCCACTTACCGGCACCGCTTTCAAAGTCGTCAAAAACTGTGCCTGTAGGAAACTGTGCAGGAATTGGAGCAAGTTCGTTCTGCCACTCACTATCTAGCACAAAGTTGCTACCATCGAAGTCGCCAACAAAGTATTGAGTTGCCGAACCGCCATTAGGTCCACCCGGTGAGATACTGACTAATAATACATATCGAGACTGATTAGTCCCTTCAACTGGCATCAAAAGTAGCTCCGGACATTCCCAAACGCCGCCGTGACTCCCTACCTCTTCACCAAATGTGCTTTCTAAAGACCAGTCAATTAGATTGTCCGAGCTGTAGAAGCCTATATGATCTTTTTGTGCCAAGACCATCACCCACTTTTTAGAGGGTTCATGCCACATCACTTTTGGATCGCGAAAATCTTTTATTCCCGGGTTTTCAATAACCGGGTTTCCTGAATACTTTTTCCACGTCTTTCCCTTATCCAGACTGTAAGCAAGCGCCTGGGTTTGAAAGTTGATAACGCCCTGCTTTTCCATCTCGGCATTGTGGTATGTATACAAGGCGACGATGGGTGGATTTTCTTTTGTTCCAAAACCACTGGAGTTATTCCAGTCGACGACTGCGCTACCCGAAAAAATGGTACCTAGTTCATCTGGGTATAGTGCAATCGGCTGCTCTTCCCAATGAACCAAGTCTTTACTTACCGCATGTCCCCAGTGCATTGGCCCCCATACGGAAGCATCTGGGTTATGCTGGAAGAAGAGATGGTACTCTCCGTCGAGATAAAACATGCCGTTCGGGTCATTCATCCATTTTTCAGCAGGAGAAAAATGAACCTGCGGACGAAAGGCTTCGTTGCGCTTAGCCTCGACTTGGTAAGCCGGACTCTCGGTAAGTGGACTGGTATGATTCATGGAGCATCCAACAAGAGCTGAAGAAATAATAAGACCTAACATTGTTTTCATATTTAAAAATGCCTTTATTTTGCAAGTGCTGCAGAAACGTCTTCGAGCGTTTTACCTTTCGTTTCAGGCATCATGAAGCGAACGAAAAGAAGCTGTAAGAACATAGCGAACGTAAAGAATCCAAAGACTTGGGTGGCGGTGAAAGTCGCCAATACCTGAGGCATTATGAGGGTAATTAGGGCGGCAAAGACCCAGTGCGTGCCACTTCCCAATGACTGCCCTTTAGAACGCACGGTATTGGGGAAAATTTCTGCAATAAAGACCCAGATAACGGCCCCTTGTCCGACTGCATGTGACGCGATAAAGACAAACACAGCACTAACAACAATGGTGCCACCTACCTGACTACTGAAAGCCCAAGCAACGGTTGCCAGCGACAAGATGTAACCTATCGAACCGATATACATCAGTGATTTACGACCGAGGCGATCTATCAAGCTTAGTCCTAGCATGGTGAATACTAGGTTTACTAGCCCGACACCCGCGGTCGATAACAATGCTGCACTTCCGTCTAACCCTGCCATATCAAATACGCGTGGCGCGTAATAGATAATAAAATTAATGCCGGACAACTGATTGAACGCGGCGAGCAAAAAAGCCAACATGACCGGAAGTCGATATTCAGACTTAAATAAAGATTCTTTCTCCCGTACGTTTTTTTCTTTTTTTACTGCGCTTATGATTTGTTCGGTGTCCTCACTTTGTAACTCCATAAATATTCGTCGTGCGCTTGCTTCATTATTGCGATGCAGTAGCAGCCAGCGAGGGCTTTCCGGCGCTTTGAGAATCATCAAAAAGTAGATAAGTGCGGGAACGGCTTCGATACCGAGCATTACACGCCAGTCTTCGACGATAATGCCAGACAGAAGGTAGTTTGAGAGAAACGCAACCAAGATACCGAAAACGATTTGAAACTGGTAAGTGGCGACCAACCTGCCTCTTACTCGCGCAGGCGCAATTTCTGAAATATATGCTGGCACCGCGATTGAAGATATTCCAACGCCTAAGCCACCAATAAATCTTAGGATTGCAAAAGTATATGGGTCTTGGGCCAGTGCAGAGCCTATTGCTGAAAGTAAATAAAGCACGCCGATGAGAACCAATGTCTTCTTGCGTCCAAAACGGTCACAAGGCCAACTCCCCATCAACGCACCTATTACAGTGCCCCAAAGCGCTGAAGACATAACAAACAAACCGTGGAAAAGCGGAGTGGTTTCCCACAATACTTGTATCGACTGGTCTGCACCGGAAATCACAGCTGTATCAAAACCAAACAGAAATCCGGCTATTGCGACAGTAAGTGACCAGTAAACTATCTTATTCATGATGTGTATCGTACCTCTAAATTTGTTGAGAAACGCCGGGCTTAATAGCCCGGGTTCTGTATATAAATTCCGCCACTTAAGTTAATCTGCTGATTAGGAATTGGGAGGTATTCATGCTTATTTTTGGTGAATGCTGCTTCTTGAAGATACGGCTTTCTTCCGCGCTCAGTGACAAGGTATTCATCGATAGTTTCTTTAGCTATGCCCCAGCGGACCAAGTCGAAAAATCGATGGCCTTCTAAGCCAAGTTCAACACGTCTTTCCCAACGGAGCGCGTTACGCGCTTCTGCTTTACTTGCAAAAGTGTCATAAGTGCCGATGCGGTATAAACTCGCGTTATTAAGTCGTTCAGTACTTGCCGCTGCACGTTCTCTGAGGCGGTTGATGATAAGTGTAGCCTCTTCCCATCGATCAAGTTCGATAAGTGCTTCTGCTTTCCACAGCAAAACATCTGCATAGCGAATTAATACAGTATTCAAAGAGAATATTGGAAAAGGGCCATTCTCGCCTCGACAGTCACATTCAGGGTGCTCTAAATCCTTCATCCCCGTGTAATTGCCGTAAATCCCTGGGGCGCGTGCCCAGCTGTCACCTCCGTGAATGAGATCTGGATCGTATTTAAATGGCTTGCCTTCCATCGCCACTGAATGGTCAAGGCGTGGGTCGACGTAGTCATTATTTACGTCGTAAACACTGTCGTTGAATGTGGTAAAGCGCGGAAGGCCTGAGTTATCGGTCTTAAATGCATTGACAAAATTTTCAGTTGGAACATGGAAGCCACAGCAGCCAAAACCACCTGACATGGGCGCGTTTAATGCGCTTGGCCATGTACCTCTGCCATCGGGACTCCCATCATTTAAGGAACGTTGAATAGCAAAAACTGATTCTCGACCGTTCTCAAACTCAACCAAGAAATTTTCCGCATAATCATCATATAGGCCGTATTCACCGCTAGCTTCAATTTCGTCAACCAGACTTACTACTTCTTCTAGTTTTTGCTGGTTGATATTGATGACATTATGCAGTTGGTCTTGCTCATATGCCTGATACAATAGCGTCTTAGCTAAATAAGCTTTTGCAGATAGCGACGATGCGCGACCAACATCCTGTTGAACCTCGGGAAGATTATTTGCAGCAAAGCGAAAATCCGCGGCTATATTATCCCACAGTTGTTGGTCGGTCAGATCTCGGTTTGTGGTGGCTAGGATCTCCTCCTGTGTCATCGTTTCATCAATCCAAGGGATATGCTTGTGATGAATTTTCAGGTCAAAGTAGAAAATTGCCCTTAAAAAGCGTAATTCAGCCGCTTTCTCGTCTGCACTCGGCAGTTCACTGGTAGATGCTTCGGCGATAACCTGAAGCGCCGAGTTAGCCCGTGATATACCAGTATAGTTACGCGTCCATTTCTTATTATTAAGGTCTATTAAGTCGGGGGGAAATGACTCCATGTCAGGCACTAGTGGCTCATACATTGAGAGTGCATGGTAGGCAAATATATCAGAAGGGCCATTGCCTCCCTTGTGGGCATCTCCCGCGCGCAAGTTACCCGTAGGCCACAGGAAGTTAGGCGCAGTATAGTGATCGTTACCGAGGTAGGAATAGGTAGCGATGACCAACGCATCAATGTTCTCTGTGGATGCGACCTGATCTTCCGTCAATACGGCTTGAGGCTCACTGTCTAATTCGTCACTTCCGCCGCAGGAAACAACCGACAGCGCAATGAGACTTGTTGTCAAAAATTTGCTTATACGATTCATAATTCTTAATCCATTATCCTGTTCGCTTAAAAAGAAACTTCCAGCCCTAGCGTAAATCGGCGGGGTACAGGAAAGACTTCGTTAGGGGTTTCCGGATCTTCGCTCAATGTGCCATCTGGCGTTATCGTCAGAAGGTTTTGAGCCTGTAGATAGACGCGAGCGTCTGTAAGACCAAAGCGCTCTATAAAGTCCAAGGTTGGCGTATATCCAACGCTAATATTACGAAGTTTGAGGTACGTTCCTTCTTCCCAAAAGAAGCTGGACTGTCGTCCTTCACCGTTATTATCAATCAGGGTAAGTGCTGGTACACTGCTATCTGTGTTCTGTGGTGTCCATGCATCAAGCGTTCGGGAACCATAGTTTGAGCCGATATTCAAAGATGTGAAATCAGTAAACAGTCGCCAGTTATTTCGAACTTGTCCACCTTTCACACCTTGCCAGAACATGTTAAAGTCCCAGTTGCGGTATTTGAAAGTGAAATTCATGCCATAGATAAAATCGGGATCAGTGTCAGCAAAAAAATCTTGGTCGTTCTCATCGATTACGCCATTGCCATCAAGATCTTGCCAGCGAATCCGACCGGGAGCTGCGCCTGATTGAGTGGCATGTGCGTCAACGTCCTCTTGATTTTGGAATATACCGTCAGCGAGATATCCATAGACTGAGTTTATTGACCGGCCTAAAATCGTTTTGTCCTGACCATTACCACCAAAGGAATTCACAACATCTTCGGGCAGAGCTGTAACGGTATTTTCAGCCGATGAGATATTAAAATTAATGTCAACAAGCAGCTCATCTTCCAGTAAACCAGTGTCAATCCACTTCTCGTAACCAAGAACCAGCTCAACGCCAGCGTTTTCAATTGTGCCACCGTTAACCCACTTCTGCGCACCTTCACCGAGCGTCGCAATCGGTTGAGTTAACGTGAGAATGTCGCGGGTTTCTTTTTCGAACCAATCAAAGCTGCCGTAAACGGTGTTTTCAAAGAGTTCAAAGTCAAAACCTAAATTGACTTGTGTAGAGGTCTCCCACTTTAGGTCAGCGTTACCCGTTTGTGCACGCACAAAGCCGGAGGGTAAGGTGCCGCCGTTGGCGCCGGTAATATCGTATGCCGTTCCCTCATCTTGCTCGTTTGTGAAAAGCGACTGTGTTGCATACCGTGGAATATAAGTAGTGACAGTGGCGTCCGTTGGAATCTCTTGATTGCCGGTTTCCCCCCAGCTCGCTCTCAGCTTTAATGCGTTAATGAAATCCACGTCAAAAAAACTTTCGTTGCTGACAACCCAGCCTAAAGATGCGGCAGGAAAGGTGCCGTATTCATTGGCATCGCCAAACCGTGAAGAGCCGTCTCTGCGGACCGTAAAAGACGTGAGGTAACGATTGTCATAGTTATAATCGACACGCGCAAATTGAGAGTCGAGTGACCAGGTTTCCCCTTCACCTTCAACCCTTACGTCCGACGTAGCTTGAGACAGGTAAGCGAATGAACGATCATCAGATGCGAAGCCTGAACCTATACCTCGAGATAATTCACGCTCGTAGTTAATTTGCTCTACGCCAGCAAGAAAGTTGAACTTGTGTAGCTCGTTCAGCGTGAGTTTGTAAGTGGCAGTCGCACCCGTAATAATGCTTTGATTCCAGTTATCTTCTACCGTTAACCGGTCTCCTCCGCTAAGTGAGCCCGCAGTAAATGCGCGGGTAAAGTTGCGAAAATAGAACTGACTATAGTCAACGCCAACATTACCCCTAAGGGTTAAGTTTTCAATAGGAGAGTATTCGACAAAAAAGTTTGCCATTACCTTGTTGTAGGTATGGTCGTTATCACGGTTCTGCTCAATAATACGCACGGGGTTGTCTCTATCAGTAATGCCTGGGACCGGCCCACCCCATCCACCTTCGTCGTTGTAAACAGGAACAATGGACTGCTGCTCAATGGATAACCCCAGGATCTGCCCAGCAAGGTCATTAATAAGGTTCGCTTTTTGATCGGTAATTAAAAACGTCTGACCAACTTTTACCTTGTCTTTTACAACCTCATGTTCTGAATTAACCCTAAATGCCAACCTTTCAAATTTAGAGCCGTCTACAATCCCTTCCGCTTCGAAATATCCAAGCGAGGTATAGAATTGAGAAACATCGTTTCCTCCTGCAACAGAGAAATTCAAATCGGATACTTTTGACGTTCGCGTAACCTCATCAAACCAATTGGTATCAGCGGGACGCTGCAGGCCTTCCGGGTCGGTATAGGTGGGCAAAATAACTGAGTACAATTCAGGATTACTAAAATCCTGATTCCAGTCGAAGGTATATAGCGGGCTTGCGGAATTTGGATTTGAGCCATCGTTGACTGCCGCCTGCCACACCACCGCTCCACGTTCGAGCGTATTGAGCGGCTGCAGGTCATAGTCATATTCTTCGATACTTTGGTTATAACGGAAGTTAAAATCTAAACCATCATGACCTTTCTTCGTGGTAACTACGATCACACCATTTCCAGACCGAGCGCCGTAAATACTGGCAGCGGCCGCATCGCGCAACACTTGAACGTCGGCAATGTCATTGCTGTTAATTTCGTGTAAACCTGATTTAGTTGGTATTCCGTCAATGATATAAAGCGGGTCGTTATTTCCTAAGGGTCCAAGTCCCTGCCCTCGAATTCTAACCGTGGCTGTCGAACTTGGATTACCGGTAGTCGTAATTTGTAGTCCCGGTACCCTCCCCTGAAGGTTTTGCATTAAGTTACCAGCAGGTAAATCAATGATATCTTCAAGGTCGACCGTAGCGATTGCGCCAGTCAGGTCTGTTTTTTCAACTGCGCTGTATCCGTAGGAAATCTCTATTACTTCTACTTCTTTCGGCATTTCTTCTTGTTCGGCACCAGGGTCATTTTCCTGTGCCTGTAGCGACGTAGCCATCAGCGCTAAGACCAGTGGAGCGGGCTTTATTGCCTCTCGTAACTGGCGAGCTAATGGATGCAATTTGTGGTCTTTCATATCGCGTCCCAATAGTTGAAGTGATGAAATCTTATAAATAAACAACGTTGTCTTTTTAGTTTATACTCGTTCATCAACGATTGTTCAACACAAAATTAACAATTATTCAGCGTATTGTTGTTCAGCGAGTTACTTCGAAGGTGAAAGCTAAGCGTGTTTTCGTGGTAAAAGAATGACACTAAAAAATATGACGAGCGCTTACGAGCGATATGTTTCGGGGTCTGCTAGCAGCGGTGTAAAAAGAAAAGCCCAGCGTGAAAGCTGGGCTTAATATGTTAAAAACTTGCAGTAAATTACAGAATAAAGCGCGATAAGTCTTCGTTATCTACCAAGGTTTCTAAGTGGTTATTCACGTAGTCGGCATCAATTACAAACGACTCACCGCTTTTTTCTGAAGCGTCAAAAGAGATATCTTCCATAAGACGCTCTAATACGGTGTGCAGGCGTCGAGCACCAATGTTTTCAGTGCGCTCGTTGACTTGCCATGCCGCTTCGGCAATGCGCTGAATACCCGAATCATCAAAGCGAATATCAACGCCTTCGGTTTTCATTAGCGCAATATATTGCTGCGTTAGCGACGCATTAGGTTCGGTAAGAATACGTTTGAAATCGCCCACTTTAAGCGCTGATAACTCAACGCGAATAGGCAAGCGCCCTTGAAGCTCTGGAATAAGATCCGACGGCTTACTCATTTGAAACGCGCCAGAAGCGATAAACAGGATATGGTCTGTTTTTACCATGCCGTGTTTCGTTGATACCGTTGAACCTTCTACAAGTGGAAGCAGATCGCGCTGAACGCCTTCGCGTGACACATCACCTGAGTTATTGCCTTCGCGCTTACAAATTTTGTCAATTTCATCGACGAATACAATGCCGTGCTGTTCTACCGACTCAATCGCTTTTTCTTTCAAATCTTCTTGATTAACAAGGCGCGCCGCTTCTTCTTCAATAAGCAGTTTAAGGGCTTCTTTAATTTTCAGCTTTTTCTTTTTCTTCTGCGAACCCGACAAGTTCTGGAACATGCCTTGAAGCTGATTGGTCATTTCTTCCATGCCAGGAGGCGCCATAATTTCTACGCCAACTTGTGGAAGCGCCACATCAATTTCAATTTCTTTGTCATCGAGGTCACCCTGACGCAGCTTCTTGCGAAATGCTTGGCGTGTGCCGCGATCTTCAACGTCTTCTTTGTTACCCCACGCATCTTCTGGTGGTGGCAGCAATACGTCTAAAATGCGCTCTTCCGCCGCTTCTTCCGCGCGGAATTTCACTTTTTTCATTTCGTTTTCTTTCGTCATCTTAACCGCGATATCGGCAAGATCACGAATGATCGTCTCAACTTCTTTACCTACATAGCCCACTTCGGTGAACTTTGTTGCTTCTACTTTGATAAATGGCGCATTGGCAAGTTTTGCCAAACGACGGGCAATTTCTGTTTTACCCACACCCGTTGGACCAATCATTAAAATATTTTTTGGCGTAACTTCTTGGCGCAGCTCAGGCTCAAGCTGCATGCGACGCCAGCGGTTTCTAAGTGCAATCGATACAGCACGCTTGGCATCTTGTTGACCGATAATATGGCTGTCTAACTCGTGAACAATTTCTCTTGGTGTCATTTCAGACATGAATAAACCCTTTTCTAACAATGCTTGTTGTACTTATCCTCAAACGGGCGACAACAAGCCGATAACAGCATTCAGCTATTACTTAGTAATCTAGTACATCAACCGTTTGGCTATGGTTAGTGAATACGCAAATATCACCGGCAATGGTCAGTGCTTTTTCAGCAATGTCTTTTGCACTTAATTCCGTATTATCTAAAAGTGCCGTTGCCGCTGCTTGCGCGTAATTGCCACCTGAACCTATGGCGATAAGATCTTGCTCTGGCTGCACCACATCGCCGTTACCGGTAATAATGAAAGAAGCGGTTTCATCGGCTACTGCCAATAAGGCTTCTAACTTGCGCAGCGCCCTATCAGTGCGCCAGTCTTTGGCAAGCTCTACGGCGGCTTTGGTTAAATGGCCTTGGTGCGCTTCAAGCTTAGCTTCGAAGCGCTCAAATAGCGTAAATGCGTCGGCCGTGCCGCCAGCAAAGCCCGCTAAAATTTTATCGTGGTATAAACGGCGCACTTTGCGTGCATTACCTTTCATCACGGTATTGCCTAGTGATACCTGACCATCACCGGCCATCACTACCTGATTCCCACGTCGTACAGATACAATCGTTGTCACGTTAATTCCCCGTTTAGCTGGGCGCTGCCGCGTTTTTATCGTGCAAAGGCAGCAGCGTACAAATTCAATAACAAATAAGTGGGGGGAGGCTTTCTAATTTCAAGGGCAAGACAGAATAATGTGCGCCCAGCGTTGGCTCCGATAAGGGCTTAGCACATACATTGTTTATTGAATACGCTATTTGTTGCGTGCATACTTTCGCAAGTTATGTCTGTGGCTAATTATGTGTGAAGTGGTTGAGGCGCAGGCGTTAGCTATAGAAATTTAGCAAAACCTATACGCCTCAATGTCGAAACCACCACCGTGTTCGCAACCTAGTGCTAAGTACTACAAGTTCCAGTACCAAATTTGGCAGGTCGCAATATTCACTTTACGCAGGCTGTGCTTCGCTTTTTCCGCATCTCGTTTAGACTCGTAAGGGCCTAAAATAACGCGGAACCAATCGCCGTTACTGCCGGTGCTGTGTCTGATAAGCGCCTCTAAACCTTGAAAGGCAATTTTGGCTTTCATCTCTTCAGCTTGCGCACGGGTTCTAAACGACGCGCATTGCATCAAGTAGCGTTTGTCAGATTTTTCTTGTTCTCTAACTTCTACCTCAACCTCATAGCCAGGCAAGGTTTTAATGTATTCCCACTCTTCTTCAGGTAGTTCTGGCAAAGACTCTTGTGTAGGTGCAACCGGGCGAGATGCCTGTGTATCCACATCATCTTCTACGTTATCTTTAATTGACCATAAAAAAGCACCAAAGCCAATTACGAGTGCTAAAACGCCGATTAGGCGAACAATAGGAAGCTTACTATCAACCGGTGCATTTTTTTTGCGCATTGCCAGCGGGTTTTCTGCCTTTTCCAGCAGGCTTCTTTTTTTTGAGTAGAGCGTCCACGAGAGACATAATCGCGTTGAGCCATAGTCGGCAAAATTCCTACTTGTTATCGTTGTTCGTATTCGTAAGAAAACGTCGTATACCAAACCTAGTTAAAGGGTAAAGATTCTCACACCTTTAGTCGTGGCGAAATTTTAACGTATTGCTTCTCAACAAGCTAACTGAAATCGGTAGGATCAATATCGATTGACCACCTTACCTTAGTGGCCTGCGGTAAAGCCTGTAAAAACGGAAGCGCCAAACGCAGCGCATTATGAAGCGGGGCGCGTTTTTGATGACTACACACCAGCATGAATCGAAATCGGCCTTGTCGCTTTTCAATTAGGCATGGGAACGGGCCGCTTATCTCAATGGCGTGCGCTTGCGTAAATACCTGCTTACAGTCTTGTAAAAATCGATAGGCCAAACTGCTATCGGTAGCTTCGGCGCGTATTACGAACTGACTAATAAACGGGGGCAAGCTTGCCGCTTTTCGCTCCATTAACGCATGCCTGGCAAAGTGCCCGTAACCATTATGCACCAAATCTTGTAGCAGCGGGTGATGAGGATTATGGGTTTGCAGCCACATTTCACCGGGTTTACTTGCACGCCCCGCTCTTCCAGCAAGTTGAGTTACCAGTTGAGCAAGCTTTTCAGGGGCTCTGAAGTCTGCGCTAAACAGTGCGCCATCGCAATCGAGAACAGCCACTAATGTGACGTGAGGAAAGTGGTGGCCTTTAGACAAAATCTGAGTGCCCACCAGCAGCTGATATTCCTGGCGGTTAATTGCATCGAGCGTTTGATGTAACTTATCTTTACCGCGCACCGTGTCGCTGTCTATTCGCACCTGCGTTACCCCGGGAAACAAGCTAGCAAGCCCCTGCTCTACTTGCTCTGTTCCGGTACCCGCAGTAACTAGCTCGTTGTGATGGCAAGCTTCACAGTTTGTTGGCATAGCACGCATGCCGCCGCAATGGTGACACTGCAATCGGTTTTGCGCTTTGTGTACGGTGTAAGGTCGCTCGCAACGCTTACACGTTACTGTCTCGCCGCAATGATGACAAAGTAACGCTGGCGCATAGCCTCGGCGATTTACAAACACCAACACCTGATTCCCTGCGCTAATATGCTGGCGCATTATGGTTAACAGGCCTTGTGAAATACCGTAGTGAATTGGCTGGTCGCGCGCATCTAATACGTGCTGATGGGTACTTTGCGCGCCCCCGGCTCGCTTGGTGAGTTGTAAGTGCGCATAGCGGCCGCGTAGCGCATTATTAAGGGTTTCAAGAGCAGGGGTGGCACTGCCAAGCAGTAAAGGAATATTATGCTGTTTCGCACGCATGGCCGCCAAATCGCGAGCATGATAGCGAAGCCCATCCTGCTGCTTAAACGACTCGTCGTGCTCTTCATCAACAATAAGCATACCCGGGTTATTAAGCGGGGTGAAAATAGCAGAGCGGGTACCTATAACAATACCGAGCTCGCCCGCTTTTGCTCGCTGCCATACTTGCAGCCGGTCTTTGTCTGAAAGTTGCGAATGCAATACGCCCACGGCAATGCCAAAGCGCTTTTCGAAGCGGGATACCGTTTGCGGGGTAAGCCCAATTTCAGGCACAAGGATAAGCACCTGCTTTCCTTCGCGCAGTAAAGGCTCTATCGCTTGAAGGTATACTTCTGTTTTGCCGCTACCGGTCACCCCTTCAAGTAAGCTAACCGCAAAGTTGCCGTGTTGACGGTTAAGGGCGGCGATGGCAATTGACTGCTCAGTATCGGGAACAGGCTTATCTTCCATTGTTAACGTAGATAGCCAAGCACCCGGCTTAAATTCAGGAGTAACCTCTTTGATAACGGCAAGCGACTTTTCTACCAAGGCTTTTACCGCTGGCGCACCAAACTGCTTACGCGCCTCTATCGCGAGCATCGCCCGTTTGGTCAAGGCGGTAAAACACGCTTTTTGCTTTGGGGCGCGAGAAAGCGACGCTGACAGCGTTTTTTTACCCTCATCGGTAAGCATGAGCATATCTTGTGGAGTAGGGCCTGCCGACTCGCCTTTTCGCAATAATACAGGCAGCATGGCGTGTAACACTTCACCCGGAGCATGGTGGTAGTACTGCCACAGCCATTGCGCCATTTTTAGCAGCACCCCATCAATAATAGGTTGATGATCTAGCACCGTTTCAATGGCTTTTAGCTTGTTGCTATTGTCAATTTCGCTCTCTGATTTTCGTAGTGTTTCAACAACTACGCCCACAAGTTTGCGCGGACCGAAAGGCACCATTACCCGTACGCCTGCTTCTAGTGCGCTATCGTGGGTATATGTGAAAAGTTGGCGCAGCGGCACTGGTACAGCAACTTGAATGAAGGCCATTGCGAACGTTCTACCTTATCGTAAAGTTATTAAAGTCTATTGAGCTTTCGGGCGTAACCGTTACATAAGCGCACATAAACGTATCTAGAGTAAGCTGCATGGAAAAGTCACGCTTATTTTACCCGCCATTAAACTGAAATATTTAAACATACTTTGCGCTTTAGCATAAAAGGAATGTTTCGTTGTTTAGCGAGCATACAAAAACCGCTTGATCAACCCTCTGCCATCCTTTATTATGCGCCGCTCTTTTTGCGATAGGCTGTTCTTTGAACGACTTATCATTTGAATTAAGTAACGTATGGTGTGCGACTTCGGGTTGTATAGCGATACGGCCTTATTATGTGAGGTAATCCCATGAAACAAGATATCCACCCTAAATACGAAGAAATCACAGCAACTTGCTCTTGTGGTAACGTTATGAAAATTCGTTCTACGCTTGGTAAAGACATCAACCTAGACGTATGTTCATCATGTCACCCTTTCTACACTGGTAAGCAACGTAACGTTGACACTGGTGGTCGTGTTGATCGCTTCAAGAAGCGTTTCGGTGCATTGGGCAAAAAGTAAGCCTGATATCGAGTTCGAAAAAAGCGCCTATACGGCGCTTTTTTATTGCCTGTCATTATTTGCAGGTTAAATAATATCTGTGCTTAATTGGCTATCAGCGCGTGCCCCCTCGCATCACTGTAAACGAAAAAACCTCTCTGCGCCTTAAGCCTCGCCTGCTCGGCGCGTTAATGCTCGTTGTCTAGCTTCGATAAGTGCACGTCCCAGTCGCCGCCGCTACGTTGTTTACATGCTTCTTCGCTGTCAAAATAGACCCCAACGGGTTTAGATTTAATGGCCGCTGTTGCAATATTCACCCGACTTATAAAGTCCATATCCCACCCATTGGTTTGCGCTACCTGCTTTTCATGCTCGCGACTAAAAACAGCCACGACTTTAGGTGTACGCCAGTGGCCAGTATGCGTAAGCCAGGCAAACCCGCTATTGTCTTCTTTTACGCTTTCGCATACGTCTGTGAGTACTTCAATAAGTTTTCGTTCTGTCATTACGCTCGTCCACGCCGCAGTTTCGGTATCAATGTTTGAGATATTAACAAAACGACGCCGCAGACATAATCGTTTGGTGAAAATTTAGGCTGTGATCCCTACGCCTCACAATAATAGAAATTAAAAATACAAAGACATATTGAAATAAATGATATGAATGATAATTATAGGCTTAATTTACTGGTCTAATTAGTGTGGCTCCCCTACATTGGTTAATGAGGATTCTGATCAGATATGTACACAATGAAATGCTGTGTTAAAGTTGCGATAGGCGTTCTGATAGTGGGTATTAATCTTATGAATATTGGCTTGCTATCATGCCTTGTAGCGCTTTCAGTTATTCGAATTCATATTGCGTAACTGAAAATGCAACAACAAATTAAGCTGGAACCTGTGGCTAGATTCGCTCAGTTTCAGTGTTTAAAACTTTTTGTAATTACTTGGTTAGAACGCGCTTGTGTTTATCTTCCTATAACTATAACGACATAAGATAGCGGCAAAGCGTGAGTAAAAACACCGATGAACCCTACATCTAAGGATACAATTTTACATGTCAGATTTTAGACAACGCGCACTCGATTATCACGCCTACCCCACCCCCGGAAAAATTCGCGTAGAGCTGTCTACGTCAGCAGATAGTGTTGACGACCTTGCATTAGCATACAGCCCCGGTGTTGCCGAACCAGTTAGGGAAATAGCTGAAGACCCCGATAATGCCTATAAGTACACCGCTAAAGGTAACATGGTAGCCGTGATTAGTAATGGCACCGCGATCTTAGGTTTAGGTAACCTTGGCCCCCTCGCCTCAAAGCCTGTGATGGAAGGTAAAGCCTTGCTGTTTAAACGCTTTGCCGGGCTAGATGCCATTGATATTGAAGTAAAGCATCGCACGACAGAAGAGTTCATTAATACTGTGGCGAATATCGCCGACACCTTCGGCGGTATAAACTTAGAAGATATTAAAGCCCCTGAGTGTTTTGAGATTGAACAAGAGCTTATAAAGCGCTGTAAAATTCCCGTATTTCACGACGATCAGCACGGCACTGCAATCGTCACGGCAGCGGGTATGCTAAATGCCCTTGAGATTCAGGGCAAAAATATCGAGAGTGCAAAAATAGTGTGCATGGGTGCAGGCGCAGCCGCGGTAGCTTGCATGGAACTACTCATTAAATGCGGCGCCCAGCGTGAACGCATTTATATGCTAGACAGAAAAGGGGTTATTCATACCCGTCGTGAAGAGCTGACTGAGCACAAAAAGCTCTTTGCTAACAACACCGACAAACGCACCCTTGAAGATGTTATGGAAGGCGCAGATATTTTTGTTGGCGTATCAGGGCCTGACGTTTTACCACCAGAAACGCTAGCGTTAATGGCAGAGAACCCTATTGTATTTGCTTGCTCAAACCCAGACCCAGAGATAAAGCCAGAGCTGGCCCATGAGGTGCGTAAAGACCTCATTATGGCAACCGGGCGCTCTGATTACCCAAATCAGGTTAACAACGTTCTATGCTTCCCTTTTATTTTCCGCGGCGCATTAGATGTTCGCGCCACGGCCATAAACGACGAGATGAAAGTGGCCGCCGTTGAAGCCCTTCGCACCATTACCAAAGAGCCGGTGCCAGAAGAAGTATTAGCGGCAAGTAAAAGCGACAGTCTGACCTTCGGTAAAGAGTACATTATCCCTAAGCCGATGGACCCACGCTTATGTGAACGTATCGCAACTGCGGTATCTAAAGCAGCGATAGCGTCCGGCGTGGCCCGGGTACCTGAAAACTCGGCCGAATAGGGGTAAATTAACAGTGGGGTTGCCGAAAACCAGACTAGCGAAAGGCTAACTTCAGTGATGTAGCATTAAACAAGAATTACTATGTTTAATATGCCATAAAAAACGGCGCTATTATTGTGAGATCACTTCACACTAATAGCGCCGTTTTTTGTTAGCATGGGTTAAGCTGAACTTTATTCATCTTCCGAGACGTTGTTTTCAAAGCTTGGATCTATACCCATTTCTTCCATAATGCGACGCGCTTCTGCTGGCACCCGATTAGGATTGTCTTTGCGCAAATCATCGTCGTTCGGTAAAGGTTGCCCCGTAAACGCGTGTAAAAACGCTTCGCAAAGTAACTCCGAATTGGTGGCGTGGCGCAAATTGTTTATTTGGCGGCGAGTACGCTCGTCGGTGAGTGCCTTCAGCACATTAATTGGTATAGAGACAGTGACTTTCTTTACCTGTTCGCTCTTTTTGCCATGCTCTGCGTAGGGGTGAATATACTTACCGTTCCATTCTGCCATTGTACTAACTCGGTCTACTCTTTTTTATGTTATGAACAGAAATTCTAAACAAGTTCACGAAAAGGTCAATTGAGCAGTGTAAACCTCTTGACGTCTAGACATATATTATTTAATTTAGACGTCTAAACGTCTATAAAATTACATTTTCAAGAGAATAAGCCATGGTTTCTTACGCGCAAGGTATCGATGCATTAAACCAGTCCCTGTCGGAACTGCGTGATATTGATGTATCTTTTGAATTTTTTCCGCCTAAAACGGAAGCCATGGAACAAACACTATGGAAATCTGTAGAGCGCTTAGCGCCACTAAAGCCAAGCTATATGTCGGTGACCTACGGTGCAAATAGCGGCGAACGAGACAGAACACACGATGTGGTTAAGCGAATTCAACAGCAAACCGGTGTTGCTGCAGTTCCACACTTGACGTGCGTAGATGCAAGCCGCGAGGAGCTTAAGCAAATTGCAAAAGACTACTGGGATTCAGGCATTCGCCGTATTGTTGCGCTTCGCGGCGATTTACCGCCAGGGTTAGAAAAAACAGAGATGTACGCCTCTGACTTAGTTGCCTTGTTGAAAGACGTGGCGGATTTTGATATTTCCGTTGCTGCTTACCCTGAAAAGCACCCTGAAGCCCCGAATGCGCAGTTCGACCTGCTTAACCTTAAACGCAAGGCTGAAGCAGGAGCAACCGAAGCCATTACGCAGTTTTTCTTCGACACCAGCGTTTATTTGCGATTTAGAGACCGCGCAGCCGCTGCCGGTGTAGATATCGATTTAGTGCCGGGCATTTTGCCAGTAACCAATTACCAAACCCTGGTTAAATTCGCTGGCTTTACTAACGTGCATGTTCCAGGGTGGCTACATAAAATGTTCGATGGCCTTGACGCTGACGACCAGGCAACGCGAAACCTTATTGGAGCAAACATTGCTATGGACCAAGTTAAGGTATTAGCGAAAGAAGGGGTTAAGCACTTCCACTTCTATACTCTTAACCGTAGCGAACTCAGTTACGCCATTTGCCATATGCTAGGCGTACGCAGTGGCGCATAATCTCCGTGGCACTCGCTTTAACAGTACCCTCTGATAATATGAATGCAGAACAGGCGCGTAAAAAGCGCCTTTTTTATATCACCTGCATAAAGCCTAATTTAAATTTTGCCACCAAGGCTTACCCCAGTTACCATTTGATATAGGTGTATTGAACTATCCACACCTATAGGCCTCCCATCATATGGCCACTATTTTTCGCACATTTTAAGCGACAGACGCTATCTTCAGGAGAAGTTGAGTGGATTTAGATAAGGTTAAAACCTTTTATAACAACGTTGCCCCACAATTAAGGGACCTTTTCGGTATTTTTATAAAACGCTGTAAAGAGGACAACATTACTATTTCTGCCGGGCACTTAGCTTATGTAACGTTGTTATCTTTAGTACCGTTTATCATGGTGACTTTTACCATCATGTCGGCCTTTCCCGCCTTTGCTTCAGTAAGAAGTAAGCTTGAACACTTTGTCTTTAGTAATTTCGTGCCTACCGCGAGCGATGTTGTGCACAAGTACATGACAGATTTTGTAGGTAACGCGTCTCAAATGAGCGCCATCGGTATTTTATCTCTTTTGGTTGTCGCATTAATGCTGATATCCAACGTGGACAAAACGCTCAACAGAATTTGGCGCACGCAAAGCGATCGTCCTATTGTTTATACCTTTGCTATTTATTGGATGGTTATCACCCTTGGCCCCATGCTCATTGGCTCAAGTGTGGTGGTAAGCTCCTACCTAACCGGGCTGGCAGCGTTTACTGAAGAATACACCCCTGGTTTAGGAACCTTTTTATTAAGCCTTGTACCTAGCGGTGCTGCCTTGTTGGCTTTTGCTATTTTATACATGGTGGTGCCGAACAGAAGAGTCTACGCCCGACATGCCTTTGTAGGTGCCATTGTTGCTACCATTGCCTTTGAAATTACAAAATCTGGTTTTGCCCTTTACGTCACCAACTTTCCTTCATACGAGCTGATTTATGGTGCGCTTGCCGTAGTACCTATTCTTTTCTTATGGGTGTACTTATCTTGGATAATCGTATTATTTGGTGCGGAATTTACCTGTAGTCTAGGCGAAGCTTTTGAAAATAAAAAAGCAGAACACGCGCCTCGAAAAGTCCCAAAAGAGTAATATTCTTTAGCACACCCGCGTTTATAGGCATCGCGTTTTTTCGCCACCAGTAGTAAAGAAAAGCGCAGGCAGAATTAAAAGGTGACTACACCACTTCTGCTTACAAGCTTCACATTACAAGTGGTAAGAGCATTAACGCTATTTACGACAGGGAATAAGCCAATAAAAAAGGGAGCGTGCGCTCCCTTTTACATGAAATGTCTTCAACAACTAATTTTTCATAGACGCAATAAAGGCGTCCGACTCGGCAATTGCAGAGTTCATTTGCCCAATAAGTTGGGCTACATTGTTCTCAATAGTTGAAAGCTCGCCTTGCAACGCACCAATCGCGCTTGCATTTAAGTTGTGTTTTAAATACAGCACATTGTCTTGAAGCGCATTAAGTACTGGGGGCATTTTACTTTCAGCTTTGCGCATAGCTTTCATCAACGAGGTATAACGACGCTGGGTTTCGCGAAGCTTAGCTGCACTATCGCGTTTAAGCGAAGCATTCTCGTACTTATCAAGCTCTTCTGACCATTCGTCGAACAGCGCTTCAGCAACGCTTTCCACTTTGTCGATACGCGCGCTAACCTCTTCTGAGGCTGCCACACTGTCTTCGTACTGACCGTTCAGGCGGTCGTAAACCTCTTCTAACTCTCCGCCGTCAAAAGCAACCGCCGCACTAAAAGCTTCCAGGGCTGAACTGAATTGCTCCTGTGCGTCTTCCTGAGACTCTTTTGCGTTTTCTACGCGGTCAACTAAGATATCGCGTTTTTCAACGCCTACCTTTTCCCACGCTGCGTAATATGCAGACTGACACCCGCCAAGGGCAAGCATAGCAACAAATGCTGATGCAACTAGTTTCATGCGGTTACTCCACCTCTAAAGCGCGCTGCGCTAATGATACTTATCAAATGTAATATGGCGCCTAGCGGCCAAAAAACAATAGCAAGTACTACCGTTGCCGCTAGGGCATAGCAAACACCTACTGTTATAAAGTAAAACAGTGCGCCCAAAATTCTGCCTTGAACCAAGTGACCCAAACCAGGAATAAAAAAGTTACATATTGCGGCAATTACATTACCGCCCGATCCTTGACCTGCCATATAAACATCCTCGCATTTCTTACTATAATATGATTAGCTAGCACGTAATGACACTTATTCTAAAGTATACACTTAGCGTTTAAGGTTTAAGTATAAACAGCGTTGAAGCAGTCAGCATGCAAACGTTCGTATAACAATAAACTAAACTATAACAGGCACTCACACAACGCGCAGAAACAAAATGAAACGACTTTACCCCGATGTTACCTGCTATGAGAATGGATTTATCGAAGTAGGAAGTGGGCATTCGCTTTACTTCGAGCAAAGTGGTAATCCAAACGGTATCCCCGTGCTTTTTATCCACGGCGGCCCCGGCGCAGGCTTACCTCCAAATTACAAATGCTTTTTTGATAGCAATAAGTACCGCATTATCGGTTATGAACAGCGCGGATGCGGCCGCTCAACTCCCATCGCAGATACACTTAATAACGACACTTGGTTAAATGTTGAAGACATCGAGGCCCTCAGAACTCACCTTAACATTCCAAAGTTTCTCTTATTTGGCGGCTCGTGGGGCTCGACGTTAGCGTTACTTTACGCACTTAAGTATACCGCTCATGTTACCGGCCTTATTCTTCGAGGCGTTTTTCTTGCAAGGCAAGAGGACCGGGATTGGTTTTTATCTCCTTCAGGCTGTGCCGCCCAGTTGTTTCCCGAACATTACCGACGATTTACCAAAGACGTGCCAACGCCAGTCACTTCAAGCGCAGTTTGCGACTTTTATAGCGCGATGGTGCGCTCCAGTAACGATGTACTACGCCACGCCGCATTAAAACGCTGGTATCAATGGGAGGAACGCCTTTCACGACTATCTCTCCCACCTGGTGTGGGAGACTCCACGTCCAACTACCCTATGCATCTTGTCACCTGTTTAGCCACACTAGAGTGTCATTTCTTGTCTAACAAGTGCTTTTTAGATGAAAACTATATTCTTGAAAACATAGGTAAAATAAGTCATATTCCGGGCACGATCATACACGGTCGTTACGATATGATTTGTAAAACAGAAGCCGCGGAAACCCTTCATAAGGCGTGGCCTCAAAGTCAATTACAAATCATTCCCGATGCGGGACACAGTACCTCTGAGCCGAGCATTGGCTATGCCCTTTGTCGTGCTACCCGCGATATGTCACGCTTTCTTCAGGAGTCATCTAAGTGATAGGACTAATTCAACGCGTATCAGAAGCCAATGTTACTGTAGCAGGTGAAGTTATCGGTGAAATTGGCAAAGGCATGCTAGTCCTGCTGGGCGTTGAAAAAGAAGACGGCGATGCCGAGATTGAAAAGCTCGCCAACAAACTATGCCGTTATCGAATGTTTAGTGATGAAGACGGCAAAATGAACCTGAATATTGAGCAAGTCGGTGGGGAAATACTGGTTGTATCTCAGTTCACCCTTGTTGCAGATACGCAAAAAGGAAATCGACCTGGGTTCTCTCGTGGCGCGACGCCTGAGCACGGTGAAGCCATTTACAAAAAGTTCGTTCACGCCCTTAAAGCAAAAGGTATGGCTGTTTCTACCGGCGAGTTTGGTGCAGACATGCAAGTAGGCCTTGTTAACGACGGGCCTGTAACCTTTCAGTTTAACGTGTAGTAAACTTAAGCACAGAAAGAGCCGCTATTCACTTAAGCCACCCACACTTGCTTACATAATTAAGCTTGTACCTCTTGTGTTCTTACGTTTAAATAGACGCGGATATTGTTTACGCTTTTGCTTTGTATAATCGCCATGCAAATGAAAAGGTATTTTAAATACAACGTCTCCTACACATTCACTTTTTAAAAAAGGCCGGTTTATTTTGTACAAGGTAGTCACACCTAAAAGCGACGCCGAGTTTGAAGCCTATTTTCATTTTCGGTGGGAGCATTTGCGCCAGCCATGGAACTTCCCTCCAGGCTCTGAAAAAGATGAATATGAGCAAGTTGCAGAACACCGTATTATCACCAATCGAAAGGGCGACATCGTGGCCTGTGGCCGCGTACATTTGAATACCGCAGAAGAAGCGCAGATTCGTCACATTGCGGTTCATTCGGACCATCAGCGCAAGGGTTTAGGTCAGATGATCATGGCTGCGCTTGAAAATGTAGCCAAAGATTTAGGTGCTGAGCGAGCAGTAACGAATAGTCGTGAAATTTCCATCGACTTCTTCAGCTCCTGTGGTTTTGAAATTGAGCGTGAAGCACCTAATGAACTAGGTATGCTAAAACGCCAACAGATGGTAAAAAAGTTTACCGAAAATAACTCCCTTATTCTTCATCCTAAGTGGTGCAAATCACTACAGGAAACATGGTCAGAAACCATTCCGATCACCGAACACATGGGAATTAAGCTATACCAATACACAGGCAGAACCCTTGAAACCCGCGCCTCGCTAAACAAGAACATCAATATTCACGGTACCATGTTTGCAGGCAGTATCTTTTCTTTAGCCACATTAACTGGTTGGGGAATGATTTATCTACAGCTTAAAGAGCGCGGGCTAGATGGCGATATTGTACTGGGCGATGGTGATATTCACTATCACAAGCCTATTACCATGAAGCCAAGAGCAATCTGCAATATTGAAACCCTATCAGGTAAGTTTAAGCCATTGGAAAACGACAACAAAGCCCGCTTTGAACTTAGCGTAGCCATATTAGATGGCGATACCCCAGTGGCTGAATTTGAAGGCGTATTTTACGTACTACCTCCTTCAAAAAACGAGGAAGAGTAACGGCACTAATAAGCCCGCCGTTTTATAGCGTTTGATAGCAACCATAAAAAAAGCGCCGTTAAGGCGCTTTTTATTTAATTCAGTCTTTATCGACGTTGCTATGCGACCATAGCTGCTTGAAGTTTTTTCATCGCGTTCTTTTCGATTTGACGAACACGCTCTGCAGACACCTGATACTTATCAGCCAAGTCTTGTAGCGTGATTTTATTATCTGCTAACCAACGCGTCTCGATAATGTCTTGGCTGCGATCATCTAACGTTTTAATCGCTGAGTACAAACGCTTACTCGCCGCTGTATCCCAGTCATTATTAATTACGTCAGTTTCAACGTCTGAAGATTTATCTTCAAGAAATTGAACAGGCGCAAAGTTGCCCGTTTCATCTTCATCCGCACTTAGATCAAACGCTTGATCTTGGCTGCTCATACGAGCTTCCATTTGAAGCACTTCTTTTGTACTCACACCAAGTTCATTTGCTACGGTTTGTACTTCGTCGTGTGTGAACCAACCCAGGCGTTTTTTGGCCTTACGCAGGTTGAAAAACAGTTTGCGCTGCGCTTTTGTGGTCGCAACTTTAACTATTCGCCAGTTCTTAAGTACAAACTCGTGAATTTCGGCTTTGATCCAATGTACCGCGAAAGAAACCAAACGTACGCCCACTGTTGGGTCGAAGCGTTTAACGGCTTTCATCAGACCAATATTGCCTTCTTGAATTAAGTCGGCTTGGGGTAAGCCATAACCTGAGTAAGATTTTGCAATGTGCACTACAAAACGAAGATGTGACATTACCAGCTTACGAGCGGCTTGTAAGTCTTCGTCTTCGCGAAGGCGCACTGCCAACTCGCGCTCTTCCTCAGCGCTAAGCATATCAATGCTGCTTACAGCTTGGATGTAGCCTTCAATGCTACCGCTGTGTGGCACTGACAGGGCCATAGATTGCAAATTGTTGCTCATTGTTCACCTCATTTATTGCCGCTTCATATTAGCAAAGTAACCGAAGCTGCGCGAGACCTAATTAAGATACAAAGTTTAACCAATGTGTAGGTATAGTGACTATTCCTACAATATCAAGACTAGAACTATGAAAAAAAGTTCAATTTTTCAATCTTTGGCATTACTCTCGTAAAGGTAAGATTGGCTTAGGTTGCAGTAGCACTATAAATAGTGCTGTTAGTTAGCTAACACTTAGCCTGAAAAGCTTACAACCTCATATCGAATACCACCACAAAAACGGCCTTGTAGCGGTGTTGGGTCGGTCATTTAACCACGGGATCATTATACTTTAATTACACCCCTTAAGGTCAGAACTAATCTCACGGGTATGAATTCTAACGATTGTATTGCTTGCAAGGGTACCGAAACGCAACCCAGAAACATAAGATTTTACGCATAAAATTCAATTAACCTATGTTAGACCTTGCTTTTCATACTGGAAACTGAAAATAATAGATTGTATTAATCGATTTTGCACTACAACCGCTGTACAGCATTTTCCAGACAATAATTATAAGAAACTGGAAGGGAAATACTTAAGGAAAGGAGTAAGGCAAGTAAAGCAAAGAGGATTTGAATGTTTGCTTACGTCGCTAGACAGCCCATATTCGATGTAAACCGAGAAGTTTACGCCTATGAATTGCTTTTTCGCATCGGCGAAGACAACTGTTTTCCTGATATTCCGCCTGATGAAGCTACGTCAAAGATACTCACCTCGACGCATCTAAGTTTAGGTATCGAAGAGATCACCGGCGATAAAAAAGCGTTTATAAATTTTCATCGCGATACCCTTATGTTTCGCTTCCCTACATCTTTAGATGCCAGCAAGGTGGTGATTGAGATTGTAGAGACCGTAGACGTTGATGATGCGCTCGTTGCAGCCTGTAAACACATTCGTGGGCTGGGCTACCCTATTGCGCTTGACGACTACGATATGAAAGGTAAATGGGAGGCCTTTATTCCCTTTACCAGCATAGTAAAATAGACATTACCGAAATTCCTCACGAAAAAATCCCTGCACTCGTAGAACGCTTTAAAGCTAACAACATTAAGTTGGTAGCAGAGAAGATCGAAACGTACGAAGAGTACAACACGTTTAAGGAAATGGGCTTTGACTATTTTCAAGGTTACTTTTTAGCAAAGCCAGAAATTGTTAAGCACAGAAAGTTAGGGCCAAGCAGCCTAACCATGATGGAGCTGCTCACGCTAAGCAGCCAAGCGAAGCTCGATTTCGATGAAGTGAACAAAATTATTGAGCGCGATCCATCGCTAACCTATTTGCTTTTGCGCTTTATCAATAATCCTATGGTTAATAAGCGGCATAAGATTACTTCGCTAAAACACGCGCTTACCTTTATGGGCGAAGTTGAAGTGAAGAAGTTTATCTCGCTGCTTGCCCTTGCCAATTTGAGCGATGGTCAACCCTCTGAACTTATGCAAATGGCATTAGTTAGAGCGAAGTTTTGTGAACTTGTATTTACCGAGCTAAAAGACTCCGATAACCCGTTAAAAGGTTTTTTAACCGGTCTCTTGTCGCTACTCGACGCCATGATGGAGCAGCGTATTGATGATCTAGTAAGTAAAGTTCCAATTAGTGATGATGTAAAAGGCGCACTGTGTGGCAACCCTGGCATGCTTCGCCATTGTCTGACCCTTGCACAGTTTTTTGAACGAGCTAAATGGGCGGGAATTCAACAATTCGCTGCCAAATACAATATTAAGCAGAGTCTTCTACACAGCTACTATAACGAAGCAATTAAGTGGGCCAAACACATCCATCAATCAGCACTAAACGAAAAGTAACTCCCCTTACATACTGTTTGATTGCAAATTAATGATTGAATAGTTGTTAGATAACGCTTACATATCATACACTAGAGCGTGGCTTAGGATTTCCTAAGCCATCTTAAAACCATCGTAAAAGCGATTTCAAACCGTTTTTCTTCAGGATTAGATTATGTTCGCGTTTATAGCTCGTCAGCCTATTTTAGATAAAAGCAAAAGTGTCTTTGCCTACGAACTGTTGTTCAGAGATGGTAAAGCTGGCGCTTACCCAGAACATAATGAAGAAAAAGCAAAGTACATTTCTGAGCATTTTCACCCTTTGGGTCTTGATGATATCAGCGGAGAAAAGACATCTTTCATTACGTTTTCCTCTGACACACTTATATCGCGCTTCCCTACCACGTTTAACCCAGAGTCGGTGGTGGTTGAACTTGCCGACCCTACAGAAAACACCAGCGGATTATTTGAAGCTTGTCAGCACATTAAACAGATGGGCTTCAAACTGGCAATAGACGACCCCATGATGGTTGGCGCGACACACGACATTTTCCCTCTTATCGATATCGTGAAAGTAGATGTAACCAAAACTCGCTTTGAAACCATCGAGAAGCACATTCCGCGCTATCACGACGCTAACGTACAGCTAGTGGCTGAACAGGTCGATACACAAGACAACTTTTCAACCTGTGTGGACTTAGGCTTCGATTTCTTCCAAGGCTACTTTTTCTCACAACCCGAGGCACGCATTTCAAGGCAGCTACCCGCCTCTAAAATGAACATCGTTGACTTAATGGGCGAAAGTTCGAACAACAACTTTAATATTGAGCGCATAAGCCACATTATTGAACGCGACGCAACGTTAAGCTTTTTGGTGCTTAAGTTTATTAATAACCCCACTATCAACAAACGTTACAAGATCACGTCATTAAAGCACGCGCTAAATTACATGGGTGAAGTTGAGATAAAGAAATTTATCGCCTTGCTGAGTTTGACCAACTTAGGGGATGATAAACCCTTAGAAATTATCCATATGTCGTTGGTGCGCGCTAAATTCTTTGACTTGTTAGCCGAACGCAGGGGAATTAAAAACAATCCGCCTATTTCGTTTTTAGTAGGTTTGTTTTCCCTGCTTGAAGGGCTGCTCGACCAATCTATGACCGATATTTTAAAGCAACTGCCTCTTTCTGACGAAGTGAACGACGCATTACTTGGCAAAAACCTAGAGCTAAATAGCTATATGACGTTGGTTCGCGCTTTTGAAAGCGCGCTGTGGATGAACGTTATTAAGCAGGCCAAAGTGATTAACATCGACCAGAAGCAGCTCCATATGCTTTATAACCAAGCTATTGTTTGGGGTAATGGTGTACGCAGTGCTATCTCTTCACACTATCCAAGAGCGACGGCATAGCTGCCGCTCTACGTTACTTGGGCTCTATATCTCTTACGTGACGCTGCACCGAGATAAGCGAGCCCAAGAGGCCAAGAAGTACAGACAACCCCAGCATGGCCAGTAAGGCGGTACCGGTTAAGCCTGTAATATTGAAGTCTTTCTGATACATAGCCGCAAACGTCGTTATACTGCTATCCATCCACCACAAAATGATAATCACCGCAAACCACGCCATTAACCCACCAAGTAGCCCATACCAGAAGCCTGTGTATAGGAAAGGGCGATGAATAAATGCATCGGTCGCACCAACGAGCTTCATAACGACAATCTCGTCATATTTATTGAGTATATTTAGGCGAATGGTGTTACCGATAATAAGCACAACGGCAATAAATAAGAGCAAGCCAATTAAGGTTACTAACTCTCTTGCAATATCAATAACGGCGTACAAGCGCTCCAGCCATTCTATATCCAATTTTCCTATGTCCACTTCCCGCTGTTGACGAAGTTTATCGAGCAAGGCTTGTGCTGCTGTCGGCGATGCATGCTTTAACGACGGTGTTACTAATACAACATCAGGTAGCGGATTTTTCTCTAAGTAGGCAATCGCATCACCTAAACCGGATAGATGCTGAAACTCTTTTAGGGCATCATCGGCAGGAATGTAAACCACGCTATCGATTTCAGACCAAGTGTTTAGCCTTGCCACCAACTGTTGCGAGCTTGCGGCATTAATAGTGGGTTTTAGAAATAGAGAAATCTCGGAGGCTTGATCCCAGCCTGCGGTAATCTTTTCCGTATTTTTTACCATAATATAAAGGGTACTCGGTAAAGTAATACTTAAACCCAATACACCAATAGTCATCAGTGAAGCGACCGGCTGACGCCACAACTCCCCTAAACTAGAGAGCGCTTGACGCACATGACTTACGAAGAACATAACAATAGATTGAACAACACCCACTTTGGCGGCAGTCGCCCCATGTGCACGGCCTTTAAACAAAATGCTCATGACCAATCTCCTTTAGCACTTCCATTTGAAAGATCATCGGTCAAGCCATCGGTAATCATTTGTCCATTTTTAAGGGTTAGCGTGCGATATCGCATGCGAGCAATAAGCCCTAAATCGTGGGTTGCAATTAAGACTGATACGCCTGCCTGATTGAAGTCTTCAAAAAGGCGAATAATCTCCATGGATAGTTTGGGGTCTAGGTTACCTGTGGGCTCATCGGCTAAAAGCAGAGGCGGCTTGTTGACCACGGCACGTGCTATCCCCACCCGCTGTTGCTCACCGCCCGATAGCGTAATAGGCAAACAGCGCGCTTTATCTCTAAGGCCCACCATTTCGAGAGCGGCTTCCACGCGCTTGCGAATTTCTTTGTGGGTATAACCTTCAATAACCAGAGGGAGTGCCACATTGTCAAAAACCGACTTATCCATCAAAAGCTGATGGCTTTGAAAAATCATGCCGATATCTCGTCGAATATAGGCAATGTCTCGGCGGGTAATAGTATTGAGATCGTGACCGTTAATCAGAACGCGACCAACTGTGGGTCGCTCCATAAGGCTGATAAGTTTGAGAAGGGTACTTTTTCCTGCCCCAGAGTGCCCTGTTAAAAAGGCCATTTCCCCTGGCGCAATGTGAAAGTTCACTTTACTAAGCGCGCGCTGACCGCCCGGATAGGTTTTGCTTACCTGCTCAAACTTTATCATTCTTGTTCCCTACCGCTTCGCTGGTTTTAGCTTTCAGGTGCTTCCATTTCGCTAAACAATGCATCGATAAATTCTTGCCCGTCGAACTGGCGCAAATCGTCGATGCTCTCACCTACACCAATATACCTTATAGGAATTTTGAACTTATCGGCAATAGAGAATATAACACCACCTTTCGCTGTACCATCTAACTTAGTAAGCGTAATGCCCGTTAGGCCTACTGCCTCGTTGAATAACTTGGCTTGGCTCACTGCGTTTTGGCCGGTTCCGGCGTCTAACGTTAGCATCACTTCGTGGGGCGCATTTGGATTAATCTTCTTCATTACGCGAACCACTTTCTTAAGCTCTTCCATCAAGTTGTTTTTGTTCTGTAAGCGCCCGGCAGTATCAGCAATTAAGATATCGGTTCCACGAGACTTCGCGGCTTCTAGGGCATCGTAAAGTACCGACGCACTATCTGCCCCCGTATGCTGCGCGATAACCGGAATATCGTTGCGTTCTCCCCATACCTGAAGCTGCTCTACAGCTGCGGCTCTGAACGTATCACCTGCAGCAAGCATCACTTTTTTGCCCTGCTGCTGAAACTGCTTAGCCAGCTTACCAATAGTCGTAGTTTTACCTACGCCATTGACGCCCACCATTAAGATAACAAACGGCCCCTCGCTTGCGTCATGCGCCTGCATAACATCAGACAATGGCTGGTTAACTTCCGACAGCATTCCAGACATTCGTTGCTTTAAAATTTCAAGCAGCGCTTCAGCGTCTTTAAGATCTTTGCGCGACGCGCTGTCGGTAAGATGAGTAATGATCTTCTGCGTAGTATCCATCCCCACATCTGCAACTAAAAGCTGAGTTTCTAGGTCTTCGTAAAGCTCATCATCGATAGCCTTGCCCTTGAAAAGACTTACTATGCCGCTACCTAAATTTTCCTTAGTACGCGATAAGCTTTCTCTTAACCGTGCAAAAAGCGATTTCTTCTCTTTAGGTTTGTCTTGGACTTGAGTCTGGGCGTCTGCCTCGGCCTTAGCGCGAGCTTCCGCTTCTTCTTCGGCTTTAGCTTCGGCTTCAGCTTTTAAGCGAGCCTCTTCTTCTGCTTGCGCTTTCGCCTGTGCTTCAGCCTCTGCCTTTAAGCGAGCTTCTTCTTCCGCTTGGGCTTTCGCCTGTGCTTCAGCCTCTGCCTTAGCGCGAGCCTCTTCTTCCGCTTGGGCTTTCGCCTGTGCTTCAGCCTCTGCCTTTAAGCGAGCTTCTTCCGCTTGGGCTTTCGCCTGTGCTTCAGCCTCTGCCTTAGCGTGAGCCTCTTCTTCCGCTTGCGCTTTAGCTTGGGCGTCTGCCTCAGCTTTAGCGCGAGCTTCCGCTTCTTCCTGGGCTTTAGCCTTTGCTTCGGCTTCAGCTTTTAAGCGCGCCTCTTCTTCGGCTTGCGCTTTTTGTTTCTCTGCTTTTTTGTTCTTACTGAACCAGCCAAAAAGTTTCGACATAGTTAGGACAAATCCTTATAAATTCTTTGCAAATTCGGCTACACTTGCCGCCTATTGTATGAACGCATGATACCATTGTCAGCCACTATGAAGCGAGTTTCTCGCCCTACTCGGGCAACATCTTCTGCAAAAAAACGTCATTCTTCTAAAAATGCCAGAGCCCCCAGTGCAAATAGCAGCGGGCAAATCCGAATTATTGGTGGACAATGGCGAGGTAGAAAGCTACCTGTGCTTAATGCAGAAGGTTTAAGGCCCACAACCGACAGAAATAAAGAGACGCTGTTTAACTGGTTGATGCCGTACGTAAATAACGCCCGTTGCCTTGATGTTTTTGCTGGTTCTGGCGGTTTAGGCTTAGAGGCACTATCGCGCTATGCTTCACACTGCGACTTTATCGAACTCGATAAGCAGGCCGCTACTCAATTGAAAAGTAATCTCACCTTAGTTAATGCCAGTAATACCGCGGCAACAGGGGTGCATCAAGGTGATGCTTTGAATATATTAAAGGGTATCAGTGACGCGCCTTACGATATTATCTTTGTAGATCCGCCCTTCGCAAAAGGATTAGTCGCTCCCACGCTAGCAGCTATCGTCGATAACAACCTGGTACAAAGCGGCAGTGTTATTTACCTAGAGCACGAAAGCACTCTCGTTACCCCATTGCTGCCCGCCCACTGGAACATTATTAAAGATAAGCAAACCAGCGCGCTACGCTATATGCTTATAGAAGTGAATTAGGCCGCGACCGTTTATCTGTTACGCGGCGTAATTAAGGTGAAACTCAACGCTTTCTTGTAAAGGGTGGGGCTTGCCTACATCCCTCGAATTAAAGTTCTAGGCCGATATTAGAAATGCCCGCCTCAAGCGCCAGCGCTTTCATTTCATCTGCCGCTTTCGCTGGATACTTGGCTTGCTCTACGTAATCGAGCAATTCGTTTTGCACCTCGACTTCAAATTCCATGAGCGGGTGAACTTTAACGCTCTCGTCGTCGGCTTCTTCTGTGGCAAGTAAGTAGGCCTCTACACTACCCTGAGACAACTTACTAATTACGACGGCACCTTGAGGATCATCCCCCGCCATCAAGTTGAGTAACCCAGCTAACCCAATTGCAGCGTCGATGGCTGGATACACGCCATAGTTATCAAATTCACTGGTATCTGGTGTTGCCACCTCTACCTTCTCAAGCTGCACTGCGATATTGAATTTACTTTTAGGCGACTTCAGGGTCTCCCAAACTAGATTTAAGCAATTGCGCAGCGCACTTGCATCACCACTTTCGGTTAAGTCACAAAAAAGGGTGTAGTTAGGCAGCATTCGCTCAAGCAATGCAGCACCAAATGCAACGGCTTTCCAGCCTTCCAAGGCGCGTACTCGCCCAAATGTGTTTAGTTTTTGCTTTGCCATTTACAGTGCTCCAGTGGCATGCATGAAATATGAAGTAACGCCATCAAGCAGCATTTGAATAGCGATCATAACAAGGATCATACCCATTAATCGCTCCATAGCAACTAGACCTCGCTCCCCTAAAATTTTATGGAATACATTTGAAAATAAAAGGATAACAGCGCTTATCGACCACGAAGCGGCAAGCGCTATCGACCAATCAACCATTCTATCTGGTGCCTGATTCGCAAGCAGAATCAGCGCCGCTAATGTGGACGGCCCAGCAATCATAGGAATAGCAAGAGGTACCAGAAACGGCTCTTCACCTACCGCCAATCCGCTGGGGTTACCGGTTGAAGGAAATATCATTTTAAGCGCGATAAGAAACAAAATAATACCGCCTGCTATGCTGACGGTTTCCTGCTCAACGTTCAAAAAATTAAGCACAGATTGCCCGCTGAATAAAAATAGAAATAAGATACCTAGGGCAAACAGTAACTCGCGAATAAGAATAAATTGGCGTCGCTTTGGCTCAATCGATTTAAGCACCGACATGAATACAGGCAAGTTACCGAGCGGGTCCATGATCAAAAAGAGCATGATGGCAGCAGACCAGGTATCCATTTTTAACTATCTCCGGTGTAAGCGTTTGATTGCATAGGCCAACGAGTATAACCCAAGATTGGCTGTGATGGCGCGCAATGGTAAACCAAGCAGCCTAAGTTAAAAACATCTTTTCCTATCAATAGCCTCTTTTGCTTAACTTAATATTTAACGTTCTGCCTTTCCTTCATGCTTTACTTGTAAAAAAAGGCTCGAAAATTAACAAAAATGCGCTTAACTTGAACTTAGGGATATTATAAGCGACGAAATATGTTAAGTATTTTCATTTTAAACACAGCATTAGCATATTTACCCTAAAGGTGTAATTGAAGGTTTAGGCAAATTATCTGTTTCAGCATTTTACACCGTTTAGCTAATGTTCTATCGAATGGGCTTTTGATGTAATAGCGCTCATTAGCCCTTTTTTATAGGGCGTATAAACCAAAATAATAACAATCTAAATTAGGAAACTATGCAATGAGTTTGATGACAGTAAAAGAAGTGGCAGCATACCTTGGCGTGCAAGAGGTGCGTGTAGAGCGCCTTGAACGCGAGAGCTTGTTAGTATCTAAAGATAAGGATACTGATGGAAACCCACTTTTTGATAGTGGTGATGTAGAGCGCTACAAACAACTTGCAGAGCGCCTTGGTGGTATTTAAGTAGATGAGAAAAGCGCGAGTTTTTACCTGCCGCGCTTTTCAACCGTCACGTTTTTCGCCTTTAGTAGGTAAGCGTGCCATATCAATGTGCACGCTGCCCAAACTTAAGCGTTGAGTTTAAAAGTACGCTTAGGCGGTATAGTTATTAAGCATTCGCGCAATTGAACGAATACCCTTTGCCGTTGCGCCTACCGGCATTTCAGATGTTGCGCCGCCGTGATAGGCCGCCGCTAAATCTAGATGCACCCAGCCTTCTGGTTTTACAAAGCGTGACAAGAAACCAGCAGCGTTAGAAGCACCGCCGCCGCCGCCACCTTTCATGGGACGACTGTTCGCGGTGTCTGCGAATGCTGATGGACAGCGCTCTGCATGGAAGTCTTCAAGCGGAAGTGGCCAGAAACGCTCGTTTTCTTCTTTTGCCGCTTTTAGCATTTGCTCGCGGGCATTGTCATCTAGTGAGAATACACCGTGATAGTCAGAACCAAGCGCGACTACCGCAGCACCAGTTAGTGTGGCAGCATCAATAATTAATGGTGCGCCAGTTTCTGTCGCTGCCATCAGGCCATCTGCAAGTACCAAACGACCTTCAGCATCTGTGTTCACCACTTCTACCGTTACGCCATTTTTATAGGTAAGTACGTCACCTAATTTATAAGCGTGACCGCTAATGAGGTTTTCAGCACAACATAGAATTAGCTGAATACGCTTTTCACTGCCTTGGGTAATAGCTAGACCTAGCGCGCCGGTTACCGTCGCGGCCCCGCCCATATCGCACTTCATATCTAGCATACCTTCACTCGATTTAATGCTATAGCCGCCGCTATCAAAGGTAATGCCTTTACCAACAAGTACTGCATCTATCGGAGCTTCTGCATTACCTGTTGGGTTGTAGTCTAGAACAAGCATTGCAGGCGGACGCTCACTGCCACGACCCACGTTATAAATGCCAATCCAGCCTTGCTCTTTAAGCTCTTCGCCAACCGTCATCGAATATGAAACCTTGTCACCACCTAACGACTTAAGCCACTGGGCTGCACGTGTTGCTAAGGTGACCGGGCTTAAATCTTCAGGCGTATCGTTAACTAGCTGACGGGTGAAAAGTAGTGCTGCATATTCTTGCTCAAGTGCAGCTTTGTCTTGGGTTTCTGCCCAGTTAATTGATGCCGGCTTACGTGCGCGGGTAAAACTAAGTGCAAAGGCCCACTGCTGCTCTTTATGCCAGTCACCGCTTAATGACACGGCAGGCAAACCTAAGCCGTCTAGCTTTCGTGCCGCTTGTTGAATTAGACGCTCGTTTAGCTTGTCATCAGGTAAGTGAATTACAGCACCTGACTCGTTAAAAGAAAGTTTTGCACTTTCGCCCCATACAGCTTCTGCGCTGTTTTTCGAAAGGCTAACAGTAAATTCTGCCATTGGATTTTATTCCTTATACATCGTTGTGTTGCTGGAAAGCGCGTATTGCGCTTGCACAAATCTTTGTTATGCTTTGCCGCCATATTCTAGGTTTTTACCCCATTTGCCACCTTAACCTTACTGCACTTAGAAGTAAGTAAGGTATTAGCACTAAACGTCTTACCATCGAGGCATTGGCTTAGCAGCGATGGCATAAAACAAGGCCTAACATTCTCTAATTAAAAAGGCGACACAAGTTTTCACCTTCTTTACTACGCGGTACGCTTATAAAAAGGTACAAGCGTTTTTTTGCTGACGTCGAACTTGAAGACGGTACTATTGTTACCGCTCATTGCCCTAATACTGGTGCTATGAGTGGCTGCGCTGAGCCTGGCTATACGGTGTTTCTAAGCGAGTCGACTAACCCTAAACGAAAGCTTAAATACACATGGGAACTCGCGCAAACTTTTGACGGCCATTTCATCGGCATTAATACGCACAATGCTAATAAGTTGGTGGCGGAAGCACTCGATAACAAGGTACTGAAGGAATTTTCTGATATAACACGGTGGAAAGCAGAAGTAACACCACCGACAGCGAATAGTCGCTTCGACTTTGCGCTTGAGCGCGAAAATGCTCAACACCAAGGTATAATCGAGTATATGGAAGTTAAATCCGTCACCTTAGCGGAAAACTCGAAAGGCTTTTTTCCCGACGCGGTAACCCAGCGCGGCGCGAAACATTGTTTAGAGCTTGCTCGTCTTGCTGAAAGTGGTATAAAGACCAGCCTATTGTTTTGCGTTCAGCATACAGCAATAGAAAGTGTTCAAGTTGCTGAGTACATTGATCCAACTTACGCAGAAAGCGTAAAGAAAGCCGCTGACGCAGGCGTATCCTTACTTGCCGCAAGCTGCATAATAGACGAACAAAAAATCCTATTAAATCAAACACTCCCTTTAATTTTGTAAAAAATAGGTTGATTTTTTTCATTTCGCCTTCATATTTGCGCCTTGTTTTAGTGGGAGAACGCACTAATGCGTTTGCTGGTAGCCAGCTGGCTAAATGAAGAAAAGACACACCAGCATAATAATTACATAGACACGATTGATTGCCTGAAGTTGTCGAGTCTGATATAGATATCGGTCCAATCAGGACAAGATGGATGTCGTAGTGTAGGAGATGTGGCACATGCCAACAGGAAAAGAAACAAAATCCCTAGGACTATTAGCGCTGGCAGGTTTACAGCCATACGAGCCTAAAGCTGACGAGAATACATGGGCGAGCCCCAGTTAGAACACTTCCGTCTATTGCTTAAAGCTTGGCGCAACCAGCTTCGCGAAGAAGTTGATCGCACGGTAACGCACATGAAGGATGAAGCGGCAAACTTCCCTGACCCTGTAGACCGTGCAGCTCAAGAGGAAGAGTTTAGCCTTGAGTTACGTACACGAGACCGTGAACGTAAGCTAATAAAGAAAATTGAAAAAACGCTTAAGCGAATTGAAGAAGACGATTTCGGCTTTTGCGATTCGTGCGGTATCGAAATTGGTATTCGCCGCTTAGAAGCGCGTCCTACAGCTGACCTATGTATCGACTGTAAGACTATGGCTGAAATCAAAGAAAAGCAGCTCCAAGGTTAAGTTACTAACCCAGAGTATGTTAATTCAGAAAGCCTCATCCCACAAAGATGAGGCTTTTTATTAACTCCCTTTATTATGCATAACCGTTATGTAGGGCGTTTTGCTCCCTCACCTTCTGGCCAACTTCACTTCGGTTCATTGGTAACTGCCGTTGCCAGCTATCTCGACGCTAAAAGCCACAGCGGCAAATGGCTGGTTCGTATGGAAGACATTGACGAGCCCCGCTGTATAGCCGGCGTTGATAAAGACATACTTCGCACGCTCGAAGCCCACGGATTACTATGGGACGACGAGGTGCTTTATCAAAGTCAGCAGCACGCACGCTACCAAATTGTACTTGACGAGCTCATTGCGAAAGAGCGCGCTTACCACTGCACCTGTACGCGTAAGCAAATTAAGGCCATGGGCGGTGTTTACAATGGCCACTGTCGTAATAAACACGTGGGTAGTTCACTCCTCCCGTTAAACGGTGATAGTGCAGTACGTTTAAAACTTGATGTGCCCCTTGACGCTTTCATCGATGTAATTATGGGTGAGGTTAAGCCCCACGCCGGGCTTTCACTTAACCACCAGCAAACTAACGCTTCTGAGGGCGGGCCTTTCGCTGATGCATTACATGCTGAGGATGTGGTGCTAAAGCGTAGAGATGGCTTATTTTCTTATAACCTTGTTGTTGTTCTTGACGATGTGTTTCAGCAAGTGAACCACGTTATCAGAGGATGTGATTTGATTGATGTTACCCCCTTACAACGGGCGGTGTATCAATCACTTGGTTTTACTTCGCCTGAGTATGGGCACATCCCAGTCGCTGCTGTAGCGCCTGGCAGAAAATTAAGCAAACAAAATCGGGCAGCCCCGGTCAACAACAGCATACCTATCGATAATATCGTGCGCGTAATGCACTTTTTGGGCTTTTCCTTTCCTGATGCAGCAACGTTTAATAACGTTGAGTCCGTGTTAAATGAGGCAATTTCCATGTGGAGTAGGAAAAAAGTAGTGAAAACAGCCGAAATTATTGTTCCACAGCATGAATCAACTTATTATAACGAACCTTTATAGTCTGCGGAGATACCATCATCATTCATCGTGTTTTTAAATCTGTTAAGCGCGCTTTTTCAAAAGAGAGTTCGTCACCTAACGCTTTAAAGCCAAGGACAATGACCCGTGGAGAGCACGGTATATCTCGTGAAGACATAAGTGCAAATGCATTGAAAGTAATGTATCGCCTTAATGGAGCAGGCTTCGAATCGTATTTGGTTGGAGGCTGTGTGCGCGATATTTTGATGGGGCACGAGCCCAAAGACTTCGACGTGGCAACCAACGCAACGCCAGAGCAAATTAAAGGCCTGTTTAAAAACTGTCGCCTTATTGGAAGACGCTTTCGCTTGGCACATATCGTGTTTGGTCGAGAAATCATTGAAGTGGCCACATTTCGCGGGCACCATCAAGAGTCAGATGAAGACGAAAATGTACCTAAAGCGAAAGTCGTAGCGAAACGGGACTCTCACGGGCAGCTCGTAAGGGATAACGTATTTGGCTCGATAGAAGAAGATGCAGAACGCCGCGACTTTACCTTCAATGCCATGTACTACAGCGTGGCAGATTTTACAGTAACAGACTTTGCAAACGGCTTAGCCGCTATAGAAAAGCGTGAAGTTGAGCTTATTGGCGATCCTGAAACCCGCTACCGCGAAGACCCGGTACGTATGTTAAGGGCTGTACGCTTCGCCGTTAAGCTGGGTATGCGTATTGAAGAAAAAACCGCAGAACCCATCAAGCCTCTGGCTAACCTACTGCAAAACATTCCTCCCGCTCGCCTTTTCGAGGAAACGCTAAAGCTGTTTTTATCTGGCAAAGGGGAAGAAACCTTTTTGATGCTGCACGAGTACGGACTAATTGAGCCCCTATTCCCACAGTTGGCGCCATTCTTAAAAGACGAAAATAGCCGAGAAATGCAGTTTGTTCGCCGCGTGCTAGCTAATACCGATGAGCGTATTAATAGTAATCAGCGTGTTACGCCGGCATTTTTATACGCCGCTTTACTGTGGTATCCGGTTGAAGAACAGTCGCAACGTTTACAAAGCGAATCTGGCTTAAATGCCCATGATGCATTCAATATTGCGTCGGGCGAGGTTATTTCCCGTCAAACACAGCGTATTATGATCCCTAAGCGCTTCTCCACCGTGGTGCGAGATATCTGGATTTTACAACAGCGTTTACCAAAACGTTTTGGACGCCGCGCTTTCCAACTGCTAACACATCCTAAATTTAGAGCTGGCTATGACTTTTTACTAGTAAGAGGCCAGGTAGAAGGTGGCGACTTACTAGAGCTAGCGCAGTGGTGGACGCACTTCCAACACGCTGATAACGGCAAACAGAAGGGCATGTTAAACGCCCTTCGCAAAAGCGAAGGTGGCGGCAAAGGCGGCCCTCGCAAACGCAAGCGTAAACCCGCTAAGCGAGGCCCCGATGCATAAAGAACACGTATATATTGGTGTAGGCAGTAACCTTGGCGATAGTGAAGGTAAAGCCCAAAAAGCATTCGACGCAATGGGCAAATTAGAAGATACCCGCGTTTTAAAGACCTCGTCACTTTACTCTAGTAAACCCATGGGCCCACAGGATCAGCCAGACTACATCAATGCAGTATGCTTGATAGAAACTGCATTGAAGCCTCATGGGCTGCTAAAGCAGCTTCAGCGCATAGAGCTTGAAGAGGGCCGTGAGCGCAAAGGCGAACGCTGGGGCCCTCGGACCCTCGATTTGGATATTTTGCTATATGGCAGTGAAAATATTGATACTGCCGACCTAATCATTCCGCACTATGGAATGGCTGAGCGAGAATTCGTCATGGTGCCGCTGTTTGAAATTGCGCCCAATATGGTGATGCACGACGGCAAGCCGATTTCTGCTTGGGTAGCAAACTGCTCCCTAGATGGACTTCGACGCCTACGCTCTTCCAATTAGCCGCAAAATCCGTATAGTTCGCCACACGATATCAACCAATATCAATCTGAGACATGTCATGAAGAAAGTAACAGTTTCGGGTTTGCTTAAGAAAAAGCAGGCCGGAGAAAAGATCACGTCGTTAACCGCTTATGACGCTAGCTTCGCCAAAATGTTCGATGAACAAGGCGTTGACGCGCTTCTTATAGGTGACTCTTTAGGCATGGTTCTTCAAGGTGAAGACGACACCCTCCCCGTCACTATCGATGATATTGCGTATCACACTAAAAGTGTACGTCGCGGTACGGAGCGCGCGTTCGTCTTAGCCGATATGCCATTTATGTCTTATGCCACGCCAGAGCAAACCTATGCAAACGCTGCCAAGTTAATGGCAGCAGGTGCAAGTATGGTAAAGATGGAAGGCGGTAGTTGGTTGTGCGACACCATTAAAGGGCTGAACCTGCGCGGTGTACCTGTTTGTGGCCATTTGGGTTTAACACCGCAATCGGTGCATGTATTTGGCGGGTTTAAAGTCCAAGGTCGTGAAGCAAGCCAAGCAGAAAAGTTATTAAGCGAAGCAAAAGCTCTTGAAGAAGCGGGTATTCAGTTATTAGTCCTTGAATGCGTACCTTCTTCACTAGGCAAAGCTGTTAGCGAAGCACTGACCATTCCTGTCATTGGCATAGGTGCAGGTAAAGATACCGATGGCCAAATTTTAGTGATGCATGACATGTTTGGTATTAGCGCGAATTACATGCCTAAGTTCTCTAAGAACTACCTTGTCGAAACAGGCGATATGCGTAAAGCCGTGTCTAAATACATTGAAGACGTACAAAGCGGTGCGTTTCCATCACCAGAACACAGCTTTCAGTAACGAGGTTAGATATGAAGGTGGTTGATAGTATTTCCACATTGCGCCATACCGTTAATGCGTGGCGTCGCAATGGCGAGAGTGTAGGGTTTGTCCCCACAATGGGCAACCTGCACGATGGCCACCTTAAGCTTGTTAAAAAAGCTAAGGCGCACAACGACAACGTTGTGGTAAGCATTTTTGTTAATCCAATGCAGTTTGGGGCAAACGAAGACTTAGACGCTTACCCCCGCACCATTGAAGAAGATAAAGCCAAGCTTATTTCAGTAGGTGCAGACGCCGTATTTTTACCGAGTGTAGCTGAAATGTACCCTGCGGGCCTCGATGCCCAAACCTTCGTTGAAGTACCGGGCATTTCAGATTCTCACTGTGGCGCAAGTCGCCCTGGTCACTTTCGCGGCGTCGCTACCGTGGTGACTAAATTGTTTAATATGGTGCAGCCAGACGACGCATTCTTTGGCGAAAAAGACTTTCAACAGCTGCAGGTTATCCGTGCATTGGCCCGCGATTTGTCTATGGCGGTTACCATTCACGGTGTACCCACAGAACGCGAAGCCTCGGGGCTGGCCATGAGCTCTAGAAATGGCTATTTGTCAGAGGAAGAAAAGGCCACCGCGAGTGCTATTTATGAAGAGATGCAGCGCATTAAAGCAGGTATCGAGGGTGGCAATATTAACTTTTCAGAACTTGAAGGCGCGATGGTTGCCAACCTTGAAGCCAAGGGATTTAAAAAAGATTATTGTCAGGTAGTCAACGCAAGCACGTTTAAAGCAGCCACCGCAAACGACAAGGAACTCGTTCTGTTAGTTGCCATGTTCATGGGAAAAACACGCCTTATTGATAACCTTCAGATTACTCGATAGGGCCTTCTATTACAGCCCCCCCCCAAAGCGGCATGTTAGCTTCCATCACGGGTAAGCGTTCCCAAATACCGCTTAATGACAAAATGGAAATAATAAAAAACGCCCGAGACAGCAGTCTCGGGCGTTTTTTATTTGATTTAAATTGGTTGCCTAACGAACCAGCATCCGTCTAATCGAGCAAATACTCCGGCCCCTGTTCTGCTTAAAATAGCTAGGACGCCACCTTTTCAGAATCGCGCACGAAGTTCATCAACTCTGCCCACGCCTGTGTTTCTTTCGCAATAAGATGCTGTTCAGCCAAAATAGCCGCTAAATCGTTATGGCTGGTCAACGGGTTCGCTAACACAACACGAAATACCGTAATACATTGGGAAGGGTAATCAGGCGCTTCTAAGCGCGTACGTGACACAAACGACTTACCCGCTTCACGCTGCTGCTTTTGAACAGCCACAACAAGGGCGTCCACTTTCTCATTAATCGCATTGCGCATGTTGGCATCGGCGTGTTTAAGCTTTTCTTGCACTTCTTCAGGGCACACTCGATAAGTCAGTAGTGATAATGTCGGGGTGGTGGTTAATTCAAAGTCACCCGCTTTGTCTATCATGTGCGAGAAGTCTTTCGCTTTATCAATACTGCGGTCGATAAGTAGCTCGTACCCCTTCCGCCCGAAAATATGCAGGGCAGAATAGACCATCATCGCCATACCGTTACGAGAGCCTTCTAACGTGGTGGCCCCCAAATCTTTCGAGCCGGCACGCAAAATATACTGTGCGTGATGCCTTACTGCATTGGCATTTTGAGGGTCTTTAAATAGGGCCATGCCTGCCCCCATTGGCACATACATTTGCTTGTGAGCATCTATCGTTACCGAATCAGCGCGCTCAATGCCTTTTAACCTATCGCGATAGCGTGAAGAAAACAGTGTTGCTCCCCCCCACGCGGCATCCACATGGAACCAGCAGCCTAACTCGTTAGCAACATCTGCTAACTCGTCAAGAGGGTCTACGTGCCCGGTTTCGGTGGTACCGCCCACACCCACTATAGCAAGGAGTTTGTTGCCCTCTTCCTGATAACGCTTACCGATACGAAGGGCTTTTGCCGGATCAAGGGTTTGTCGCGGCGCCGGGATTGTCAGTAGCTGATCACGACCTAAACCTAGTACATCAACGGCTTTAGACAGAGAGTAGTGACCACGCTTAGAGCACATCACGCCTAAGTTGTTTATATCGAGATGTCGGTATGCCGCTGCCAGACCCGCTTTCGCGACACCACAGAAACCGTCTTGTGGGCCAAGCAGCTTGTTGCGCGCTACCCATAGTGCAGTGATGTTCGCGATGGTTCCGCCTGAGCAAAATGCGCCTAATGAGTGCGCCGCGCTGTGTAAATGATTATCGTAAAAGCGTTGCGGTTGGTCGTACACTAAGTTGTGCATCATACCTAGCACTTGACGCTCTAAAGGCGTGAACGCTTTCGATGTTTCAATTTTCACCAAGTTCTGATTAAGGCCCACCATTAACTTAGATAACGGCAGATGAAAATAAGGTAGCGCAGAGGTCATATGACCAATAAAAGTCGGTGAATAGGTATTTACAGAATGCGCAACCAGCTTATCAAGTAAGCTTTCAGCATGCGTAGACACAAACTCTGGCGACTCAGGTACTTTCGAGTCTGAGAAGTCTTTTTCAATTTCTTCTAACGATGTCTTCTTTGTCACCACGTGCTGCGACAAAAAATCTAAGATATTGTCAGATAAATGCTGCTCAATTTGAGCCAGCTTTGAGTCTTTGTGTTCAGGTTTGGTAAAGACCCTAAACAGGTGCTCTAAACTAACTTGCGCTTCACCCACTCAACACACCTCATACTTAAAACATTCACACCTTTCGCACTACGTTTAGTAGGCGAAATAAACAGGCGGTTTTGTAGGACACCGGCCTGACACTTACTTTTCCTTTCAGCCATCTAGCGTGCACTTATCAGTGCAGCTATTTACTAGCTTATCCGAAAGAGTTACCGGTTAAGCTGGAGTATATTGGCGCGGTCCATTCGTTGCCAAACCTGAAAACTTATCACAACACTTTCAGGGTGTCGCACTTTACATCAGATTGTCTAACTCGCCAAGAGGCAGCGCTAAGCAATTCGTTGCACAAAACCAGCAATGCAGACTGATTAGTCAGCTTTAATATACAAACCGGCTAACCGTGGAACTCGGTTTACCGATAACAAGCGACCAGAGTGACACACATTACTACTTTAAAATTAGCGCCGCAAAGTTTCACACTCTCTACTATATTTAATTTGTGAATAGTGTTGATGTTGAACGTGCTATACAAATCGAGCGGTATAGGCAGTTAACCCAGCAGTTTATTTACTACGACAATGCAAGGAGGTCGGTTTATGCCCATACGCGAAATATCCGAGGATTTCTCCATTGAAGATATCGTGCCTTATTTTCAGCCTATCGTTGATTTAAACAGTCAAGGAGTGTGGCGTTATGAATGTCTAGCGCGCCTCATTACCCAAGGCGATAAGACGTTTCTTCCCAGCGAGTTTTTATATCTTATTGAGCGTGAGCAGCATGTAAATTCACTGGCTGCAAACATGTTTGTACAGTGCGCGAGCTATTTTCACGACGTAAATATTCCATGGAACATCAACATTACCGCGAAAGATTTAGAGAACAAGGAATTAACCCATACCCTTATTACACATTTAGCAAGCTACCCAACGCCTGAGCGAGTTAGCATAGAAGTGAGCGCATCAACGGCCCTTTCTAACCCCAAAAGTTTAACTACGTTTATAGAAAAAAGCGCGCATGCTGGGCTAGGTGTGTTCGTAGATAATGTGGGGTCGTGCCCGGGAAACATACGTGCGCTAATGAATTTGCCGATAAGGGGAATAAAATTAGCTGGCGGATTAATAAAACATTACGACCAGCAAGAAGCCGTGCGAGAGTATGTGGATTATTTACTGTCGCTGTGTGAACGCCACGGCGTGAGTACTATTGCCGAGCACGTTGAAGACGAGGCTCACTTAGAAAGTGTGAAGCGCTTACCTATTCGCTATGCTCAAGGCTATGTGTTTAGCCCACCACTGGCAAATGTACGAAGCGCTAAAGCCCGTCATTAGACTCGGAGGGTGCGAGCGTTTTCTGTTATTCGCTAATAGACGGCAGATGCCTTGGCATCTGCCTAGTGCATAAAAAAGCGTTTTTGACGTATATCAGCTTTCTTCACTTCGACAATGTAGTTGCCAACATGCTTGCCCACTGCCTCGATATTTTCTTTCAAAGGGGGTCATGTGAACGCTGCCTGTAACCTCAGTTAAATCTGAGATTAACCCGTAGTGCTTTGCGGCCTGCGCAAACTCCATTAAGTAAACCAGCCAGTTGCTGCGCACTTCCACATTGGGCGTTATCGCCATTAAATCGACCATTGCCGCACTGGCATGCCAACGCTTTTGTACCTGAGTTTTCTTTGGATACGGATTGGGGTAAAGCAAGAAGTGCTGGGTAACATTCCAATTCGATTGCTTAACTAAACGCCACAGGTCGTTCACATCAGCGCGGATCACTTTGTAGTTATCCTGCGCTGCGCTGTAGTGTTCATGTTTATCAACGCGAAGCGCTGATTTATCCACACCAATCACGCGGGCATCGGGGTTTGCCCGCGCTATATGGGCCGTGCTTTCACCCACGCCGCAGCAAGAGTCCAAAATCACCTCACCGTCAAAGCCGTCAAGCCACCTACTCACCTCGTCAAACGCCGCTTGGGTATGAGCACTGATAGGCCGCTTATTTTCGCTAACCTGATACTTTTTCACCAAGTCGTCCAGCTTGTCGTGAACGCCTACCTGCGAGGTAGTGATTTCTCTTGAGTTGCCGCTAGCCATTAACTGCGAATACCTTTTCCAGTTTTAAGTAAGTAGTAAGCTACGCTAAATAGCAGCGCATTAAAGCCCACCAGCAAGCTTAAAGACAGGGTGATATCCACGTCGGATACACCCAAAAAGCCATAGCGGAAGCCATTCACCATATACACAACAGGGTTCGCTTTACTTACCCACTGCCAAAATTCGGGTAACAAAGTAAGAGAATAAAATACCCCGCCTAAATAAGTTAACGGTGTTAAAACAAACGTAGGCACAACGCTAATATCATCGAAGGTTTTCGCAAACACGGCGTTAATTAAACCTGCTGTAGCGAACAAGGTAGAGGTAAGCAATAAGGTTATCGCAATAATGCCAAGATGGTGAATTTGCACGTCGACAAAGAAAAGCGATACCAAGGTCACAATAATGCCAATGAGTATAGCCCGAGCGACACCGCCACCGACGTACCCTAAAATAATGACCGATGTTGGCACCGGAGAGACTAATAGCTCCTCAATATTGCGCTGAAACTTAGCGCTAAAAAACGATGAAGACACGTTCGCATATGAGTTTGTGATAACAGACATCATTATCAGCCCAGGAACAATAAACTCCATGTAGGTAAAGCCGCCCATTTCGCCTATACGGTTACCAATAAGGCTTCCAAATATGACGAAGTACAAGCTCATCGTAATGGCCGGCGGTACAAGGGTTTGTACCCATATGCGCAAAAAGCGCGTGCATTCTTTTATCCAGATAGTGGTTAGGGCCACGTAGTTTTGCTTAAACCACCCTACGTTTTGTTCTGTATTCATTTGTGTACTTTCAGTTTTCATTAATTCTCACCTTTCCCGTTTTTCGCTTAGCCGGCTTGCTTTGCCGATTCAACTAAACGTACAAACAACTCTTCAAGGCGATTTGATTTGTTGCGCATGCTCATAACCTGAACGCCTTTTTCACTTAACTGGGTGAACACTGGGTTTAGGCCTTCGGTTTTCTCTACGTCTACTTCAAGGGTGTGGTCGTCAATAAGCCGGTGTTCAAAACCGGCCAGTAAGCCACTGGCCTTTGCGGCGGTTTCAGGTATTTTGATGTCCAGCACAAAGGTTTCTACGTTCAGCTTCGAAAGCAGCGCTTTCATACTGGTATTTTCTACGATGGTGCCTTTGTTAATAATAGCGATGTTACGGCACAGCATTTCTGCTTCTTCAAGGTAGTGGGTAGTGAGGATAATAGTGATGCCTTGACGATTGATCTCTTCTAAAAAGCCCCACATAGAGCGACGAATTTCAATATCAACACCCGCGGTTGGCTCGTCGAGAATAAGCAATTTAGGTTCATGCATAAGAGCGCGAGCTATCATTAGCCTGCGCTTCATACCGCCAGATAATTCGCGAGCCCGTGCATCGCGCTTTTCCCATAAGTCTAGTTGGGCCAAGTATTTTTTAGCGCGTTCCTTGGCTACGCTACGCGGAACGCCATAATAGCCCGCTTGGTTGAGCACAATTTGCAGTACGGTTTCAAACTGATTGAAGTTGAACTCTTGCGGCACTAACCCTATACAGGCTTTAGCTTGTTCTTTCTGCGCTGTGAGGTCGTAACCAAACACAGAAACGCTTCCGTTTGTTTGGTTAACCAATGAACTGATGATACCAATAGTGGTAGATTTACCCGCCCCATTCGGACCAAGTAGTGCGAAGAAGTCTCCTTCTTGCACGGTGAGATCTACGCCTTTTAGCGCTTGCACACCGCCTTTATAGGTTTTCGTTAACCCCTGAATATCCAACGCTTTCATGATTTACCTGTATTGAGAGTGTGACATCTAACCCGCGTAGGTAAGATTTGGTTATCTTAATTGACAAAGTGTAACCTAGTTCATGCTATTAAATGAATACACTCGCGCTTAGTGGTTGCTTTAAACGGTTTAAGGAGTAGTAAATGATAGCAAAAGCGCCAATTTCAACCTTAGCTGTAGATACAGGGTTAAAAGCGAAGCAACACTTTTTTTAAAGGTGAGGCTTAAACAAAAACGCGCTGTGTACCGTTGGGGTAGCACACAGCGCAAAGGGTAGTTTTTTAGCGTAGAAGTTCAGCCTTACTGCTTCTACGGTAGAATCAGTTAGCTTATTGACTACAGGGCTTTACGGCCATGATGTCTAACGAGCTAACCTTCATCAGACACGAGATATTTAACCCCACATTCATGGCATAAAAAGCCGTCAATTATGGAAATGTTATGATGCTTTTTAAAGGCCGCTAATCTGTGGCGGGGTCTAGCCTAGCACGCCGTACAGCCTACAACGCTTAGGGGGAGACTGGGGTGAAGGCGTCTAAATACGTATCTCAAATATGGCATAAATGAGGCGGGCTTATGGATTTTATGTCGAACTTAAGCAAACCGCCGTTTTCACAGGTATAGTGTGCGCTCTATAACACTTTAAATTGCGGATTAATGTATGCCAAAGACAATCGCATTAGTAGAAGATGACGCAGCCATTCGAGAAAACTACATTATGGCGCTAAAAGCGCAGGGCTATAGCGTTAAAGCATATGAAGATAGGCCATCTGCTGCTGAGGCGTTTAACCATACGCTGCCTGATTTGGCCATTATAGATATTGGCTTAAAAGATGAAATAGAAGGTGGTTTCATGCTGTGTCAGCAGCTTAGAGGGCTATCGCAAACGCTGCCTATTATCTTTTTTACCGCCCGAGATAACGATGTGGATACTATAAGTGGCCTTAGAATGGGTGCAGACGACTACCTGACTAAAGACATTAGTATGGCCCACTTATTGGCGCGTATCGCTGCGTTATTTAGAAGAACAGACTTACTTGCTGCCCCCTCTGAGCAAAAAGATGAGCTTAAAGTAGGCGATTTGAAAGTGGATGTGTCGCGAATGACCGTAAGTTGGCAGAACCAAGCGGTTTTGCTTACTGTTACCGAATTTTGGATGTTGCACGCCCTTATTAAGCGACCGGGGCATGTAAAAAGCCGCCAACAGTTAATGGACGAGTCTCGCATGGTGGTAGACGACACCACCATTACTTCCCATATAAAGCGTATGCGTAAAAAGTTTGTGCAGTTAGACCCTAACTTTGATCACATCGATACGGTGTACGGCATGGGTTATCGCTGGCAGCTTTAAGGGGCTAGTGGCACAGCGTAATACAAAATAACGGTATCTAGGGGGCAATATGATAGGGCGAGTAAACGAGTTTGTGTACCAGGGCTAAATAACAAGGCAGTGTATTAAAATCATGGGATTTCGCTTTTCTATTCGCCTTCAGCTTATGGTGCTGTCGCTGTTTTTGTTCACCATCCCCTACCTGGGTTACAACTACGTGTGGGAGCTTGAGCAGTACCTGCGTAACGGCCAAGAACAAACCATGATTGGCACCGCCCGCGCTGTTGCCACCGCACTTCATGAACGTCCTGCGCTTTTTGATAGCCAATCGGCATACCTTCAAGACGTACGCCCCGGCACTGATCTTTACGCCCCGCCTATTCCGTCGCCCATTCGCCTTGATGGCGAACTCAACGACTGGCAGCAAGTCAGTGAGTTAATAAGTGAATATGATGGTGATGAGGTTATCGAGTATTACAACGGGTACGACGGCAAGCCGACCAGCTTGTCTTTTACACACATGGTAGGCCGCTATGGGCAGTTTCTTTATGCCATGTTTGAAGTTAGCGATGACACTCTGTTATGGCGTCAGCCCAATAGTTTAAGCGTCGAAACCGGCGACCACCTGCTGATTGGCATGGAAACGCCACAAGGTGAATTGGCAAGATATGTTGTTGCGCCGTATGAAAGCGGTTGGGTTAACGCCTATAAGTTAGCGAAAAACACTACAACGACGCGAGCGGTAGAGAACGCGCTATCGATACAAGGCCGCTGGCAAGAAACCGCGACAGGTTACAACATTGAGCTACGCTTTCCGCTGTCGATGACCACTGGCGGTTTAGCTTTTACCCTCGTCGATGTAGATAATAGTACGAACCGGCTTAAGCAGTACGCGTTAGGTAGCGCTAACACTAAGGTGCTTAGTGAGCTTGGCACGGTTATCACCCCCTCCCCCGAAATAGAGCGCATACTGGCTGGGCTAAAATATGCCGACTCTCGCGTATGGGTGGTAGATAAACACAAGCGAGTACTCGCCCGCGCTGGCGATATTCAATCAGCAACGGGTATTGAAGTGGATAAAAAAGAATCACCGTCTAACCCCGTTTGGCACTGGGTTGAAAGTAAGTGGTTACTTCCTCTTTATTACCAAATTCTTACACGCCCACCGGCTGACTTTATTGACGAGCTTGACGACGCATACGCCCTTGTAGGGCAAGACTTAGGCACCGTACTGAACGGTCAGCCCGAGTCATTATGGCGCTTGTCACCTGATAACAAAGCCATAGTACTTTCCGCCGCCTACCCTATTTTTATTGAAGGTAACGTAATGGGCGCGGTTATCGTTGAGCAAACGACAAACGGCATACGCACGTTAAGAAACCGTGCATTAGAACAGTTATTTCACGTGATATTAGCGGTGATGAGTATAGGTACCTTAGGCCTGCTGCTGTTTGCTACGCGCATTTCCAATCGCATTCGCTCGCTGAGAGATGATACTGAAGCCGTTATTGACGATAACGGAAAAATTATTGGCACCTTGCCGGCATCTAATCAGCGAGATGAAATTGGCGACCTATCCCGCTCTTTCGCCGATGTTCTTTCACGCTTGCAGCAATATAACTCCTATTTGGAAAATATGGCGTCACGTTTATCTCACGAGCTAAGAACGCCTATTGCAGTGGTAAAATCGTCACTAGATATGCTTTCTCATGTTAACGACACGTCGCAACAAGCGGTATTCGTAGAGCGCGCTCAGTCTGGTGTGAATCGCTTAAGCACTATCTTAAACAGCATGAGTGAAGCGACCCGCCTTGAACAAGCCATTGCTCAAGAAGATATGGCCCAGTTTAATATTGTTGAAGTAATACAGGGGTGCGTTGAAGGTTATAAACACGCTTATGCGCAAAGGATTTGGCGCTTTTCAACGTCAGATAATACGCTACCCGTTTATGGCTCTGCTGAGTTAGTGGCTCAACTCTTTGATAAGGTTATTTCAAACGCGGTAGATTTCAGCCAAGACAACGACGAAATTGTGATTTCTCTTGAAAAAAAAGACAAGCAGGTGTTTTTGAGCGTAAGCAACCCTGGTCCGTTATTGCCACAAGGTATGAAAAGCCAGCTAACCCAGTCTATGGTATCGGTTAGAAAAGAAAACGAGATGCAAAATACCACTCACTCCCCCCATTTAGGTCTCGGCCTGTACATCGCTAATATGATTGCAAATTTTCATAAGGGCCAGCTTTTACTGAACGACAAGACAGATGGCACTGGGGTTATTGTCACTATTACTTTCCCATTATGATCATTGATGCTTGGCACGAGACCAACCATAGTGACTTGCAAATAGCATCCCTTTTGTTAGTTAGCCCCCTTATTAAAGCCTTTAAAAAAATTGGAAAATCAGCAACTTGTGTTATAGCACCCGAGTCTACTAACCCTTCAGTTTAGCAATATTAAAATCTCCTTTTAAAATTCAATAATGAGAATGTTTATCATTTATATTTACATTAGCCGTCTGATTACATAAACTTCGTCGTCCTTACACACACTCAAGGGAAACAGAATGAAAAACACTAAATTAACGATGGGTGCACAAACCATCGCCGCGGCGCTGGCATTTGGCGGCGGTGCAGTTATGGCACAGGAAAATGTAGAGAAGTGCGAAGATGCGACATCTGCTGAATGTAAAGCAGCATCTGATGAAGCCATAGAGCTCATTCGCATTCATGGCGTTCAGCAATCTATCTACCGCTACAACAAGTCTGGCGATCCTCGACGCTTAGCGGACTTAGTCGATACACCACAAACCATTAGTGTTCTTACTCAAGACCAAATTCAAGAAAGCGGAAGAACCGACCTTAAAGACATTTTACAAGCGCAAGCTGGTGTAACGTTAGGTACTGGTGAGAATGGTAATGCTTTTGGTGACCGCTACATCATTCGTGGCCACGAAGCGCGCAGTGACGTATTTGTTGATGGTCTGCGCGACCCGGGTATGACAACACGTGAAAGTTTCGCAACCGAGCGTGTTGAAATTACTAAAGGCCCGAGCTCTACTTTCGCAGGCCGTGGCTCTTCAGGTGGTGCGGTTAACTCTATCACCAAAAAGGCGTCTACCGCTTATAACTTCGGCCGTGTTGATGCCGCAGTTGGTACCGATGAGCACACGCGTTTAACCGTTGATTTAAACAAAACGCTTAGTGAAACCAGCGCAGTGCGATTAAATGGCCTTTATTCTTCTGAAGATAAGCCAGGACGTGAAGGCATTGAGCGTGACCGTGAAGGTGTGCAGCTTTCTTATGTGAATCAGCCTACTGACCGCTTGTCGTTCACTGGCGACTTGTATTACCTCAATGCAGAAGACATTCCTGACCTAGGTAGCTATTACGATCGTGATGCAGGCTACCCGCTTGAAGATATACCTGTGTATGCACAAGACGAGGACTTCCAGAACTCGGAAGTGACCACATTCACCTTGCGTACTGAGTATGACATTAGCGATAACGTGCGTTTTTATAACGCAACCCGTGTAGGTAAAACGGAAAACGAATATATTACGACAGGTATGCGCGGCACGAACCGTGACGCAACAGACCCTACTGCACCAGGGGCGTATACGCTTTCATTGAGCAACCACCAAGGTTGGCAGGAAGTTGACTATGTAACTACACAGTTTAACCTTTTTTGGGATACGGCTTTCGCAGGCGTTGACCACCGCTTTGTATTCGGTTTTGAATATACCGATGAGTCGGTAGACAACGGCGTGTTCAATATGGATTACACCAATCCATCAAACTGTTTAACCAGCGGCCGCCGCGGTGTATCTGAAAGCTATTGCTTGTTAGATGGCAGTGGCAACGAAGTTGAAAACATCAGTGGATTAATGGGCAAAGCCTTCACACGTGGTGATGCAGATGCGCTGTTTGATATTGAAACCTACTCACTCTATGTTATGGACACCTTTGAACTTACCGATGACCTTAACGTTTTCGCCGGTCTTCGTGTAGATAGCTACGATTACACCAATGCAACGTCAGGACGCAGTGGTGATCAGCTTTATGCTTTCGAGGATGAACTGTACAACGGTCATTTAGGCTTAGTTTACGACGTAACTGAAAACGGCAATATCTACGCCTCGTATAGCACGGCAACCAACATAAACGGCGGTGAGTCAGATCTTGGTGCAAACTGTGGTTATGGCGGTATTTGTGGTACACCAGAACAAGCATCTCAAGCAGACCCAGAACAAGTAGAAAACATTGAGTTAGGTACCAAATGGTCACTGTTCGATGAAAAGCTAGTCGCCAATGCAGCACTTTTCCGTATCACCAAAAGTGATGTACATGAAAGTGTAGGTGATGCCTACTCAACGCTTGGCACATTGAATACCGGTGAAAACCGCGTAGAAGGTATTGAGTTTGGTTTAAGCGGTGACATTACCGATAAGCTTAGCATTCAGGCGTCTGCTGCGTTCATGGACTCAGAAGTGCTTAAATCATACAGTGAAGATAACCTTGGCTTAGCACTAAGTAACTTTGCTGATGAGAGTTTCTATATTCAAATGCGTTATCAGCCTAACGAGAAATTTGCCTTTGGTGGTGACTACAGCTATCAGTCAGAAATGTACGGCGGTCAACCAGATACTGCAGCTGGCTATAGCGCTGAAACCGGAGAGTACTCTATCGTAGTTCCTGATTATCAAGTGGTTAATCTATTCGCCAACTACTATCACTCAGAGTCACTAACTTTCCGTGTTAACATTGGAAACTTGTTTGACGAAGAATACTGGACGGCAGCCTACCGTTCTGGCGCCTTCATGTATATCGGTGATGGTCGCAACATTACAGGTACCGTTAGCTACGAATTTTAATGCTAGCATGACCTAGGCAGGCAACTGCCTAGGTCTTTTTATATTAAAAACACCCTTAAAAGCGTTGAAAACATGATTATTATTGATGACCTACTGACAAAAGACGAAGTGGCTCAGTTTCGCCAGCAGTTAGCGAGTGTTCCCTTTAATGACGGGAAGAGCACGGCAATGGGTATGGCGGCAGGTGTTAAAAATAATGGTCAGGCAGACGCCCAAGACAGTCGCGTTCAGCAGCTTGCTAACGCGTTACTAAGTAAGCTGGGCAATAACCCTACCGTCATCTCAGGCGCGTTGCCTCAACGTATATTTCCACCTTGCTTTAACCGCTACAGCGAGTCGCAAACCTACGGCTATCACGTAGACGCCGCCATTATGCGTATTCCGAACACGCCAGATGTATTAAGAAGCGATATGTCGATGACCGTTTTCTTAACGCCTAAAGAAGACTATGAAGGCGGAGAATTAGTTATTCAAACCGGGTTCGGGGAACAAAAAGTTAAGTGCGATGCCGGAAGCGCCATTTTATATCCCTCATCGAGCCTCCATAAAGTCACGCCCGTCACGAAAGGCGAGCGCATCGCGGCCATTACATGGATACAAAGCATGGTGAGCGACCAGCAAATGCGTGAAACCCTTTTCCAGCTTGATCAAAGCATTCAATCATTGGTTAACGCAGGCACCGCAGAGCGAGAGCAGCTTGATGGACTTCATCATGTTTACCATAACTTGGTAAGAAAGTTTTCTCAGCTTTAACCGCGATTAAACTCAAGCACAATCTGACACAAGTACTATCGCAAAAGTTTTCTTGAGAGCGAACGAAATAAACACCTAGTCAACAAGGTCTTATACTAAAGGTGTAGCGCAGTTGTATATTACTGGGTTTATTCTATGTTTAAGTCAATCGATGCTCTCTTTTAACCCTAACCTTTGTGGTACTTGGATGAAATATAAGACACTTTTTACCGCCCTTCTTCTTATGGCTTGTTCAGGTATGGCCTTAGGACAAAATGCCCAAACCGCTAGCTTTTCTATCACGCTGAATGATAGCGATGGTGAGCCTGTCGATAACGGCGTATTTCTATTTGAGCCGCAGTTTGAGGTGGATGAGCATCAAATGCCACACCAAAAGCCAGCCGTAATGAATCAAATAGATAAACAGTTTGAACCTCACGTGCTTGTGGTAAAAGCGGGTACTGAAGTGACTTTCCCTAATGCGGATAATTTGTTTCACCACGTCTATTCATTTTCACCTACGAAACAATTCGAACTAAAGCTTTATAAAGAGTTTACGGCAGAGCCTTTACGCTTTGAAAATGCAGGTATTGTGGATATTGGCTGTAATATTCATGATTGGATGTTAGGGTACATTGTTGTATCCGACTCGCCGTATTTTGGAAAAACCAATACAGAGGGGCAATCTTTAGTCTCGCTACCCCACGGTGAATACACCGTCCGTTTTTGGCATCCCGAAGTGGAAGGTGAAAAAGCGCTCCCTCCACAGTCCATTTCTGTGTCTACCGATACTCAAGTAACATGGGCGCTTAATACAACCATAAGCCTTGACGATGAGTTTGATTCAGCTTTCGGCGACTATTAAATGCGACTTGCCACTGGCGCATTCACATCACTTTAAGCTAAAAAAGCCGAAGCTTAACCTTTGGCAACTTCGACTAGATCAAATTTTGTTTCACTGTCACCTTTAACCATAACCTGGCATTGCCCCCAGCTCTGTGGAATATGCCAAACATGAGCCTCGGCTACGGTGAACTTTTCTCGGTGAGAGTCACAGCGCACTTCTACAGTATCAAGTTCGCCTTGTATGTTATTAAAAGCAAACTTGTTTCTTACCAGCGTATGGAACCAACGTCCATTGTCCCCTATGCTCACAGGTACCTTTAGGTTATTTTCAGACGCAATTGATGTTTCGATCTTTTGTATAATTGCAGCGATCTCGTCAACGCGCGCTTGTTGCTCTTCCATTTCTTGAAGTGTGCTGTACGACTTTAACGCCTCCGCATAGTACCCGCGCTGAGCATCCAGAAGGATTTTTCTTTGAAGCGCGTAAGCCACGTAGTCGTCATCAAACACGGCATTGTTAAAGCGCTTTTGTCCATTGCTAGCAAGCAACCGCGATAAGCTTTTCGCTTCCCTTTCGATGTCGCCTTTAGCACCTGCAATCTGTGATTCCAAGCTCAGCAACCAAGCATTCTCGTAACGATTTAACGTATCCCAACTTGATAGCTCTTTAAAAGCTTCGTCTGCCGCTTCAACATTACCCGCTTTAAATATCTCATCTACGTTTTTATACGCTTTAATAAATTTACGTGTGGCGCCCGTTTTTCCGACTAAGGCGAAATCCATTTGAACAGCTTGGTGACATTGCTGAGTAGGTTCACCGTCCTTTATTGCTGGATTATACTGCCACTTCTTAACGGCTGATAGCGCACTGCGCTTAAAAGAGGGGCTTCCGAAAAAGTCTTCTACCACAGGGTCTTTCACTCTGCCTTCCTCATCAATAACGTAGCTCAGCCTAACCCAGCCTTCACGGCCTTTTCTCGCTGCAGAAGAAGGATATCTAGGGTCAACGCGCTCTAACGGGGTCGCAGGTTTAAATGCACTTATCCGCTCCACTTCGTTAGTCTTGGCTTCTGCTAGTGCTTTTTCTTCAACTTCATCACAGGGAATGCTGAGTTCTTGGGCTACTGCGCTGGTTGCTAAAAGCGACGTAAACAGTGTTGCCAAAACGAAAACCCGCTTGTTTTGCTTAGCAGTATATATTTGCGTATGAGAGAAGGAATTGCGTTTACTTTTCCATTGTACTGCTTTCATATAAATCATCCTTAATCATGGGTTTGTACATCATTACCCCTATCCCACTAGCTTAGTTTTTTTTCGATGAGTTCTCAAGAGACGCATCGGGCACATTTTTAATCATCATCTGCTCTTTGCGTTTCGTCATCATCTTGGCCAGCCGGCGCATGCTTACTGTGGTGTCTTTCTCGTCAATAATATCTACGCCTAACAAACGCTCAAGCAAATCTTCAAGGGTTAGCACCCCTTCCAAGCCGCCGTACTCATCCACTACCAGCAGCATGTGTACGTGCTTATTGATAAAGTGTTCGAACGTTACCGACAAGGGCATAGTGTTAAGTACCGTGACCATATCTTTAGCATATTCAGAAAGCGGCTTCTCGGTATTGCCCCGCGCCTGTGCCACCAGTAAATCTGAGCGCATAACAAAGCCCGTAATGTTCTCTGAATCTTTGTCTTCAAAAACGGGAATACGGGAAAACTCTATATTGGCGTGCTTATGAAAAAACTCCTCTACTGTCATGGTCTCGCAGACTTTGAACAAGGCGGTTCGGTGGGTGATTGCATCCTTTATTTTAAGCTCATGCAGGCTCAGCAAGCTTTGTAAGAACGCCGCTTCATGGTTAGCAAGTTGGCCTTCTTGCCCTGATAATTCAGCCATAGCATGTAGCTCGCTGCGACTTAAGCCTCGAAGTGGGCTGTCTTCCTTAAACCCTTTAGTCATAAGCTCTGACATTTTCACAAACGGCATGAGAATAAGCGAAAGGTACTTAAGAAAATAAGCCGTAACCGGAGCCAACGTACGCCAGTATGTTGCCCCTAGTGTTTTAGGAATAATTTCCGAGAAAATAAGGATAAGCAGCGTCAGTACAGCTGAGATCACGCCTAAATATGCATCGCCGAACACCGCTGCTGCCTGGGCGCCAGCCCCCGCCGCACCCATGGTATGAGCGATAGTGTTCAGCGTTAATATAGCCGATAGCGGCGTATTTATATTATCAGTTTGACTGCGCAATAGCGCGCCGCTTGGTTTGCCGTCTTTTTCCAATACCGAGATATACGCTGACGAAACACTCAGAATTACAGCCTCTGCAATGGAGCACAAAAAAGAAAAGCCCAGTGCAATGAAGACGTACACAATAAGTAAAAGCATGTAGTTGTTCCAAGCGTCCTTGTAGGTTAAAACGCATTTTAGTTTTAATAAGTTGAGCGACTATTATGGATAATAGAGCGGGATATACAAGCGCTCTGTTCACGACAAGTGAGCGCCTGTATCGAAAATGGGAAAGCGCACAGTATAGCCTAGCTGCAACACGCCGAGTGCTGCGAGTGATTTTGGCGATAATTCTGCAGTTTTTTAACTCCTAGTCTTAGCATTAAACCAGCGAGTAAAACGGCACAAATGCCGTAAATAACTTGCACATTAGCACCGTGCTCGTGCATGTGACTTTGGGTTTTTATCATCGATGCTAAAGAGAATGACGAAACAAGCTGGTTTAGGGCGTAGCCAAACCCAATGCTGGCAGACATAACGCTAAACAAATAAAGTATTAAGGTTCGTGCGCCCATTTCCTGCTTTATCATGCCCATTGTCGATACGTTTGTTGCTGGGCCTGCCATTAAAAATACCAACACGGCGCCTGGCGATAGCCCTGCGGCAAGAAAGCCAACCGCGAGCGGTGTTGAAGCCGTCGCGCATATGTACATTGGAATACCTATCAGCGCCATTACCAACATGGCAACAAGTCCATCTCCCCATTGCGTTAAGAAGTCGGTAGGTACCCAAGTTTTAATGGCTGCCGCTAGCGCTAAGCCAATTAACAACCAAACGACGATGTCTTCGAGTAGCTTTCCACTTGCGTACGAGAGCACCTTTGTCACTTTTGAACTATTTGTACCCAGAGCCCCTTGCGTGGTGTTTACATCATTGTGGCTATGCCCTTTGTCACTCGCACAGCAACTCGCTTCAAGCTGAGGCTCTGGTTCTCGCGCTGTTTTTGAAGAACAACATGATGAGGTTTCATTCGTCGACAGCGGTTTCGTTACTTGCTGTGCGGTTACATCGCGCTCTGCAAAAAAACGTACCATCAAGCCTGCGTAGATTGCGCTGATAATAGCCGCGATTGGCCTTACGATGGCGTAAAGCGGGCCGAGTAACGCATAAGACACTGAAACACTGTCTACTCCAGTTTCTGGTGTAGACACAAGAAATGAAATGGTAGAGGACTTTGATGCGCCACTGCGGCGCAGACCGAGGGCAGCAGGAATAACGCCACATGAACATAGCGGTAAAGGCGCACCGATCACCGCCGCCTTACTAATAGAGCTAAACGAGGCGCTTCCCCATGTGCTTTTCTAAAAAAGAGACAGGCACAAGTTCGTGCATAACCCCGGCCACCAACAAACCTAAAAGCAGCCATGGCGCAGATTCAACGAAAAGCGCTAGGAAATTTTGCCCAAGTAAAATGATATCTGACACTGTGCCTCGCTTGCTATTTTAACCTAAGGTAGCTTTACCCCTACGACAAAATAACGATGTTTAAATTCATAGTGAATAATAACAGATATGAGGTATGACAGAAAATCAACTAAACCGATTAGTCTGATTAAACGTGCGTAAAAATGGCCAGTACAAATGTACTGGCCGAATGTTGACTGTCTCGTGAGTGTGCTTTTAAACCCCGAGGTCAACCATGAAAAATAATATCGGTGCCCATTTAATTATTGGGCTTGTTATTCTTGTGTGGCCTTGTTCTGCGACTCCTTTTTAAGCTTAGAGACTACAGAGAACGCTTCTAGCATTACAAGTACTGAGACAACGAGCACAACTGCGTCTAAGAACACCAACAAGTAGTTACCTTCTACGTAGTACTCTTTAAGCTTTATCAGTCCAGCGAAGAAAGCCATGATCAACACAAATACCATGGGTATAAGCGTATACCTTGCAGGACGTCCTAACTTAATCAACATCACTGATATAACCAATAGGGTAAGACTAGCTAGAATCTGGTTGGTCGAACCGAAAAGAGGCCAGATGATCATACCGCCGCTTCCTGAAGCACCGCCTGCACCAAATGCGAGTAACAAACAGCATCCCACTGCAAGTAGCGTTGCTACCACACCGTTTCTAAGCGCTTTGATTGAGTAGATATCGCCCCACTCTTGTATAATGTAACGCTGAAGACGTACACCAGAGTCCATGGTGGTACCGGCAAATAGCACGACCATTACCGCAAGTATCGTTGAAGAGAAATCTACCGGTAGCCCCCAGCCTTGCTGTATAAGGTTCGCGCCACCTGTGATAAACGCGCCAACGCTGCCAGCGCCTAAGTGACTGTATACTTCATGCCACTCTTCTGGTGAAGCAGCAAAGGCGACGCCACTTACCGCAACAATAGTAATAAGCGCAAGTGAGCCTTCGCCTACTGCGCCTAAATACCCGACAAAACGTGCGTCTGTTTCTTTATCAAGCTGCTTCGAGCTGGTACCTGATGACACTATGCCGTGGAAGCCAGACACAGCACCACAGGCAATGGTAACGAACAACAAGGGAATAATACTTGGTGAGTCAACTGCAGTTTGCATGTTAAACGCAGGGGCCGTGATATCCGGCATAGCAAAAAATACGGCGCCGTAAAGTAAGAATAAGCCAACAAGCAATTGCATACCGTTAATGAAATCACGAGGCTGCAGTAGCATCCAAACAGGAAGCAAAGATGCAATGGCCGCATAAACAAAGAGAATAATTATCCAGTTTGCTTTATCGGCTAAGCCAAACATGGTTTCCGGCAAGCTGAGTGGAATATAACTCCCTGCATACACAGAAGCGTATAAAACAAAGATTCCCACAATACACAGTGGAATGAGGCTGAAGTTACGCTTAAGTAACTGACCTATAATGAGTGCTACAACAATTGCGGTCCAAGCTGGAAACACCGCGTTTGGTTGGGAAACAAAAGAGTTAGCAATAACAACACCGAAAACGGCATTTACCATTAAAAGAACAAGGAAAATCACTATCATAAACAATGCACGAGAGCGTTTTCCTATGACACTTTCAGACAGCGCCCCCATGGACTTTCCTTTGTGCCCGGGCACTTGCCCATAAGGCGCCCATATCGTGAACACCCGCGAACAAGATAGTACCGAAGACCACCCAAAGCACTGCGGGAACCCAGCCCCAATAAACGGCGATGGCAGGCCCAACAATGGGGGCCGCTCCAGCAACAGAAGTGAAATGGTGCCCCCCCACAGCACCACTTTGTTAGTGGGCACAAAGTCCACCCCATCTTGCATTGTGTGGGCAGGTGTTACAAAACTATCATCCAGCTTGAATATACGGTTCGCTATGAATTTCGAATAGACGAACCAACCAAACATCATTCCAATGATGCCCAGTATTACAATGGCAATAGACTGCATCTTATTATCCTACTGTCGTTTTTCGTTATTTAGTCTGTCGTTCTTAATTAAACCATTTGTCGCTATGGCTTGCCTTCATTGTAAGACTAAAGTCTAAGCAAGGAGCAGTGTTTTATTACTCTTCCTACCACTTTGCGCTTTTCGATTAGAGATTGAGGTTTTAACAAGTGTGAAAATTGCTCTTCATCTCAATTTTTGATCAATTAAGAACACAACTCTTTAAATAAGATGCATTCTCGTTTATAAATACGCTTCCTTTTTTCTAGTAGACAAAACAATGGCATCACCTAAATTTCACATGGCTTTTCGTAAATATCACCGTTGGCTGGGCTTTTTTCTTGCCGGTATTATGGGTGTGTATGCAGTAAGCGGCATTCTTCTTATTTTTCGACCTACTGATATTTTGAAGTATGAACAAACGCAAACACGGCAATACGAAGCCAATCTTTCAGGTGTAGAGTTACTGCCCTTACTCAAGATGCGAGGCAGTAAAGTCACCAGTGAAAATGCCGATAAAGTTGTGCTTAATTATGGGGAGTATGACAAAGATACGGGACTGGCGGTAATAACTAAGAAAGACTACCCCATAGTGCTTTCAAAAATGGTGAAGCTTCACAAAGCCACTAACAACAGCCCTTTGTTTTGGCTAAATATTAGCTTCGGCTTGGGCTTGCTGTTTTTTGTGATTTCAGCTTTTCTCATGTTCATACCTAAGCTTCCAATGTATAAAAACGGGCTTAAAATTGCCGGTATTGGCGCTGTCGTTACCGTATTAACCGTGATCTTTGGCTCTTAATTGAAAAATGTATAGCGTACGCATATCTACATATATGCGTACTTAGCTAGTCACAAGTAGGAAAGAAAAAACGACTTCATTAAATGATAGGTCGTTTCCGACTCAGGTGTCTTATAAAAAATCAGATATTCAGCGTGAGACAAACCTTCGAAAACTTCTAGCTGCGTAACGCCTTTACTATCCCTTATAGCGCGATTAACCCTAACCGTATCACTTAAAAACAGGTCTCTGGTGCCGGTAACCAGGAAAGTGGGAGGGAAATGTCCGAATGAACCGTAAAGTGGCGATATAGCAGGGTCAGTCAATGCTTTTTTGCCCGCGTATAACTTAGCGGCAGCTTCTAACTGCCCATCATAAGTCACCAGCACATTGTCTATACCCTCGTTTGTGTAAAGAGAATCGCTGGTTTTGGTAAGATCGGCCCAAGGGGTACCTGCATAAACCGCGTTCGGTAAAGGTGTTTCACTTTTAATGAGCGACTGTACCAGTGACAGCACCAAGCCACCTCCAGCAGAGGTTCCCCCTACGAATATATTCCCCTCACCAGCTTGGTCGAGTAAAGCATTGTAAACTGCCACTACGTCATTCAGTGCAGCTGGAAAAGGAAACGTAGGAGGCATTCTATAATCAACGCTATACACCACGATGCCTAACCTTTCAGCAACGAGCAGCCCTTCTTCGATACTAGGCAAACCGCCAAACAGGACAAAAGCACCGCCATGAATATCTAAATAAACTTTATCTTTAAACTCCGGCGTAATCGCTTTAGGCGTCAGCTTGCGCACGACTACATCATTTAAGTTCATAAGCTCAATATCTACATTAAGCGCTTTCTTCATCTTTTTGATTTTTTTCTTTTGCTCGCTATTTCTAGCGTGAACATAGTTTCTCCACGCTTCATTAGTACCAGGCGTACTTGCTTTTACCTCTTCTTTCGTGAAGTGCGAGAACGCTGAGATGCTGTTTATCAGTGCCTCACTGGCTGCTTGGGGTAATGGCGGCTTGTTATCGTGCATAGGGTCTGTAGTCGCTAATGTAATAGGAGCAAAAGAGAATGTAAGTACGTACATTAGCATGTGTATATACTTCATAATGCACTAGCTCCTAAGATTGGTGAGTAATTATCTATGAGACGTTAAGGTACGTGAAGAGTGCTGTAGGCGCAAAGCTTAGTATAAGTAGCAACTTCAATTACTCGCATTCATCCGCTTTTCGAAGGTAGATTCATCTTATCTGGTGTTTTTGAAAGTTCCCGCATTAAGTACAGGTTATATCTAGATTGCATTTTGCTATGCTAGATTATAATTTAGTCACTACCGCTCGAATTATTACGATTTTTTCACAAGCGAAGGGATACTACATCGCTTGCGTTAACTAATAATAAGTACATAACCTTAGGGATTAAGATGAAAAACTTTTCTATACACAAACTCCTGTTCTCATTAGGACTCGCTGTATCTTCGGTAACCACTGTTGTTGCCGACACTGATAGCCAAACGTCCGTTTGGAAAGTGTCTAATGGTGAAGATGCCGTATATGTAGGCGGCACTATCCATATTTTACCTATTTCTGAATTCCCCCTGCCGAGTGAATTTACCGATATTTATGAGCAAGCAGACACATTAGTTTTCGAAGCCAAAATGCCAGACCCATCAGATATCGAAGGTCAGAAGAAAATGATGGCCGGGCTCGCGTACGCAGAAGGCAAGTCTCTCAAGGATGATGTTTCAGAAGAAACCTATCAGGCGCTTAATGCTTATTTAAGTAACTTCGGCGCTACTGCGGATCAGTTAGCTCGATTTAAGCCAGGTATGGTTGCATCAATGCTAGTTGCTATGGAAGCACAACGCTCACAGATGGCAGGGCAAGGTGTAGATGCCTATTTTATGCAGTTAGCTGCACGTGATGGTAAGGCAAGCGAATACCTAGAGTCACTAGATTTTCAAATCAACATGCTCGCGAACATGGGTGCCGGTGAGGAAGATCGCCTTATATCTGAAACATTGGAAACCTTACCAGAGCTAGAAGACATGCTTAAAAGTACCATAAAAGCTTGGAGAGAAGGCGACACTGAACAAATTGATGAGTTGGTGGTAAATACATTCAAACGTGAATCTCCTACCTCTTATGATGATGTGTTTACCAAGCGTAACCAAAACTGGCTTCCTCAAATCGAAGCGATGTTCGGCGATGAAGACCAAGAGTTTGTTTTAGTAGGCGCTGGACATTTAGTGGGTGATGACAGCGTAATTGCCCTATTAGAAGCTAAAGGTTACAAAGTAGAGCAAATGTAACTCGACCTTGGCTCAGAAACAATAAAACTAAAGCTAGGCAAATGCCTAGCTTTTTTATGGCGAGTAAAGGGAGTGAGTGTATGCCCTCTGAATCCCTACACCGCAGGGATGCGGAGTAGGAGCTCTTACTTAAAAGCTGGGGTGGCTTTACGGCGTGTTCCCCTTTCCCATAAGGTTTCGTTTTACGCAGAGTAAAGTGCATGAGTGTATGCCCTCTGAAACCCTACACCGCAGGGATGCGGTGTCGAAGCTCCCATTGATGGCTTTACGGCGTGTTCCTTCCTTCTCCGTATAGGCTCAATAGATGCAAAAGGGGGCGCTTGTTCACTCTAGAACTCTCAGCTGCATGGAAGCAGCTGCGAAGCCGCTAATACAAAAGCACGGATGGGTCCACGGCGTGTTACTTCTTCTCCCCCTCAAATGTTTTGATATGCTTCGAGAAGGGAGTGATTGTTATGCCCTCTGAAACCCTACACCGCAGGGATGCGGTGTCGGAGCCGCCATGGATGGCTTTACGGCGTGTTTCGGAGGGCATACACTCACGCACTTTCCAAAAGGCATAAAAAAGCGCACCTGAGTGCGCTTTTTTGGC
>NZ_CACSIG010000034.1:0-50910 GCF_902705815.1 Alteromonas infernus
GTTTCTTTCAACCTGACGGGTTTGCCAGCTTCGCTGGGCAAACAAAAAAGCTTTAGCCTTTCTAACGGGCTAAAGCTTCCTGTCGAATTTAATGGCGAGTTACTTATTAATATGCTGAGTTTCTGGTTTAACCAGCCATTCTCTGCCTTTCAGCATACCTTCCCAATAAATGGGGGGCAGCAACTTTTCTTTTAAATACCATGCTAGGCGTGACGGCTTCGTGCCATCGAGTACCCACGTTGGCATGCTGTTAAGTATTTTCCCGCCATAGCCAAATTCGGCTAATATCACTTTACCTCGCTCTACAGTTAGCGGGCAGCTGCCATAACCGTTGTAAATGGCTTTATCTGTTTGTACACCACGCTCGTAAAGCAAGTTGTTGGCAACCACCGGCGCTTGCATACGCGCAGCTGCCGCCGTTTTTGCATTAGGGGCGTTTATTGCGTCACCGAGGGCAAAGATGTTTGGGAACGACTTGTGTTGTAGCGTTGACTGGTCGACATCAATCCAGCCATTAGCATCTACAATAGGGCTGACTTTAATGAAGTCAGGCGGAGACTGGGGCGGAACCGCGTGCAGCATGTCGAACTCAGTTTCAACAAGCGGTGCGTCTGGGTCTGCCACCTTCTTGAATGAAGCCACTTTTGCTTTGCCATCAACCTTTACCAACTGGTGTTCAAAGTTAAGGTTTGCGTGGTACTTCTTAATGTATTCCATAAGTGCAGGCACGTATTCTTTTACACCAAAAAGTACGGCACCCGTGTTGTAGAATTCAACGTTAATATTATCTAGCACGCCTTCTTTAAACCAGTGGTCGCAAGACATATACATGGCTTTTTGCGGCGCACCTGCACACTTAATTGGCATTGGCGGTTGTGTAAATACTGCCTTCCCTTTTTTAAGGTTTTTCACCAATTCCCATGTGTATGGCGCCAAGTCAAAACGGTAGTTTGATGTCACACCATTTTCGCCTAGGGTTTCGCTTAAGCCTTCCACCTTATTCCAATCAAGCTTAATACCTGGGCATACCACTAAGTGTTCGTATTTAATGGTGCGGCAGCCGTCTACCACTATCATGTTTTCTTTTGGCGCAAAGGCTGCTACGCCGGCTTTAATCCATTTAACATCATTAGGAATAATGGAAGCCACGGTGCGCACCGTGTCGTTGGCGTTAAATACGCCCCCGCCTACTAGCGTCCAGCCTGGCTGGTAGTAGTGCACTTCGTTAGGCTCTACTATGGCAATATCTAAATCTGGGCATCGCGATTTCAAACTTGATGCTACAGCAACACCACCCGCGCCCGCCCCTACTATCACTACAGCATGAGAGTGATCGGCATGATCACTGGGCGTTTCGCCGCCGTTTTTTAGGCGTCGCACTACCCCGCTTAGGTCGTAGCCGGCTTTTTGTGAAAGACCGAGTATCTCTTCATAAGAAAGGGTTTTGGTTGCGGTCATTGCCCATAGCGTAATAGAGCGCGTGCCTGTTCTGCAGTAGGCAAATACCGGGCCTTCTAACTTTTGTAAGTTCGCTTCAAATTTTATTGCGTCTTGCTGAGTTACTTTTCCGCTAACTACTGGCTGATACACGCAGGGCATGCCCAATGAGGATGCTTTTGCTTCTATTTCAGCAAAGGTGGGCTGGTCTGCACCTTCACCGTCAGGGCGGTTACAAATAATAGATTTGAACCCTGCTGCTTTTATTGCCTCAAGCTCATCCACTGAGATTTGAGGGCAGACAGATAGCTGTTGTGTTACGTTGGCGTATTGCATAACTCACCCCTTCAAATGGCATTTACAGGAATTTTAATGAACTGCTTACCGCCTTCAGATTTCTCGCCAAACTGGCCGTTTCGAAGGTTTGCTTGAATAGCGGGTAACAGTAGTTTGGGTACCGCAAGGGTTGCATCTCTTGCCTCGCGTTTTTCCACATATTCCTGAAGCGTAACTTCTGGGCGAATTTGCTTGTTCGTTTCCTTGGCTTCTTTGATAGATACTGTTGATAGCGGCGCTGTACCTTCTTTGGGATAGTCGTGACCAAGATAAACAGTGGTGTCGTCAGGCAGGGTGAAGAAGCGCTGAATGGTGTTGTAAAGTTGCTCTGCACTGCCACCCGGGAAGTCGCATCGTGCTGTACCTAAGTTGGGGGCAAACATGGTGTCGCCCACAAATATTTTGCCGTCTACTAAGAAGCTTGCACAGGCTGGGGTATGCCCCGGCGTATGCCATACTGTCACTTCATATTCGCCGATATTGAACGTGTCGCCTTCTTCGAACAGCACATCGAACTGACTGCCATCGCTTGGCGTGTCGTTGGCCGTTTCAAATACATCTAGCCAGGTATTTAGCACCGTTTTAATACCTGAGCCAATACCAATTTTGCCGCCAATTTTAGACTTTAAGTAGTGCGCAGCCGTAATGTGGTCGGCGTGTACGTGGGTTTCTAGAATCCACTTATTAGTAAGCTGTTTTTGGTTGATGAAGTCGATAACCTTGTCGGCGCTTTCCATTGACGCGCGACCCGAAAAGATATCGTAGTCAGCAACCGAGTCTATCACGCCACACTCTTTGGAAGCGGGGTCGAATAGCACGTAGGTAAACGTGGCCGTTTTGTTATCGTAAAATGTTTCAACGTTCATGGGTGTTCTCCTAAAGAAGCTCTTTGGTCATGATAAAAACGGCAATAACTAGAGTGAAAAATGCAAAGAACTTCTGCAAAGCTGCACCATCTAGTTTTCCCGCTACCTTCGTGGAGACTGCCATCCCAATAAACGTGGCTACCAACATAAGCGGCAGCAAAGGCATCTCCAATTGAATTCCGGTTTGTAGGTCGCCTACGAAGCCAAGCAACGACTTTAAGGCGATAATGAATAAAGACGCGCCCACCGCGTTTTTCATGGGCATGCCTAAAATAAGTACCAAAGCAGGTATGATAAGAAAGCCCCCACCCGCGCCGAGTATGCCGGTGATAATTCCCACCACTGCGCCTTCAATAACTATCAACCCTACGTTAGGTTGTTTTTTCTCAACGACATCTGCTACCGGGCCCGATTTGCTATAAGCCTTTTTCAACATCATGGCGGCCGAGGCCAACATCAGTGCAGCAAAGAGCACCATGATGCCCAGGTTCTTATCTATGGTTAGCGATTGAAAAGAAATAGTTTCGGGAATGGCGGGCATTAGGTAGGCCCTTGAAAGATAAACAGCAATGATGGAAGGCACGGCAAATAAAATAGACGCTTTAACGTCTACTAGACCTTCTTTGAAATACCTTACTGCGCCGAATGCGGCTGTGGCACCCACAATAAGCAAAGAATAGCCGGTAGCGATATCAGGCGTGACGCCCATTAAGTAAACGAGGATAGGCACGGTGAGGATAGAACCCCCTCCACCTATTACGCCTAAAACCATTCCCATAAGAACAGCAGCGATGTAGCCAAGAATAATCATATCGACACCTTATTTCATTTTGTTATATGATAGAACAAAATATACAATAAAGTATATTCCAAATATATATTTAATTTTCAGGGTGCTGTAAAATTGCTAGATTACGTTAATCGTTTTTTTAGATATCCCATGAAAATCAATACTTTTACTAATTTAGCGTTTCGCGTTTTGATCTATCTCGCGCTACGCAAAAACCAAACTGTAAAGACCAGTGAAATAGCAGACGCGTACTTTGTGTCTTTCAATCACTTAAAAAAGGTCATCACTTTGCTAATTGACCAGGGATATATCATTGGTACGAAAGGGCGCGGTGGCGGCATTCGGTTGGCGAAAGAAGCCAACCTAATAAACATAGGCGAGGTTTTTAGATTAACTGTTGAAGATGTAGCGTTAGCTGAGTGTTTTGCATCGCCAACGAATAAATGTGTTATTTCGCCAACATGTCGCTTGAAGACAATTCTTCAAGACGCTGCGGATAAATTTATAAGCGAGCTTGATCAATTTACGCTTCATGATTTGGTAAAAGACAGAGAAGGTGCATTAGCGATGCACCTTGCCATCGATTTTATAGAAGTTGAGTAGAAGTTTTTTAAGGCTTCTATTTGTACTGTGTTTATTCGCGATAGCGTCATTTAACTTGGGCATCGCACGGGTAGATTTAGGAGAGAAAATTGGAAAACTGGACGACAACACCCTTTGAGCCGTTAGGCGGTTTGGCCGGCGGACTGCTTATTGGTGCGTCAGTGGTATTGCTGCTATATACCCTTGGTCGTATTGCAGGCATATCAGGTATTGCAGCAGGCGCGATGACGCAACAAGGTTCAGAGCGTTACTGGCGGCTGGCCTTTTTAGCAGGCATTGTTTTGTCTGCCGTGCTTTATATTGCCTTTACCGGCGGTATGCAGGTACAAACTCAAATGGGGTCGGCGTGGTTGGTAGTAGCGGGCTTATTAGTAGGCTTCGGTACACGCCTTGGCTGTGGCTGTACGTCGGGCCATGGCGTGGCAGGCTTATCGCGATTATCCCCCCGCTCTATTGTGGCAACGCTTACCTTTATGGGTGCGGCAATTATTACCACCACAATTATCAGACACCTGTAAGTTAACTGAGGAGACAACCTATGAGAGTAATTATCGCCTCGCTAATTTGTGGGCTTTTATTTGGCTTTGGCCTTCTTATATCGGGTATGAGCAACCCTGCCCGCGTGCTTAACTTTTTAGATTTCAGTTCAAATTGGGATGCCACATTAGCGTTTGTAATGGGCGGCGCTATTTTAGTTGCAGCGCCAGGTATGTATTGGGTGCGCAAGCGCAACAAGCCTTTGTTTGCCGATAAGTTTGATATTCCAACCAGCACAACTATCGACGCTAAGTTAATTTTAGGCTCTGCGGCTTTTGGTATTGGCTGGGGTATTAGCGGCTTTTGCCCAGGCCCCGCCGTGGTTGCCATCGCGTCGCTTCAAACTGATGTGCTGTTGTTTGTAGGTGCTATGGTTGTTGGCATGTTGGCGCAGCATTGGCTGAAGCCAAAAGCGGCTTAAAGCATAACTGCCTTTGCGGCTTTATCCCCTAGTGGGTATAAAGTCGTAATTATCCCTTTAAGGGGATAAACGTGGCAGCCACTCACAAAAGTGAAAATAGCTCATTTAACGATTTGCAGTTTTTCCTTTCAATAAACCTACCCCCAGTGCGGCCATGATCACTGCAATAACGCCGTTTAGGTAATTGAAAAAAGCATAGGGCGCGTAATCGAGCACGTCAACGCCTAGGGTAGCAGAGTAGAACGCTCCGGCGGTTGTCCACGGAATAAGCCCTGTGGTCATGGTTGCGCCTTCTTCTACCGACCTTGATAGCACGGCAGGGTCAAGGTTCTGCTGTTCATATTTTGGTTTAAATAGTTGGCAGTTTAAGATGATTGAGATGTAGGCTTCGCCCATAGCCACATTGCCCAAAAAGCCAGAAGCTATGGTTACCGCTATTAAGCTTGCTGTTCGCTTCACCTTGTCGATAATGCCTGCCAGTAAAGCAGCTAAAAAACCTGCGCCGTGCAATATGCCGCCTAGTGCGATTGCCATTAGGGCAAGGAACAGCGTCCAACTCATGCTGCTGATGCCGCCCCTACCTAAAAGCGCATCTAAGTTTTCGATACCCGTGTTTTGTGGGGTGTTTTCCCACAGTACATTGAGAACGCTAATGGTGTTGGTATCTTGGTAAAAAATAGCGATGATTACGGCAAGCAAAATGCTGCACGACATGGTTACTTCAGCAGGTACTTTTTTGATGCTTAGCACTGTAAGCAATACCAAGGGTAACAGTGTTATGTAGGGTGCAAGGTTATAGTGGCTGGCAAGCGCGGCTTTAATTTCAACTACATGTTCCACATTTAAATTCTGGTTTGCGTAACTGAACCCTAATGCCAAGAAAATAACGAAGGTGAGAAGAAAGCTAGGCAGTGTAGTTAACAACATGGCGTACATATGCCGATAAAGGTTAGTGCCCGCACTCATGGCCGCAAGGTTGGTAGTATCAGAAACCGGTGACATTTTATCGCCAAAGGTTGCACCGCATACCACCATGGCCGCCACAATGGGCAGTGGTATGTTCATGGCTTCGCCAATGCCCATTAGCACTACGCCCATAGTCCCCACCGTACCCCACGATGTACCCGTTGACACCGACATTATCGCACACAGTATTAATCCCACCGCTAGAAACACACTGGGATTTAGCCAACTTAACCCATAATAAATGAGGGTTGAAATAGTGCCGCTTTGCATAAAGCTGGCGATAACCATACCAATTAAAATGAAGATATAAATTGCCGGCATCGCCCGCGTTAATGCGCTTGTCATTAATTCGCGAATTTGCAGGTACGTGTACCCCAAACTAAAGGCATTACCCCCAGCCCAAAGCAGACACAGGAAAATTAATGCATGTAAGCTTATGCCTAAGCCAAACAGACCGCCTGCTATTAGCGCGACAATAACGCTAAAACAAAGCAGTGACTGAGCAAAACTGGGGGTATTCGATGGTTGAGGCGACATGAAAGACCTGTTGAACCGCTTTAAAAATGAAAGTAGTGAAAAACAGTATAGCGACTTTGCTATGCGTTGGTATGACTTTGATGTTGCATTAGATTGGAAAGCGCACTGAGTATTAGAAAGAAATAGTCCTTCGGTCAATAAGTGCTGCCTAGAGGAGGAAAGTGAAGGTTCTGACCGCAATCAATACATCAAATTTGGAACTTTATTACTTTAAACACCATATATGATTAGTTAATTGACATTTATGATTAAATAGCCATACTTAAAGAATTACGTCACTAATAGCTATATTTGGTGTTTTATGAGTAAAGTTGAATACACGAAAAAACTACTCGGCAACCTCGTAAAGCAAGCGAGAGCCGCTTCTATGGATCAAGAAGAGTTAGCGCTTAGAACCGGCACAAGCAAAAATACCATTAGCAGGTTAGAGCGAGGAAAAGGCATTAATTCCGATACATTGTTTACCGTGTTAGATCAACTCGAAGTGCTTGACCCCCTTATTGAAACTATTGAGAAAGAGTACGAGTTAGTAAGCAATAACCCGTTGAGAAAAAGCTCACTCGTAGAAAAGGAACTGCCTAATGACTTCTAGAGCTTATGTCTTTATCGATGGACTCGAAAATAACCCGGTTATATGTGGCGTTGTTGAGTTAGATCCGAAGACTAATATCGGGAAGTTTCGATATGGACAAAGCTACCTACAAAGGGATGATGCATTCCCTCTAGATCCACTTCCCTTCCCCTACTTAGCAATCAGTTTATTACTAGAGTAAATAAAGGAATGTTTGGCGCTATCTTAGATGCTGGTGCAGATAGCTGGGGTAAAAGGCTTATTTTGTCACTGCACTCAACTAAGCCTAACAATGACCTAGAACTCGTTCTGGCTGGTTCTGGGATGGGTGTTGGCGCACTTACTTTTAGCTTATCTAGAAGTGCAAGTAAGCCAAAGAAGAATAAGAATACGCTTGGCGATATCCCTATGCTTTTGCAGGGAAAGAGGGCAATTTTAAAAAATGAAGACATTCCTAAGGAAGTCAAAAAAGCATTTGAATACGGGTCCAGTATGGGTGGCGCCCGACCTAAAACACTGGTTGAAGACAGTGGTATAAATTACTTAGCGAAATTCAACCGTCCAGATGATTTATACAACGTATGTTTAGTAGAACATGCAACAATGACAATGCTAGAAGAACTGGACGTTAGAGTTGCAGCCACGTCTATAGTGAACAGCCAACAAGAAGACATATTATTAGTAGAGCGCTTCGACTGTGACGCTGATAGACCAACACACCATTTCTTAAGTGCTAATTCCCTAATCAACCAAGAAAAGTTGACGAATCAGGCATTAACTGAGAATTATAGTTATGGTGCTTTGGCAGAGTTTATAATGAAGCATGGAGCAGAGCCGAGAGATGCCCATGAACTGTACACACGCATGGTTTTTAACATCTTAATGGGTAACACTGATGACCATTCCAGAAATCATGCGTTCTTGTATTCCTTCTCAGATAAAAACTGGCGCTTATCTCCAGCCTACGACGTATTGCCGATAAACAATTCCCGCCAACATGGAATTGGAATAGGGATTCACGGCAGAGAAGGAACGCTTGAAAATGCGCTGTCTCAATCTAAAAGGTTTGGACTTTCTCAAGCAAAAGCCAAAACAATCATTTCTAGTGTGCAAGCGTTAACTAATGAATGGATATCTTATTTTACCGAGGCTGGTGTACCCGATACCGATATAGAAACGCTTAAGGGGATTATTCCTTTATAGGTCATTAGAAAAGGTAATGGCCCGCCCTAGAGGATTCGAACCTCTGACCTCGGCCTCCGGAGGGCCGCGCTCTATCCAGCTGAGCTAAGGGCGGTTTGTAGAACCAGTGAGATAATCACCGAGCGTTTACTGTGATGCACTCTTGCATCAAGAGCGCTGCGTCAACACATATGCTGCAAACGGGGCGTAATAATACTTAGGCCAAGGGTTAGCTTCAACTCATTTATTAAAATCTCTTCGGGTAGCTTGGCTTGATTGTTAAAAATCCTTACTTTTTATAGGTAATTGGCTTCAAATAGTTGTTCAGCCCCAATTTACCGTTATAATCTGGCCAGTTATATTTTAAACAAATTCATCATTGCCTGGAGACAGATGTGAAATTAAAGACTTGGTTAACTGTTGCTGCTACTGCGCTAACTGTTTTTGCAGCACAAGCACAAGAAATGAGTAACGATGAAATTGCCGATCGCATTAAGCCGGTAGGTCAGGTACACGTTGCAGGCGCGGCGGCAGAAGGTAGTGCTGGCGCAGCTGGCGGAGCAAAGTCTGGTGAAGACGTTTACAACTCAGCGTGTGTAGCATGTCACGCAGCAGGCGTATTAGGCGCACCTAAGCTTCAAAACGCTGCAGACTGGCAACCTCGTTTGGACGAGCGCGGCCTTGATGGCGTTTGGCAAAACGCACTGAACGGTATTAACGCTATGCCACCTCGTGGTACATGCGGCACCTGTTCTGATGACGAAATTAAAGCGGCTATCGAGTACATGATTGAAGGTATTTAATACCTACACAATCACAACAAGTTGATGGAAAAAGTAGCGTTTTACCTGCTTATCGGGTAATTTAATTGGTTGGGTAAACGTTACTTTTATACTGGCGAGCGGAATGTCACAAGATTCGACGCAACACGAGTTGACGGAAGAAGAACTGCGCGAACTTATACCGCAGCTTCAGCAACTCACCGATAAATATAAGCGCGCTGAACGTGTTCAGAAGGCGCTTTTTGATATTTCCGAGCTTGCCAGTTCCGTAAGTCACCTCAATCGCCTTTATTCTGCCATTCACGAAATCATTGCTGATTTTATGAATGCCGACAACTTCTTTGTTGCCTTCTACGAACCTGAAAACCACGTTGTCGACTTCGCTCATTTTGTAGATGAATTCGACGAGCAAACGGTTCACCAATTGCCCGCCGAGTCGTTAATGGATGGCATGACGGGGTTCATTCTTAGAACCGGTAACCACCTTTTCTACAAACGTGTCGAAGAAGAAATTTTTGCGTCTGAACACGATATTAAATTTATGGGTTCACAACCCTATGAACTTTTAGGCGTACCTTTAAAACGAGGAAGCCAAGTTATCGGGGCGATGGTGGTGCAAACCTACGATGAGGGCGTGCATTACACACAAGAAGATTTAGAAGTTTTGCTTTTTGTCTCTCAGCACATTGTTACCACCGTTGATAGAGTAAAGAACCGAGAACTTACCGAAAGTACCATCCGCGAACGCACCCGCCAACTTCGAAAGATAAACGACGACCTTCAAGAAGAAATTTTAGAACGACAAAAAGTAGAGTCGCTACAGCAAGCACTTTTTGAAATTTCTGAACTCGCCGCCAACCTTGAAGGGGATATGAATGCATTCTATTCGAGCTTGCACGAGATTTTGGCAAGGCTGATAAGCGCACCTAACTGCTACATAGCCATACACAATAAAGAAAAAGACCTTCTTGAGTTTCCTTATTTCAGCGATGCAAAGCAAGACCAGATTAATGCTAGGCCGCTTGGTTTAGGGCTAACTGAGTTTGTATTGCGAACGGGGCAAGCGGAGTTAATAAACCCGCCTAAAGTACTGGAGTTAGCTGAGTCTGGCGATTTGGATGTGTCTGTTGCTCAGAACATGTTAAACAGTGCGAACTCGTGGCTGGGCTCTCCCCTAGTTGTAGACGGCGAAATTGCCGGGGTTATTGCCGTGCAAACTTACGGCAAACACGCAAAGTACAACGCCCGCGACCAAGAGCTTTTACGCTTTGTGTCGCATCATATTGCTGTTGCCATAGAGCGCAAGCGCAATACCGAGTCGATGCAGCGGTATAACGTAGAGCTTGAAGAACGCGTAAAAGAACGCACTGCCGAGCTTAACCGCACAAACAAATTTCTAAAGCAGCAAATTGAAGAGCGTAAAGAGATTGAGCTGAAGCTTATTCACGACGCCCATCACGACTCGTTAACCGACTTACCCAACCGCGCTATGTTTACCAGTCGCTTAGAGCTTGCTATAGCAAGCAAGCAGCGCTACAGCGAAAACATGTTTGCGGTTTTATTCATCGATTTAGATCGCTTTAAAGTTATTAACGACACCCTAGGCCATCATGCTGGCGACGAGTTCTTAATTGAAGTCGCCCGTCGTATTGCTCTTTGTATTCGCGGGCACGACCTGTTGGCCCGTTTAGGCGGCGATGAGTTTGTGGTATTGCTCGACAATTTTGAAGATGAAGACGACGTTGAAGAGGTGGCCAGCCGTATTATTTCATCTATCTCTGAACCCTTCTTATTGGATGGCCGAGAGATGTACTCCGGCGCTAGTGTAGGTATTGCACACATTGAAACCTATTATCGCAGTGCCGATGAAGTACTACGTGATGCTGACGCCGCCATGTATCAAGCGAAAACCCTTGGTCGCGGCCGCTTTGTTATGTTCGATAAGAGCATGCGCGACAGACTTATTGAAGAGCTAGAACTTGAAAATGAGTTTCGACGGGCGCTGCGTGAAGAAGAATTCGACTACTTTTTGCAACCTGTTATTAAACTAGACGATAAAAGTACGCTATATAAAGAAATGTATGTTCGCTGGTCGCACCCAGCTTACGGCAAAATAGCCAGAGAACAGTTTAGGCAAGTGGCTGAGCACAGCGGCTTAACGCTAGATCTCGATTTATTTCAGCTAACCAAAGCTTGTGAACTCATTAACTATTATCAAGGCACCGACGATCCTATTAACAAGATTGCGGTGAATGTGTCGATTAATCATTTGCTACAGGCCTCAATGGTTAATCAAATGATTGATGTTATCGAGTCGGCCGATATAACGCCAAGCCAACTGGTGTTTGAGTTTGATGAGAACGACTTAAACCGCCGTTCACAGTTTATTCTTCCCGCTATTAAAAAGTTAAAACGGGCTGGCGTCACCCTTGTGCTTGATAACTTTGGCAGCGGTTTAGCCTCACTTAGCTATCTGTTCGCCTACCCCTTCGATTTCATAAAGATTGATCACCGCTTCGTTAAATCTATTCCTCGCTCGCAGCGCAATTTAAAACTGATTCAGTCGGTAATGCTTATTTCGGAGCACTTGAAGTTTCAGGTTATTGCAGAGGGCGTAGATTCACAGGCGCAGTTAGACGCGCTTAATGAAATCGAATGCATTTACGGTCAGGGCAAAATACTCAAGCACGCCAAAGTGCTGGATATGACGTCGCTAGCTAGTTAAAAGTAAGTGCTTACTCTTAACGGTAGCGCTTTATATTTAGACTTTACTTCTTTCCCAAAATGCCGCGAAGATTAGCGATGCCCACTTGAGCTTTTTGCTGGCGCTCTTCTTTTGTCGCTTTTGGCTTCTGGTTTTCCCACTGCACGTCATCGGCCGGCAGTTCAAACAAAAAACGACTTGGCTCAGGGCTGATGACTTCACCAAATTGACGGCGCTCTTTGGCTAAGCTGAAGATAAGTTCGCGCTGGGCACGGGTAATACCTACATACGCCAACCTGCGCTCTTCCTCAACGTTGTCTTCATCAACACTGCTTTGGTGGGGTAACAAGCCCTCTTCCATCCCTACTAGGAACACAATCGGGAACTCCAGGCCTTTCGATGCGTGCAAGGTCATTAACTGAACTTGGTCCCCTTCCCCATCATCTTCACCACGCTCCATCATATCGCGCAGAATAAGGCGATTTACCACTTCGGTAAGGGTCATGGGCTGGTCTAGGTCATTGCCCTCAAGCATGTCGTTCACCCAACCAAATAGCGTACTGACGTTAGCCATTGCCATTTCAGCCGCTTTGGGGCTAGCGCTGGTTTCATAAAGCCATTCTTCGTAGCCCATGGTGCGGATCATAGTACGCACGGCGTCTGCTGTATTGCCTCGCTCGGCGTTGTCTGAAAGCTCAACTATCCATCGCGAAAAACTCGAGACTGCGTGAAAGGCTTTATCTGGCAATACGCTGTTTAAGTTAGGGTGCGTGGCCGCTTCAAACATAGACACACCTAAGCTATTAGCAAAGTTGCCCAATTTTTCTAGCGTAGCACGGCCTATACCGCGCCCTGGCGTGTTGATTATGCGAAGTAAGGCATTATCGTCGTCTTGGTTTACCAATAGCCGTAAATAGGCCATAACGTCTTTTACTTCGGCCCGTCCGAAGAAACTCATGCCGCCACTAATTTTGTAGGGAATGCGGTTGCTCATTAGCAGTTTTTCAAAGATACGACTTTGGTGATTACCACGATACAAAATGGCGTAGTCTTTAAACTGGGTGCGGTTCATAAACTTGTGCGCCAGCAGTTCTGCCACTACACGCTCGCCTTCGTGTTCTTCGTTTTTGGCTTCTATTACTTTAAGCGGCTCGCCGTATTGAAGCTCGGAGAACAGGGTTTTATCGAACAAGTGCGGGTTGTTCTGAATAAGAATGTTGGCGCAATGTAGTATGCGCCCCGATGAGCGATAATTTTGCTGTAGCTTAATGACATTTAAGCGCGGAAAATCTTGTTGTAGCAGATGCAGGTTTTGCGGCTTAGCCCCCCGCCATGAGTAGATAGACTGGTCATCGTCGCCAACCACGGTGAAGCGTGCACGCTCCCCTACCAATAGCTTAACTAACTCGTACTGACTGGTGTTGGTATCTTGGTATTCATCCACCAGCAGGTAGCGAATTTTACTTTGCCATTTTGCTCTAATGGCCTCGCTGCTTTTTAAAAGCAGCGTGGGCAGTAAAATAAGGTCGTCAAAATCTAGTGCGTTATAGGCTTTTAGATTGTCTTGGTAGCGCTTATAGGCCTCTGCAAATTCTCGCTCGCCCGTACTGGTTGCCGACTTTAATAAAGCATCGGGCAAGATAAGGTCGTTTTTCCAGTTCGAAATGCAGCTTTGAAGTAGCTGAAGCTGATCTTTATCACCATCGAGTGTGTCAGACGTTAGGTCGTTAAGCAGAGCAAACGAGTCTTTATCATCGAACAGCGAGAACCCGGGCTTTAGACCGAGGTCTTTCACATGCGCTTTGATAATGGTTAAGCCCATGGTGTGAAAAGTTGATACTTTTAACCCGCGCGCTTCGGGCTTACCCAAAGTTTGTGCCACACGCTCTTTCATTTCACGTGCTGCTTTGTTGGTAAAGGTTACCGCTGCAATATAGCGTGCTGGCATATCGCAGTTTCTGACTAAATGAGCAATCTTGTTGGTAATTACACGGGTTTTACCACTGCCCGCCCCTGCCAGCACCAAACATGGGCCCGACACATAGGTTACGGCAGATTCTTGAGCTTCATTTAGTTTCATTTAATTCCTAAAACAACGTACATTTGGGCACAACACGGTTTTCATTGCATGTCGTGTCGATACCGATAGAATAGCTTTCACATTTTGAGCTGCGCATTATAAGGGAATTCCATGTTGGATCCGAAGAAACTCGAAGATTTAGCGAAACAAATTGCTGATGCTGTACCACCAGGCGTTAAAAACATGGCTGAAGAAGCGGAAGGCCGAGTGAAGACGGTTTTGCAATCGCAGCTGTCGAAGCTAGATTTAGTGACTCGCGAAGAGTTCGACATTCAAAGCCAAGTGCTTATTCGCACTCGCGAAAAACTAGACGCAATGGAAAGCCGCATTGCCGAGCTTGAAGCGAAACTAGCAGAAAAGTAGTACTTACTACTTTCAAAAATACAATGCGCCTTTACGGCGCTTTTTTGTTGGGATCGATGAAATAAAGAAATGCTCTTCTGCCTTTGCAAAGGCGCAGAACAAAAGAAACGTTACATCAAGATCTCTAAACCTTTCTGCTCAACAAGACTCAAGAGCTTTAAAGAAGTACCTCGAGGCTTTTTGCTCCCCTGCTCCCACTGCTTAATTGTAGATGGCGTGATGTTTAAATAGGCGGCAAAAACAGCTTGGCTTACTCTTGCTTTCTCACGTATTGCTTTTATCCGCTGTCCATCGTATTGCTTGAGTTTGGGTAAACATAATGCATCGAACTGATGCATAGTCTGCTTATCCATTACTCCGGCTTCGCTTAAATCTTTTGCAGTACTGTGTACCACATCTAAAATGCTTTCTTTCATGTTATCTCACCTCTTCAACACTACCTGAATCAATAGCTTTCTTAAGCTTTTCCTCGCTATAGTTCAGTAGCTCTTTAGCTAGGAGTTTTAAAGACTTCATTTCTTTAACACTAACATTCGAGCGGGCGCTTTTGGAAAAGCCATAAATAAAAAAGGCTTTATTATCCACTTGAAAAGCTATGAGGGTTCTTAAACTTCCACTTTTGCCTTGCCCCAAAAGAGGTATTCGCTTTTTATATACGTTTGCACCTAAATCGGCGTCAACTAACCCCTCTAGCATTTCCGCAACTGCTAATTTTATCAAGCTGTCTGATAAACCTTCTTTATTCGCCCACCTCTTGAACCACTTCAATTTATATATGCGTATAGATTCCATTTGACACCTAAAGTATAACACTTAGTAGCACATTTTGTGCGCGACTTTAAAAACATTTAGTGAGTAAATACTTTAGACTGGCTATAAATAAGTTATAAGGGGACGTGGGTACAGATTGGAGTAGGCTTTTAGTACTGTAATTTCTTAAGGCCATACCAGCGCTAAATAGCTACTAAATTTGCTGTTGGTAAGTTTTACCAAACCAAATAAAAATGCAGCGCCGTACCAAGCGTAATGGCTAAACCAATGTAGTGGTTTTCAATAAACGCGGTGAAACAACCCTCACGCTGACGGCGTTTAATAAGCTGATATTGGCGCACGCATAGCAAAGCGGAAAACAGCACGGCTGTATAGTAAGGCCAGGTAGCATTAATTGTGCAGCCTATACACCACAATATTATTAGCGCGCAGGCCTGCAACAACATCACAATTAGCACGTCGTTTTTACCGAACAATATAGCGGTAGACTTAACGCCTATTTGCAAATCGTCGTCGCGGTCTACCATGGCGTACATGGTGTCGTACGCGACTGTCCATAGTAAGTTAGCAATGAACAACCACCAAGCGTACGTTGGTACAGTTTCTTGCACGGCCATAAAAGCCATAGGTATGGACCAGCCAAACGCTGCGCCTAATACTACCTGCGGCAAGTGCGTATAGCGCTTCATGAAGGGATAGCTTGCTGCAAGCATAAGCGCGACGACAGATAACGCGATAGTTTGCCAGTTAAGAAACAGCACTAAGATAAATGCGATTACGATAAGTGCGCCAAATAACTGTAGCGCTTGTTTTGGTGTAGCTTCTCCTGTTGCCAGCAGGCGCTGTGTAGTGCGTTTTACGCGCCCGTCTACGTTTCTATCAGCATAGTCATTTATAACGCACCCTGCAGAGCGCATAACAACCACACCGGCTACAAAAATTACGGTTATCTCCAATGGCGGTAAACCTTGGGCAGCCATCAATAGTGCCCACAGCGTTGGCCATAGTAGCAAGTAAATACCTACGGGTTTGTCTAGGCGCATAAGTTGCGCGTATGCCTTCCAATTGTGCTTCATAACTGTTTTTCGCTTTCTACTTTACTTGTGACACTTTCGCCATACGCAGGAGATGCAGGAAGAAAAACTTCTGCCACTATCATGCTGTAATTATCTAACGTAAACAACGAACGCCTTCCCCACAAGGTTTGGTTGCCGCCCATACCAAATTGAGAGGCGGGCATAGTACATAATTGAAATGCTGACCGTGTAAACCTAGTGTCGTTAAACAATCTTTTACCTAAAGGCTCTCGACCCAGACCTGAAAGCTCACTATCTACAAACGCTTGAGGAATAATAGAACGGGCAAACACCCACTGCTGATGATCGCCACATAGCAAAATTTCTCGGGCTTGATAGCTGGTTTCACCGTTAGCGTGTAGTAACGATAGTTCGTTATCGTGGGGTATTTGCGTATGCTGGCCTAGTAGCTCTAAAGAGAAGTGATTACTTAAAGACTGCACCCGCTCAGTTAAAGAACCGGTATCAAGCAGCCAGTTTTTCAGCTGCGCATTAGGAATTGTGATGCCAGAAGGTGCTTGCCAGTTAACCGCCAAACCCACTGGAAAAGTGGCATTAAAACTCACACGAAAAGCCCGAATAATAAATCTGTGAGTATGATAACACGTCGTGTTTAAATATTTTCACTCGGTTAAACTTTTGCAGTAGTGTGTTTAATCAGAGTTTTGCTACACTATCCAGTGAATTTATTACTTTGGTGTTTCGGACTTCACTATGCTTAAGCCTTTAGTTTTACGTGTATTTGCGCTTAGCTTCTTTCTTTTTGGTGGAAACTTGGCAGTGGCTCAAGATAACGCCAATTATGCCTATTTAGGTTTAGAACCAGAAATTGTTACCAACTACATTAGCGATAGCGCTCAAAAATTAGGTTACGTACGGGTATCGGTTGAGCTAATGATTCACGATGTGAACGAGCTTGAAATTGCGGAACACCACATGCCATTACTGCGCTCTACCGCCATTGAAATATTTGGCCAACAGCCAGCAGAAAAAGTGAAGTCGCTTACCGGGCGCGAAGATATTCGCCGCGCCATTCTTAAAGCCCTTCAAGAGCATATGCAACAAGAAACCGGTGGTGAAGTTATAAAGAACGTTATCTTTACCAAGTACTTGTATCAGGGCGGCTAGTGCGCTGAGTAACGGGTAAGTAAAAATAGAAAGCGAGCCGGTGTAATGCGCTCGCTTTTTAGTATGAATGGTTCAATGATGTGCTATTAGGCATCCGGCTCTCATTAGAGAGTTTGGTAATTAACGCTTGCCCGAGCCAAGGCTTAATGTTGCCGCCAATAGGCAACCCGAAATCAGTCCTGCGGTATGCGCCGCGTTCGCCATGTTTACCCATAAGATATCGGCATAACCGAGCACCAGCCACACCAGCATAAACCCCACAATAGAGTTAGGTAGCGACAAGCCCCAGCTTGGGCGTAGCCACCCTAACCACCACACAAACCCCATTACAGCGTAAACCACGCCTGACAAGCCGCCAAATAGATACAAGTTACCCTGCACCGGTTCGCTAAAAATAGCCTGAGCCGCATTGGATATAGTTGCCGATACGATAAACACAATGAGCAACATGCTCATGCCAAGGGTCCGTTCAATTTTGGCCCCTAGCATGGCCCACCAAAGCAGGTTAAATATGATGTGTAATGCCGAAAAGTGTATGAACGCCGGACCGAGTAAACGCCACCATTCTTGATTTTGTGCCAAAACAGAAAACGGCTGCATAAGTAAATGCTGGGCAATAGGCGCGAACATGCCAAGTAACGACAAGCCATACACCGCTACGCACAGTATAAACACCACTGACGTGAAAGGCGCTTTGACCGCATCGGTAATAATATTGCCCATAGAAAAGCCGCTGCCTGAGGGCGCAAGCTGCACATTCTTACCGCTGTCCCACGCAGCCTGCTGATACTTAGGGTGAGTAGGATTCGCTAAGAAGTCTTCCGCTATGATTTTTGCGCGGTCGATATGCGCATCTTCGTTAAGTACTACCACGAATTCTTTATCGCTTTGAACAACGTTGGCCGTAATGTTCTGACTGGTTAAGTAGTTAGCGAGAAGGTGCGCTGGACTTTGTTGATTAAACGCAATTAAAGGATGACCCATAGACTTTTTGTTACCCCGAAAGCAGAAAATAGATAAACGCAATGTTACGTATAATGTGGGTGCGGTGCGTAACACCTTTATACTGGAATGTATTAGTTCTGCAAAGCATAAAACAAAGGTGCACCGTGTGCACCTTTGTTATGTTCTTACGTCACATCCTGCATGATGTAACTTATGCCGTTACCACCGGATTCGCCAGTCGCCACGCTTCGAAACCACCGTCCATACTATAAACGCTTTCAAAGCCCTGCTGTGCGATCACTTGTGCTGCCTGTTGGCTACTAACGCCGTGGTAACACACTACAACCACTGGGATGTCTTTGGGCGTTTGTTCGATAAACGCGGCAAAGTTGTCATTGTTTAACGGTGCCGCGTTCGGCATGTGTCCATTAGCGAACGATTGAGGATCGCGTATATCCACAATGGTTACGTCGCCTTGAAAGTTAGCAACGTCGTTGACGCTAATGTGTGAAAATGTTGTCATTATTGCCAGTCCAGAATAACTTTACCTGAGTGTCCTGACCCCATAGTATCAAACCCTTTCTGAAAGTCATCAATAGAAAAGGTATGTGTGATGATAGGCGACAGGTCTAAACCGCTCTGCAGCAAACTTGCCATTTTGTACCAGGTTTCAAACATTTCACGGCCGTAAATACCTTTTATTACCAAGCCTTTGAAAATAACTTGGTTCCAGTCGACAGCCACATCCTGTAGCGGTATACCTAGCATGGCTATTTTGCCGCCGTGGTTCATTTTGTTCAGCATGTCTCTGAAGGCTACCGGCACGCCCGACATTTCTAGGCCTACATCAAAGCCTTCTGACATGCCCAGCTCATCCATAACGTCTTGTAGGTTTTCTTTACTGACATCAACAGTGCGAGTAGCACCCATTTTTTTAGCAAGCTCAAGGCGATAACGGTTGATATCGGTAACCACAACATGACGCGCACCAACGTGCTTGGCGACCGCAGCCGCCATAATGCCGATAGGTCCTGCACCTGTGATAAGTACGTCTTCGCCTACTAAGTCGAAACTTAGCGCGGTATGAACAGCATTACCAAATGGGTCAAATATGGACGCTAGGTCGTCGCTGATATTGTCTGGAATTTTAAACGCGTTGAAGGCAGGAATAACTAAATATTCGGCAAAGGCCCCCGGGCGGTTTACACCCACACCTTCGGTGTTGCGGCACAAATGTACGCGGCCAGCACGGCAGTTTCGGCAATGACCACAGGTAATATGACCTTCACCGGACACACGGTCACCTACTTCGAAGCCTTTTACTTCTTGCCCCATACCCACTACTTCGCCTACGTATTCGTGACCGACGACCATAGGCACGGGAATGGTGTTTTGTGACCATTCATCCCAGTTGTAGATATGCATATCGGTACCGCAAATAGCGGTTTTGCGAATCTTAATCAGCAGGTCGTTGTGCCCGACTTCCGGCTTTGGCGTGTCTTGCAGCCAAATGCCTTTTTCCGCCTTCGCTTTTACTAGCGATTTCATGAAATTACTCCCATTTCACGGCCTACTTCGATAAATGCATCTATGGCTTTATCAACGTGTTCAAGGCTGTGACCTGCCGACATTTGCGTACGAATTCGGGCTTGGCCTTTTGGCACTACAGGGTATGAGAAGCCGATAACGTAAATGCCTTTTTCCAGCAGTTTGTCAGCCATTTCACTGGCTAAGCGAGCGTCGCCTAGCATGACAGGAATGATAGCGTGATCTTTACCCGCAAGGGTGAAACCCGCTTCTTCCATGCGCTTGCGGAAGTGGTTTGCGTTACGCCATAGGTTTGCGCGTAGCTCATCGCCTTCTTTCATCATTTCAAACACCTTAAGTGACGCTGAAACAATAGGTGGCGCAACTGAGTTAGAGAAAAGATAAGGGCGCGAACGCTGACGCAGCCATTCCACTACTTCTTTTTTACCTGACGTATAGCCACCAGACGCACCGCCAAGGGCTTTACCTAAAGTACCGGTGATAATGTCTACACGGCCCATTACGCCGCAGTATTCGTGACTGCCTTTGCCGTTTTCGCCAAGAAAGCCTGTCGCATGACAGTCATCGACCATTACCATAGCGTCGTATTTGTCGGCTAAATCGCAAATAGAAGCGAGGTCGGCAATAACGCCGTCCATTGAAAAAACACCGTCAGTGGCAATGATTTTGAAGCGCGCGCCATCGGCATTGGCCTGCTTAAGCTGCTCTTCTAGCGCCGCCATGTCGTTATTCGCGTAGCGGTAGCGTTTAGCTTTACACAAGCGTACGCCGTCAATGATACTGGCGTGGTTAAGCGCGTCAGAGATGATGGCATCTTCTGGGCCAAGTAGCGTTTCAAACAAGCCCCCGTTGGCGTCGAAGCACGACGGGTAAAGAATAGTATCTTCTGTACCTAAAAAGTCGCTGATTGAGGTTTCTAGCTGCTTGTGGATGTCTTGAGTACCGCAGATGAAACGTACAGATGCTACACCAAAACCATGGCTATCTAGGCCGTTTTTCGCTGCTTCAATTAAGCTTTCGTTATTTGCTAGACCAAGGTAGTTGTTCGCACAAAAATTAATGACGTGTTCGCCGCCAGCAACGCCAATATCAGCTTGCTGTTGTGAGGTAATTACACGCTCTTTTTTGTACAAACCATCTTCTTTCGTGGCTTCAATTTGCGATTGCAAATGAGAAATAAACGCCGCAGACATGCCATTCTCCGAATATAGGTATAAAACGCGTAGTTTAATGAAAGCACATTAAAGGGTACACACCCTTGCGCTGTATTTAATGGGTTTGTCGACCAAGTTTGTAAATTATTCAGCACACTTGCGCGAACAGGGTTTACGGGCAAGGTGTTAACGCATAGCTAGGTGAAGTCTTTCCAGACGTTATATTCCACTTTGTCATTTAACACGTCCCAAATATTAGTTTCTGAAATGGGCTTACTTATAAGGTAGCCTTGTCCGATATGACAGTCGAAATGACACAGCAGTTCGTATTGCTCACTGGTCTCTATGCCTTCGGCTACCACCTGCATTCCCATGTTGCACACCATGGAAATGGTGGAATGAACAATGTTCCTGTCGTCGGCACTGCTAGCAATATTCGCAACAAACGAGCGATCAATTTTAATATAGTCAGCCGGTAGCGATTTTAAATAGCTAAGCGAGGAATAACCGGTTCCGAAGTCATCAATGGCCAGCATACACCCCATTTCTCGAATGGTTCTCATGATGCTCGTTGCACGTTTAATGTCGGACACCAGCACCGTTTCGGTAAGCTCTAGGCAAACTTGGTTGGGCGCTATATCGTTTTTAATGATTTGCTGTTGTAAAAACTCAGGCAAAGTGGGGTCTAAAAACTGCCCGGCTGAGAGATTAATAGCAATCTTAATATCGGGATAACCACTGTTTTTAAAATCGCGAACTATGCGAGTAGAGCGTGCTATCACCCAATAGTCTAGCTCTAGCATAAAAGACGTATTTTCAAGCAGCGGTATAAACTGAGCTGGTGAAATGTGCCCTTTTTTAGGGTGATACCAACGCAGTAACGCTTCAAACCCTATCAGCTTCCCAGTGTGCATTTCGATTTGTGGCTGAAAAGCCAAGCTGAATTGGTTATCCCTTAACGCTTCGCGCGCCTCAGACTCCAACTCAACTTTTTGCATCACTTTTAAGTTCATTGTGGCATTGTAGACCTTAAACGCAGCGCCTTTTTTGGCTTTCGCTTCATACATGGCGATATCTGCATGACGTAACAGTTCTACCGGCGTTGCACGCGAGTGACTAGTGATAGCAATACCGATACTGATAGACACATAAAATGTCACGCCATCCACAATGATTGGATCTATGAATTCATCGATAATTTTTTGTGCGACTTTATCGACGTGCTGTTTACTTTCTATGTTTGATAGCAATATAACGAACTCATCACCGCCGAAACGCGACGCGATATCAGAATCTCTAATGGGACGAGAAATACGCATGGCTGCCGCTTTTAATAACTTATCGCCCACATCGTGGCCGTGGCTGTCGTTAACTTTTTTGAAGTCATCTAAGTCCATGAACATTAACGCCACTAACCTGTCATCGCGGATAGAGCTGGCCAACTGCTTTTCAATTTGAAAAGTCAGCATATTTCGATTGGGCAGGCCAGTAAGCACGTCAAACATAGCCATCTTTTCGAGCTTCGCGGTATTTATTGCCATTTGACCGTCAAAGCTTTCAAGCTGACGAGCTAGGTTATTCGCCGCCTCTTCTACGACATCGAGTTCATCAGTAATCCTAAAAATAGGCGATTTTCTGCGTTTTGCTGCAATAGTATAGAACTCTTTAAATTTATGCTCCGCCAGCATTGGTAAGCGTTCACTTATATTTAATAACCTGATTCGGTATTGATTTAGAAATACGTAAAGCAGTGATGAGAACAGCAGGAATAACCCAATGGCACTTGAAATAACCACATATTGATACTGCTCGTTTTGTCGTACCATAGCCGATACATCTTGTACTATCAGCAAGTAAGGATGATCGCCAGAGGCATGGTCAAAGGGCAATAAGCTTACAAGCAGTTGCTGGTTATCAAGCACTACATTTAAGCCTTTTATCACTAAATCATCGATACGCCATTGCTCTGGCAAGACATCAAAAAGCGATTGCAGATACTGTCGATTTGCCGCAGAAACTTGGCTAGCTACAGCTAGTTTTGTTTCCCCTGCCGGCATTTTTTTAGCTTGGACAATGGCAACTTTATGCACATCTGTTGCGCGGCTGAACAAATACAAAAGCTCACGCATTGATGTGGAAACTACAATGATAGGAATTGTGTCGCTGTCCGCCATAACAGGAATGGAGATGTAGTGTGTACATACATTGTCACAAACCAATAGCGAGCGACTTTCAAACGTTGCTCGTGTTGTATCGACAAGCCGTTCAATTGTGTTGTCTATTGGACGATTTGGTGTGCCTACCACGCCAAACTCATCGAATAATAAAAGCGACTCTACTTGAAAGTTGAGGGTTAAATACTCGCTTAAATTACTCAATGACTGCTGCAGTTCGTTTAGGTTATTGGAATAGGTGCCTTTTTTACGACTAATAACATCAATAAGCGTGATCATACGCCCGTGAAGAATATCTTCGAAAAGCTGAACCCGTCGCTGATTGCTGATTTGGCTTTCCCGCTGCTCGAGCAACACCCGAGCTTCGGACTCTTGGATCAGCACTGTCGAAATGACAATAGCAACGGTTAATACCATCGCCAATAAAATAAGGATGGTTTTGGTGGTAAAAGATACCTGGACCTTCATTTTTTACCCTTAGAACCAGTACATCAGCTGCAGTGACCACATTTCCCAATATTTGTCTGCATGAGATACCACGTCCCGATTTAACAAACTGACCACGCGAGTTGCCCCTTCTACCCAGTGATATTCGCCCTGTAATCGCCATTTTGGCGCGATATCCCATCGCAAGCCTATGGTGTAGGTGTCTTGGTAGCCAAAATAGGCTGGGATCGTTCCACCTGACAGTGCTTCTAACTGTTTGCCCTGTCTGTCTGATACGTCGTTGACGTAGGTATCAAAGCCAATAAGACCACTTAGGTCGTTATTAAATAGATACCTAAACTGTACAAAGCCTCCCTCGCCGCGTCGCTTCTCGGCAAAGTCGGGGGCAAATAGCCCTTTACTGTCTTGGATTTCTCGTAAAACCTCAGCGGACACCTCCCAGTTTTCAGCAAAATACTGCGCAGACAACATTAAACGCTCGATATTCGCCTCGCCAGAAAGACGGTTGTCATTTAATGAAGGCGTATAGCGAAAATCTGAGTTAAGCCAGCTAGCCCCTACTTTCCAGGTGAGTGATGAGGGCTGTAAAAACACGCTCGCTTGGTGCACAAAGTCTTGTTTTATTTTGCCGTTTGCATCGCTCCCTAAAAGAAAGTCTCGCTGGGTGTCGTTGATATGAGAGCGGCCATAGCTCCAGTTTAGATCCCAATTGTAGTGAGAACCTAGGTGAGAAAAGTTTGCTTGGATGCCGTTACTGCCCAAGGCCACGTCGCGAAAACCATCGAAATAAACCGATTGAGGAAGCACCGACGTATAGCGCGTTTGAGGCACATCACGGGTTACTGAGTACAACCAATGCTTGTTTTTATAGCGACCTATATGAATTTGCCCACGCCAATTTTCCGATAAATCCGGTAACTTCCAGTCGACAAATAGATAATCTAGGCGCGCACCTTGTTCAAAGCGATTGCCACCGTCGAGATAATTGATTTGCCCGGCAATAGATACATTTTTAGCTAGTTGATAATAGCCATTTAGGCCGATTTCGGTAAGCTCACCCGTTATTTTATCATCGTCAGTCATAAAGCTACTGCCTTTCGACTGCGTCACGCCTTGCGCAACATAGCCGTGCCATGAGAAGTCAGAGTGGGAGGCTGCGGCGCATGAACTCATTAACCAAAGCGCAAAAGTAATGGTCTTTTTCATTTTAAATCTACCTCTACGCGTCGTAGCTTCACAATATCAGTACGCTCTACATAACCAATTGCACCGGTGGTATTTTCCAATGCGTCAATCAACGCTTGATACGAGGTTACCCTAACAGGCGTGAGGCCCTGTCCAGAGTAGGTTATTTGATCCCACAGACGAGACAATTGATAGGGAAACATTTGGAGTATATCGCGACAAAACTGTTTATGCAGTTCGTCTCTGTCTTGCAGAACAAATACGGTAATTTTTGTGCCGTCGCTCCAATACTGTCTTTGCCCAGTAAAAATCTGACGAAGCTCAGAGCGGCTAAGCTCTGCTACCATCACACTTTCGTTCACCATGACATTAAGTTCTGAAGCCTTTACTTTATGCCCTGCCATAATAGGCCCTGCCAATACTAGCAGTACAAGTGTAAGGCGGTTATAAGCAAGAACTTTGGATAGCCATCGCAAAGCGGGCTTTTTCATTCAGTAACGACTCCCTGTTGTTTCGGAGGTTCACTTAGCAACGCTAAGTGTAGATAATAATTGGTTGTTTTACCTTACAGTAAAATAAATTAAGCGATAAATGGTTCAACTTTTTGCTTTACCATCTCCACAGATATTTTTTCCATTAACTCGCTACCTTTGGCCCGTGTTCCCCATGGCAGGGCTTTCCAAGGCTTTCCTTTTTGCACTTCGATACACTCATCGTAGACTGACACCACCCTTTCAAGGTTGTGATAAGGCCCTGTTCGCCGTGGGTTAGAGTGTGCATAAAGCCCAATAACCGGTGTTCCTACCGTGGTTGCCATGTGGGCCGGCCCTGTATCTGGCGCAATCACCAAGTGAGCATGCTTTAACAACATGAGTAGCTGATGAAGTGACGTTTTCCCAGTGAAGTCTTTCACCGGATGTTTGACCTCTGCTTTAATCGCATCGGCGGTTTTGCGATCTAATTCACCCGGGCCGCCGCATAGTATCACGTTGACGCCAGACTCTTGGATATAGTCAGCAATACTGGCGTATCGCTGCGGTAACCAATTTCTTTCCGCCTTACTGGCAGCTGGTGAAATAACCACATATTTTCCAAGCGCCTTTGCTTGTTCCTCTGCCCACCGCGCATCTTCAGGGGTGACAGGAATATTCCACGTTAACGTGTCAGATTTGGGTACACCCAGTGCATCGGCAAAATCCATGAAACCTTCAAGCACATGTGCGTGCTTTGTCGCAGCAACCCGTTTGTTGGCAAATAGCCAATGCAGCTCTTTACTGCGCGACCAGTCAAACCCAATGCGCTGCTTTGCTTTAATAACGCGCGAGGCCATATTAGCCCGAAGCGCCACCTGCATCATAAGTAACGCGTCGAAGGTTTCACCTGCCACAGCCGCTTTTAGCGATTCAACAGCAGCTTTGCCCTGTGATTTATCGAAAATAATAAACCGCACGTTTGGCATCAGCTTAACGAGCTGATACTCCACTTTTCCGATTACCCATGTAATTTCAGCATCGCGCCACTGTGATTGAATTCGAGTTACCATGGCAACGGCGTGACACACATCACCTATGGCTGATAAGCGCATTAAACAAATCTTTTTTCCCACAGAAGCTCTATCGTTGCTGAAAAACCAAAATAAATCATTAGAATGTGAAATTTACCATAAGTTGTGGGCAACATGGCGACAATACGACGAGACATAGGTGCTGGGCACCATTTTATTTTCGACGACACCTTGGTCAAACAGCCCCACGCGGAAATGTTTAACCCCGAGTTTTGGCAACAGCAAAACAAAATAACAGGTCAAGCGAAAGGACGTGGTACAACCATTTTCATTGAGCATGAAAACCAGCGCTGGGTTTTGCGCCATTTCATGCGTGGCGGCCTAGTTGGAAAGATACTTAGCGACCAATATTTGTTTTTAGGTGTTGAACGTTCACGCCCATTCGAAGAGTTTAGGCTACTTGAACACATGCAATCGCAAGGTTTGCGCGTGCCTGTGCCGGTTGCTGCACGTATTCATCGCAGAGGCCTCATTTATCGGGGCGACCTTATTACCCTAAACATTCCTGACAGCCAAGACCTACACCATGTACTGTGTAACCAGCCTTTGTCTGAAGAAGCGTGGCACAAAGTAGGCCATGCACTTGCTGCTATGCATAATTGCCAAGTTTATCACCACGATGCAAACGTACGAAATATCATGATTGATAGTGATAAAGAGATTTGGCTTATCGATTTTGACCGTTGTTCAAAGCGCCAAGGGGATAGCTGGAAGCAAAGTAACCTTGACCGCTTATTGCGCTCGCTACACAAAGAGAAAGCGAAAAACCCCGTGTTTCATTGGGAAGAAAAGCATTGGGCTTGGTGCATGGACGGCTATCGAAATGCAGTTTCTCGATAGTGGCACACGGGAAGCCTTTGGCAGCCCGCTCTACTTTCGTCATTATTGTGGTACATTAACCTTTGTTGAACACATAAACCCTCTACAACGATAAGATTCGACTTTATGCACACACGAGCACTTTACCCTGGTACTTTCGACCCTATAACAAATGGTCATGCAGACCTTATTGAACGCGCATCTCAGTTATTTTCTCATGTGATTGTTGCTATTGCTTCAAACCCGAGTAAGAAGCCACTATTTACGTTGGAAGAACGGGTAGAAATGATTAAGAAGGTAACGGCAGATTTACCTAATGTCGAAGTTGTGGGTTTTACAGGCCTGTTGGCTGATTTCGCCGATGAGCAAAATGCGACTATTTTGATTCGAGGCCTGCGTGCAGTATCGGACTTTGAATATGAATTTCAATTGGCCAACATGAACCGTCGCTTGAACCCAAAATTAGAAAGCGTGTTCCTCACCCCTGCTGAAGAAAACTCGTTTATTTCTTCAACGCTAGTAAAAGAAGTGGCCCTTCATCGCGGCGCGGTAAGCGGTTTCTGCCACCCTGTAGTAGAGCAAGCGTTAAGAGACAGGTTAGGTAAGAAAAACTAAATGCCTGTAACAGGCATTTATCGGTATTAACGTTGGCAGCGAGTACAAAAGAAGGTATTGCGCTGCCCGATTACTTTGCTTTCTATCGCCTTACCACACGCCTCGCATGGCTCTCCTTTTCGGCCATAGACATTAAGGTGTTGGGCGAAATAGCCAGGCTTGCCATCTGTTTGCGCAAAATCTTTTAACGTAGTGCCGCCCTGTTCAATGGCTTTTGCCAACACTTGCTTTATTGTAGCGGTTAACGACTTGTAGCGGGCTGCACTGATATTACCGGCGGCACGCCTTGGATCGATACCCGCTAAAAATAGCGCTTCGTTTGCATAGATATTTCCAACCCCCACCACAATAGCATTATCCATAATGAAGTTTTTCACTGGGCCTTTGCGGTTGCGTGACAGGGTAAATAAGCGCGTATCGTCAAAATCGTCTGTAAGGGGCTCAGGCCCAAGATTATCAAGCATGGGAATGTGTGTATCTGGCGCTTGATACAGCACGGCACCGAAGCGTCTAGGGTCGTTAAAGCGCAGACATTTACCCGTGCTAAGCACAATGTCCACATGGTCGTGCTTAATCACTGGGGTAGAAGCGTCGATAACCCGTAGTTTACCCGACATGCCCAAGTGTAAAATTAGCGTACCCTGCGCTGTCTCAATCAATAGATATTTAGCGCGGCGCTTTACGGCCGTGACCTTTTGCCCCTCAACCTTGGCCACCTCTTGTGGAATAGGCCAACGCATTCTTCGCTCGCGAACCACAACACGGGTAATCGTGTTGCCAATAAGATGTGGTGAGACGCCCAAACGGCTTACTTCAACTTCGGGTAATTCAGGCATTTACAATGTCCAAGGTAATAAATTATCGATATCTGTATTAGTTAATGTGTACCAGTTATTTTCGAATTTGATCACGGTAGGTCTGGTATTTGGGTAGATAGCGTAAACCAGCCCGTTGCTGTTACCCGCCAGCCAAGCAACCACAATGTAGGGCTGTGTCTGGCTAAGATCGGCCGGCACCTTTGTGACCGGGTTAAGTACACCACGCTGCCAATGAGAAAACTGCACGTCAGGTGTAATGGCAAGGCTTTCGGTATGCCCTTTCTGACGCCACTGTTGCCCTATGCGCTCTAAGCTATGTCCATCGTGCTCAATTTTTAACACATAAGCATTTTCGGGTAGCAAACTGCGGGTTTCCACAACGTTTTTTTGTGGACGTAAGCTATCTAAATTAAACAATGCAATCATGACAAGCATAGCTATGATGACCACGTTATTCATTGCTCGCTGTGAAATTCTAGCCACGTATTATACCCGCGAAATATGAACCCAAAGATAATGCAATATAGTAATACCTCATTCGTGCATTAGCTAATTCAATTCAGTAAAAGGCTATAGGCGTTAAGTAATACACTGACTTACCGTACTGCGATCGTTGAAAAACGTGGGATCATTCATGTATGGCTAGGTGGATCGCGCTAGATCAAAGTCTACGCTTGGGAAGGTAAAAGTATCAAAAAGCAAAAAACCCAGCAAAGGCTGGGTTTTCGTGGAGACAAAAGCAAGCTAATTACTTGATTTTGGCCTCTTTGAACATAACGTGCTTACGCACAACGGGATCATACTTTTTGATCTCCATTTTGCCAGGCATGTTACGCTTGTTTTTATCAGTGGTGTAGAAGAAACCTGTACCTGCTGAAGAAACTAGTTTAATTTTATCACGCATTGTCGGCTTCCTTAGATTTTCTCACCACGGGCACGGATATCAGTTAGTACTGAATCGATACCTTTTTTATCGATGATACGCATGCCTTTAGCAGACAAACGTAGTTTAACAAAACGGCTTTCGCTCTCAACCCAAAAACGGTGTGTTTGAAGGTTTGGTAAAAAGCGACGACGAGTCGCATTTCGTGCGTGTGAACGGTTATTACCAACCGTTGGACGCTTACCTGTTACTTGGCATACTCTTGACATTGTATTTGTCTCCAGAACAACGATAACTGTCGCGTCAGTTAATCCCAAGCGCTCAAACAGTGGTTGGGTCAAATGACGTATTACTATAAATTAGAGGGCGCATTTTATACAGCAAAGGCAGGATCATTTCAATAAGAAAGTACAAAAAGGTTACTTTTACGTACTATTTTTGCGCAAAATACCACCACCCCTCTTTTTTTGCGTGCTGTATTGTACTTTTCCTTTCGCATTTAGGCTATGAATAAATACGCTATTTGAATTTATATTTTAGCGTGGCGGTGCCCAGAAAAAACTAAAAAAACGCCACATGAAGTGGCGTTTATTTCGTTAGTCGTAAAAAGGCGACCTTGTTTCTGTTAAATCAATTAAACGAGATGGCCTGCGAAGCATTTGCCCACCATCACGTGAAATAGGTACCCAAGGGAATAGACCACGGCCTTTCGACGGCTCCAATAGGAACAAGTCGGTAGGAATGGAAATATAGAAACCTTTGGTGAAACTGCCTTCGCCATACTCTTCTGAAGATACATCGGTAAATGCCGCATACGCACCCACGATAATGCCGCTGTCAAAGCGCTTGGCATAGTCGATATTAACGCCTTTGTCTTTCGCCAAAAATTGACCTGCGCTTACCGTAATTTGCGTATCATCAAGAAATTCCGGCTGCCAATACACACTGGCGTGACCGGTTATGGCGTCGTAATCTTCTAACCCTGTTTGGCTATAAGGGTCACGCTGTTTCACGTAATTGATATCTATACCATAGGCGACATTGCTATCTACAGGGCGATAGAGCACTTCGCCCCCCACACCTGCGAACATCGTTTCTAGGTAACCTGCATACGCCTGGAAATACGTATCTTCAGCAACATTGTCTTTGTAATGTAAAAATGCCGTGTCTAACCACACATCGTTTTCAGATACATACTCACGTACTCGGGTACGTACACGCGGTAAGGATACGTCTTCACCGTCTACCAAGTAATTAAACTTATCGAAGTTATCAAGTAGCGTTACTCGCGCGCTACTCATAACCGAGAAGTTTTCATTAAACGCATAGCCGCCGTTTAGCAACAACCCGGTTTGATACAAATAGAAATCTTCGGGGTTACCGAACGACTGGGTGAAGAAGAAATCGGCGCTGTAAAAAAGCCCTGACGTATTTTCAGGGTCATACGCTTCCAATACCTCTTTAGAAGGCGACGTTCTTACGTAGGTTTCGGTTATGTCGGCATCTACTGACTCATAGCGCGCGGCAGAGATAAATGCTTCGGCATCTATTTGCGTGTCGACCATTGGCAGGCCGCCGCGGTTATCTACCATGTGATAAGTTTTTACGCTATCAGGCAGTTCTGATGCAGCTACGCGACCTACTCGCTCAATTGCTTCATCTTGATCGCGATATTTAACCTGCGTTCCGTAGAAAGTCGCACTGTCTTCTTTAATTTCGGCATCGGACAAGATAAAACCGCCCGAGTTGTACAAATCGTTATAGAGTCGAGACTTATTCACGTCTTTAACATCAGAAGGGGCGTTTCTACCCATCAGGTTTCGCGGGTCGTCGTCAAACTTGATTTGCGATGCCGTATTCATGTTGAATCGATAGGTAACACCAAAGCCGATGGTATTGCCTCGCTGATAGTTTAGCGAGAAGTCAAAATCTTTGTAGCGGTAAACCGCGCCCACATTCCAGCGTGAGTCTTGCTCTAGTCGCCCAGCTCTGTCACGAGAGTAATCATTACCTTCGAACTCCAGCTTTAAAGTTAGTGGCTCCCAAGGCGTTTGGTACTCTACGCCACCAAAGAACGCTGTAGTACCTTTAAAAAACTGGTCGTAATCGACTTTACCACCACGGCCTGAGAATCCGCCAGGGCGTTCACAGAAGCTATCTTTAACCTCACAAAATGGGTTAGTGATATCGTCGGCGGTTCCTAAATAACCCCAGCCAACACCTAAGTGAAAGTCAAACGGGCCTACCGATTTACTGGCATTTACGTATTCACTTTCAAAAAAGCCAGTACCGCCGAAATCTCTAAAGCCCACGCTAATGTCGGGTAAATAGTAGCTTTCTTCCCACAGCCTAAATTTGACATCTAAACCTTTATCTTTAAGGGTTTGATCGCCACTGAACGAATCAACTTGGCTATATAATCGCGTACGCACGTCGGTATAGCGCGCTGTTGCTTCCATCCAGTCGTACAGCTGAATATTGACCGACCAAAAACGGTATTCGCCATTGTCGGTATAGTTAATGGCCATGCCGCCTTCTTCACGCATACGTGCGGTAGGCGTTTGAATAAGACCGTTCCCCCCCTGCACCATTTGAGATGGCGTAACGCGAAGTTGCGTATCGGCGAGCGTGGTAGAAGAAAGTGCGCTTCCAATTACAAGCGCAAGTGTTGTTTTCTTAGAAAGTAGTGGCGCACTCATTGAGGTAAAACCCTATGTACTGCTAACGCGGCAACGCGCTCATTAAGTTGCTTTAGTTTGTCGCTGAAAAGCTCTGAAGAAATAGGCACGTAAACCTGACTGCCTGGCATAAGCTGAGCAAAGTCTAAATTCCAGTAAGCAATACCTTTCTCTTCAATGTTGCCTCTTGGATCAATCACATAGACATGGCTTCTGTCTGCATCTACTGCCTTTTTAACAGTGTGTACTGCGGTATAGACCGAGGTATCGCTTTGATGCTTATAGGCGCCTGGTTTTACTACAGCGCCAGAGAAATGCACCACATTCGGTCTGCCGTTTAAGCGAATCCAATACTTACCCGGTTGAAACATAGGGTTGTCTTCAAAGAACAGTCTGGCCCGGTTGTAGGAAATGGGCATGTCGATACGGGTTGACACTGTCCATGACGCCACTTGCTCGTATAAATTCTGTAACGCAACGTGAGTTTCAGAGTCTTTATCAAACTGTGTGAGAAGCGTTCTAATTTGGGACAACGCGATTTCTTTTTCGCGCTCGGCTTTAGGGTTAGTTAAGTCAAACGCAGATGCACTAGGCCAGTACCAGTCGCCGTTATCAGCAACGATAGACAGCGCACTCGACAGTCTTATTGGTCTATCAAACTGATACGTTTGCTTGTTAATCATAATGCTAACGGTATCTTCGTCAGCCAATAGCGACCCCGATATAGTGATACTCAATACCGCAATAAGCGTAGAGATAAACTTCATTATTGCGTCGCTCCTTGCTTGTTCATTTCACGCACAATTCGACTTAGGTAGACCATATCGTATACGTCTCCCTCTGGACTAAATTGCTGCTTAGAGGCCAACAACTCTTTGGAGTACTTATGCAAAAAGTAGGTATTTTCCCACGATAGCCCCACGTCGATAAAAGGGGTGTATTCTGAAAATGATACGCGCTCAACAACCTTAATTACAGGCACAGAGTACCCAAGGTATTCGCGAGTTTCCTCACCCTCAATTCGCCATGACGAGTCTACAGGTATGCCATAACCGATAGTTGCGATATCGACCTTGCGCTTCCAGTTAAATGGCAAAACATTATTCGTTGCCAGTGGATTGTGCTGTAAGTTGCCGGTGTAGTAGATGTCGCTGTCTAAGCCTTCTGTTTTAACGATGATACCGTGGTGCATTGTGAAGATAACTTTATCACCTGATACCCATTTGTATTTGTCGCCGTCGATGTACGCCAAAGCTAAAGATGCTCCGTCGCGCTCACCGGCTTTTATCTGCATAAGATCGGCTTTACTGGCAGCAATTTCTTCAACAGTATAAGTAACGGTTCTGTCTTTTAAAGCGAGTTTGAGCGTATTGTAATAGGCGAGTGTTGTAGTGGAACACCCAGAAAGAGAAAGGCAAATAAAGCCTAGAATGGCCGATAGAATGTGTAGTTTCATTAAGGTACGCCGACTAAAACTAAAAACAAATTATTTTGCGATACAAATAAAAAAAGCCGCTAATAAAAGCGGCTTTTTCGAATACTCTTAAATTTACTGTACGGTCGGCGCGTAAGTAAATGTAACAGGCACAGTAATTGTTTTAGTTACAGTGCTTGTACCAGAAGTAGTTACGGTAACAGTATTAGTTGTACCAACACATACGCCGTCTACTAGTGGATCGTCGCCTTCACAAGTAGGTTGACCTGGAGTAGTACCACCATTTCCTGGCGCGTCTGCCGAGTTATTGTTAGCAACACCAGCGATAATACCAGCAGCAACAACACCAGTAGCGATTAGTCCACCGCTTACTGCGCCCGCACCACCTGCACCAGCACCACCTTCGCCATCTTGTGCGTTAACACCTGCTGCCATAGTGGCAGCTGCAAACAATGCAATAATTGACTTCTTCATAACAGTCCTTTAATAAAATTACCCACTAAATCCTATACTAAATCATTTTCAACCATTTGACTAGATTGTAATCGATAAATGACTTAGATTTCTTATGTTAGCAAGCCTCGCTGTGCGAATGAAATAGTTTCTTTGTCTCCAACCACAAAATGATCGAGAACAGGCACATCGATCGATGCCATTGCACTTTTGATCTCTGTTGTTAGACGAATATCCGCATGGCTTGGTTCTGCTACGCCTGAGGGATGATTATGGACTAAAATGATCGCGGCTGCATTGTCGATCATTACTTGTTTGATCAATTCTCTGGGATATACCGCCGCGCTATTGATCGTTCCGTTGAACATAGTGCGAAATGCGATGAGTTGATGCTGACTATCTAGCATTAAAAGCGCGAATTTTTCCCGCTGGCAGTCTCTTAATTTGGCTTGTAAGTAGCGCTTAGTATCATCCACATTATTAAACACGTCTTCCCGCTGAAGCTTAATTTCTAAATTGCGCTTAAATATTTCAAAGCCAGCTTGAAACTGGGCATATTTACACGGGCCAATGCCTGTTACTTTAGCAAACTCGTCTTTCGTTGCCGTTACCACACCGCGCAAGCACCCTAATTCATTGAGTAATTCATGTGCTACAGATACTGCGTTTTTTCCTTTAACTCCTTTACCCAATAACACGGCAATAAGCTCAGCATCACTTAAGTTCTCTGCACCATACTGCAATAGCTTTTCTCTTGGCCTTTCACTTTTTGGCCATACTTTTATCGACATATTTGACGGTCCACCAGCTCAGTAAAACTGTGGTTATAATTGAATCTCGCCACGCTGACGACTGAATAAAAGGCCAGTTTGTTCTTTGCGGTAAATAAGCGATGTATAAATACCGTGCATGAAAGAAGGATCTACTTTTGTTCAGCTATCCGATTTTTTATCCCCATGGTAGGCTATGGGTAATTTCTAGATTTAGTATTCTTTTATGTCTATTGCTAATAAAAACATTTTGCTAGGCGTTACAGGCGGCATTGCTGCTTACAAAGCCCCCGACTTGGTGCGAAAGCTTACTGCACTTGGTGCAAATGTACGCGTAGTGATTACCAATTCTGCGGCAGAGTTTGTCAGCCCCCTTTCACTACAGGCCGTGTCGGGCAACCCTGTTCACCAGCACCTTTTAGACCCGGCTGCAGAGGCGGCCATGGGGCATATCGAATTAGCCAAGTGGGCCGACATACTGCTTATCGCGCCAGCTACCGCCAATACACTGGCTAAGCTAGCCCACGGCATGGCAGATGATTTGCTTACTACTTTGTATCTAGCAACAACAGCCAAGCTGTATATTGCGCCGGCTATGAACCAGCAAATGTGGAAAGCTGTGGCTACGCAGCGCAATATTGATACGCTGAAAACCGACGGCGTTACATTTATAGGCCCAGCGAGTGGTGAGCAGGCATGCGGAGATGTGGGTTCTGGGCGAATGGTAGAACCCGTCGATATTGCAGAAATATTGAACAGTGATAGCAAAAGCTCACCGTCAACCTCTCACACGCTAAACTCTCTTGTTGGCAAAAACCTTACTATTACCGCAGGGCCAACAAGAGAACCCTTAGACCCTGTACGTTATATTTCAAACCACAGTTCGGGCAAAATGGGGTTTGCGATTGCGCAAGCGGCCGCGTTGGCGGGGGCGAAGGTGACTTTAGTGGCAGGGCCAGTGACACTTGATACACCTTACAGCTGCGCTCGTGTTAATGTAACCACAGCCGACGAGATGCTCAATGCCTGTGAAAAGCTAGCACCTGCTACAGATATTTTTATCAGCACTGCAGCGGTTGCCGATTACAAAGCTGTGAGCATTGCTGACAACAAAATTAAGAAAACAGGTGATGAGTTAACACTTACTTTTGTTAAAAACCCTGATATTCTAGCAACGATATCCAACAGACAAGACAGACCATTTTGCGTTGGCTTTGCAGCGGAAAGCCAAAATGTGGAAAATTACGCGCGCTCAAAACTCGCTAAAAAGAAATTAGATATGATTGCCGCTAACGACATCACCACAGAAGGTCTTGGGTTTAACAGCGATAAAAACGCCTTACATGTTATTTGGCAAGATGGTGACAAACGCTTGCCAGCTACCAGTAAAGATGAGCTAGCGGGTCAACTGCTCGCTCTTATTGCAGAACGTTTCGCTTTAAACAATTAAAACTAACAGATGCTTATTAAGTGTCGATAATAACAACGATAAATATAAACGCTTTGGCGTAAGCCAACTTAACATGGAGCCCGAGTTGCGTTAACTCGGTAGCGGAGGAAATACTTTCGTCATGCCTGCTGTCAAAAAAACCAATCGCAGAGCGCAAATTCTGCAAGCACTTGCTGGAATGTTAGAAACCAGCCCAGGTCAACGTATCACTACGGCTAAATTAGCGGAAAAAGTTGGCGTGTCTGAAGCTGCGCTTTATCGCCATTTTCCCAGTAAGGCGCGAATGTTTGAAGGGCTTATCGAGTTCATCGAAGAAACGCTTTTCACGCGTATTAATAAAATAGTGAATGAAGAAAAAGATTCACTAACACGCTGCCAGCTTATACTGCACCTAATTTTAGGCTTTGCGGAAAAGAACCCAGGCATAACCCGCATATTAAATGGTGATGCGCTAATGGGTGAGCAAGACCGATTACGTGCACGCATTGCAAAACTGTTTGAGCGTTTAGAAACCCAGCTTAAACAGGTGTTAAGAGAGCGCAAACTGCGCGAAGGGAAAACCCTTTCAGCAGATGAAGCAATTATTGCTAATATGATGATTTGCTACACTGACGGTCGCATTAATGGCTTTATTCGCAGTGGCTTTACTCGTAAGCCTACTGAACAGTTCAACGAACAATGGGCTGCGTTTAAGCAGATGTTTGTTTAAGTAAAACAAACACAAGAGCTACTAAAATGAAAGGCGCATGTAAGTGCCTTTTTCTTGTTGCAGTCAACTTTTGGTAACTGCTTTAGCATCTAGCGTGGTTACTTCTAGTAGTTATTGTTTACTCTGTTGCTCGAGAGACCACAAGCCTGCATACTTATTAAAAGTATACTGTGCATAAATAACGGCGTACAAAAGCCCTCTGCCACCATCTAAAAAGCCAAGCCTGAATACATATATTTGTATGAAAGTGATTAGCCCTCTAAGAACCGCAAGCGGTATTCCATAACTCTTTTTGCCTTTGGCGAATTTCTTTTCAGCCATCAATACTGCGTAGAGTCTATTTTTATACAGCAGGTGCTCAAAATCTCGGATAGAGTAATGATTTAAGAAGCCCTTTTTAATTACGCCAGTCTCACCTTCGAAAAGTACCTTTTCATGAACAATAGCCCCATCAAATCTAGAGCCATGCCTTCTGAACAACCGAGTACACGCTCTCGCAGTTCTACCAAATCGGGTGGGTTTACCGAAGATGATGTTTTTCCACCTCACCTTATAGGCATTGTGTTCAATAACGTCTTGATTTAAAAGGCTTGTTATTTCTTGAGCAAGTTTTGAATCTACTTCCTCATCTGCATCGATTGATAAAACCCAATCGCACGCTGCCTTATCCAACGCTCTTTGCTTTTGGATTCCATAGCCTTGCCAATCGGTAACAAACAACTTATCAGTGAATTGTTTAGCTATTTCAACGGTCTTGTCGGTGCTACCGCTATCAAAGACAATTATTTCATCAGCAATGTGTGTTACTGAGCTTAAACAACGTGATATTCGATCTTCTTCATTCTTTGTGATCACAATGACAGAAAGCGTATTCTTCATGATTTAACCCTTAAGTATTGCTATGCGTTATTTCTTTGTGTTCATAAGTGATCTTTAGAAAAGCGCCAAGCCGATATGGAAAGTTCCGTCAGTTTATATTTTGACTATTTTTACTGAAGTCAGTTTCAGCGCGAAAAAGTAGCACTTTCTGTTGGGCTTTGAAAGGTTAATGCCAGCGATAGATCAGTCATCGCCAACGCATAAACGAGCTCGCTACGACTGTAATATCTGCTTGAGAGGAAAAAAGCAGCACAAAAATGCTGCTTTCCTAATTTAACCTAAGTAATCACTACTTACTAAACGTATTCCCAAAGAAGTCGCCGCTGTTCCATTGAGGCTTGTTCTTCTGGTTTGCTAATGTCCAACCAATTTGTGCATTAACCTTTGTGAAGGTTTCTGCCGCATTCCAGTTAAATGGCTGATTAATATCATCGCTAGGCTTGTGGTAGTGCGTAGATAAGAACTGGCCGAACACCTTGCTGCCATCTACGTTAGGATCTTTTGATTTAAGACCTGGCACCATAAATACTGAAGGTACACCCTGTTTCACAAACGCGTAGTGATCTGAGCGTGTGAAAAGTGCCTGCTCTGGCCACGGATCTGGGCTTAGCTCGATATCTGCATTCGCCGCCGCTTTTTCCACAGAGTCTTGCAAATCACTGTGGTTCGCGCCAAAGGCAATAACGTCAGCAAACTCGTAGGTCAGAATTGGCATATCTAAGTTTACGTTTGCCACCATTGAAGTAACAGGAACGGTTGGGTTACGGGCGAAATAGTCTGCACCTAGCAGGCCTTTCTCTTCACCGGTTACCGACACGAAAAGAATTGAGCGCTTTGGCTTTTCTTTCATTTCGCTAAACAAGCGTGCGGTTTCCAACATTACCGACGTGCCAGACGCGTTGTCCATTGCGCCATTGTTGATATTGTCCTTTTTCACGGTTTTGGCAAAACCAATGTGATCAGAGTGCGCAGAGAAAACCACGTACTCATCTTTAAGCTCTGGGTCTGAACCTTCTAGTACACCCACAACGTTCGGGCTTGTGATGGTGTCGTGAACGCTCTTCTTGCTGATATCTACCACGCCATTTAGCGCAAAACCTTGTGGTACTTTGTCAGCTTCAAGCTGTGCGTATACGTCATCAAGGCTTTTCTCTGCACCTTTGAACAGCTTACGTGCAGCCCCTTCGCTCATGTAAGCGCCGCCTTTAAGCTGAGAAAAGCTGTTCGCAGGTTGACCGCTGCCATCTAACCACGCCATGCGCGGCGTATGAATGTAGTTCAAACGGCTTTGATAAGGGCGTACTTTCTCGTTTTTAGGCGTAGTAATGGTAATCATGCCAATAGCGCCATTATCTACAGCGTATTTCTGCTTTTGATAACCCGACGCAAAATGTGCACCTTCCTCTGAGGGGAAGTCATTTGGCTTACCCGCAAGCGCAACGACAATTTTACCTTCTACATCAAGGTCTTTGTAATCGTTGTGCGATAATTCATCTGCCACAATACCGTAACCTACAAATACCATTTCGCCTTTTACATTGGCATCAGTATTAAGCAAGCTCGGGCCAGCTAAGTATTCTTTCGGGTAATCAAAGTTTACCGTTTCACCGTTTTGTGTGAAGGAAAAGGTTGGCGATTCTTGTACCAGGTTGGCTTTGCGAAATGTTACGTTCTGCATATAGCCGTCGGTGCCCGCTGGGGTTAAACCGTACTTTGCAAACTCAGTAGCGATGTAAAGGGCCGCAATTTCATGGCCTCGAGAGCCAGTGTCACGACCTTCAAGCAAGTCATCTGCTAGAAAAAACAGGTGAGACTTAATTCGCTGTGTATCAGGGTTGAAAGCATTATCTGTCGATGTGTGGTTATGTGCTGTTGCAGCAAATGTCATTGCCGTCATTGCACTACCTATAAGGAGTTTTTTTATCATTTTAATTTCACCGTATAACTAAGTGGGTACAATGGTAACGCAGATACTGGGCGTAATACCATTAAACTCCTTACGTTTACCATGTGTTTCCTACCGTTGCTCGCATTTTAGGAGCAAGGTAAAATTGTTAGCCAAACGCCGGATCAGATTCCGGGAGTATTTTTATTTTTTAGTGAAGAGCAGCATCCATGTCGAAAGACGATATTCTTTATCGCGTAAAGTTCATCAGCAATGGAGAGCATTACGAGTTATATGTAAAAACCCTTATGCAAGGTGCTTTATTTGGCTTTATCGAGATAGGCGACTTTGTGTGGGATACCCACACGAGTGTTGTTGTCGATCCCAGTCATGAAAGACTAAAAAATGAATTTTCAGAAGTAACAAAAACTTACGTTCCTATGCACAACGTTTTACGCATTGACGCCGTAAATAAAAAAGGAACGGCCAAAATTACTAAATTGGAGAATAAATCTGATAAAGTAACGGCTTTCCCTAGCCCAATATATACACCAACGAAAGAGTAGCCGCTGGAGTCTATCCGGTAAAGGTTACCGGAGACCCTTATGTATCGCTATCTATTAGCAGCATTACTACTAATTTGCAGTGCCAGTTCACCGGCAAAAGTCCTTAATGATGAAAGCTTGTATCAACTGCTTGATGACATTTGGCAATACGAGCTTTCCGTTTCTCCCCTATTGGCTTCCCGTCAAGGCGATAACACACTAGCACATGCTTTACCTGATATTTCACCTGAAGCATTAAAAGCCAAAAACGAACAATGGCGTGCATTTCAAAAAGCACTAAGTCAGTACAAAAAAGAAGACATTTCTACCGACGGGTATATTGCACTACTGATGCAACAATACCGGTTGGCTAACTATGTAGATGAATACACCTATCGCTCTCATTTAGTGCCCATTAACTCTGAATACGGTTTTCACGGTGCCATGGCATCTTTACCGAACGTGTCCACATTTAAGCGCGTGGAAGATTATCAAGCTTACATTAGCCGCTTAAATGCTTTACATGACTACTTTGATCAGCAGATAACATATATGAAGCAGGCATTAAAAGAGGGCTATACGCAGCCTAAAGTGGTGCTTGAAGGGTTTGAAAATTCGGTGGCGTCATACATTGTAGAAAATGCCGAAGACAGTGGTTTTTATTCTCCGTTTACCCGCTTTCCTGAGTACTTTACTGCCGAACAAAAGTCAGCATTAATTGAACAAGGCAAAGCAGCGATAAACACGAGTGTCCTTCCCGCATATCAAGCGTTTTACGACTTTATGGTGAATGAATATATTCCTAATGCTCGTGAAGATATTGCTGCCAATAACTGGCCTGATGGCGTAGCGTATTACGCCAATCGCGCAAAGCATTATACGACTACTGATATGACGCCCCAAGAAATCCACGACCTGGGGCTGTCAGAAGTCAAACGCATCCGCGCGCAAATGCAACAAATTGTAGATGAACTTGACTTTGATGGTACGATTAACGACTTCATCACTTTTTTGCGCAAAGACCCTCAGTTTTACGCCACCAGCGCAGAAGACTTATTAAAAGAAGCGTCGTTTATTGCCAAGAAAATGGACGCTAAGCTGCCTTCATTATTTGAATATCTACCGCGAACGCCCTACGGCGTTGCTCCTGTGCCTGACGCCATTGCGCCTAAGTACACCACGGGCCGTTACATCCACCCTAGCCGCGATGATCAACCAGGCTATTACTGGGTAAATACCTATGCCCTTGATAAGCGCCCTTTATATGCACTACCTGCGCTAACATTACATGAGGCCGTGCCGGGTCATCACCTTCAGATATCACTGGCAGCAGAACTTGAAGACTTACCAATGGTACGTCGTAATACTTATATTTCAGCGTTTGGTGAAGGCTGGGGCCTGTACTCTGAGTTTTTGGGTATTGAGGCCGGTATTTATGAAACGCCTTACGACAACTTTGGCCGCTTAAGCTATGAAATGTGGCGCGCATGCCGCTTAGTTGTTGATACTGGCATGCACACTATGGGCTGGAGCCGCCAGCAAGCCGTAAATTATATGATGGAAAATACTGCCCTTTCTGAGCATAACGTGAATACGGAAATTGACCGCTATATTTCATGGCCCGCGCAAGCGCTGTCTTACAAAATTGGCGAAATCAAAATTAAAGCGCTACGAGAAAAAGCAGAAAGTGAATTAGGAGAACGTTTCGACGTTCGCAAATTCCACCGCGCTGTTTTAGAAAATGGCTCGGTTCCACTATTCATTTTAGAACAACATATCGATGCGTTTATAGAAGAACAAAAGGCTAAATAAACATGATCGTTGCATTTGGTGTTATTGGATTACTCATCCTGTTTTTAATTTACTTTGTGCTGCGAGCGCAGAACTTACAGAAAGAGTTGGCGCTGTTGCGCCACTCGAATAAGCAAACGAATAGTAAGGTGACTTATGCTTATCGCAACTTGGTTCTTGTTACAGATGCATTAGAAAAGAACCTAACATCACGTATTGAAAGTGCCTATAAAAGTCGTCTTATCGATCAGGTTCAGTACCAAGCGCTACACCCGCTAATGCAAAACTTCTCGACCATTATTATGGCGTGCTGTGAGAAGGGTATGTCACTAGAAGAGTCGCTGAATAAGGCGTTGCTTAACGAAGTAGTTAGCCTTGAAGACATTCGCGAGGTGGTAAAGGCGCTGCCTAGCAATGTACGCATGGTATGGTCAAAAAATACCGCGGATGGTTTTATTGCCTTTTGCCAAATGGTTACAGCAACGGTAAATGGCACTACAGCAAAACCAACGAAAACGCCGACAGCTGAAGGGTAGCGCTAAAACTCCGCGGTTTAATTTACATTATTACTGCATTACCTATGTGCTAGGGTGTTGATCTTTCATGCATTGCAAAGGTTAGCACCCTTAGCCACTCTTCCTCCCATTTTTCAAAGTTTAATCTTCTACCTTTTCAAACTAATCAGTGAGTTAGCATTCAAAACAATGGGGCGAAAGCCTTTTGGCTTGAAAAGGCTTTTTGCTGCACTATAATACTGTATAAAAATACAGTTTATTTTGAGTGTCATGAACAAACCGTTATCTGTGCTTAACAACCACCCGCATATCTGGCGGGCCAGAGAAAAAAAGCAAAGTGAAGCAAAGTTTTCACTAGGCTTTCCGCATCTCGATAAAGCGCTTAACGGAGGCGTTGCGTCTACTGGCCTTGTACGTATAGCTTCATTAACGGGGGTCGGTGAACTTTCGTTATTCAAAGAGGTTATCTGTGGGCACCGCACGCATAAACTTGTCGTGTTTATTAACCCACCAGGGCTGTTACAGTCACCTTGGTTAGAAAATTTAGGGTTAAACGCGCAGCAAGTGCTTGTAGTAAAGGCAAGCTCACAGCAAGAGTCATTGTGGGCGGCAGAGCAATGTTTAAAAAGCTCCGCCTGTCATTGTGTAGTGTTATGGAGCAATGCCGTAGGACAAAAAGCAGCGCGACGTTTACAGGTAGCCGCAACACATAACGATGCATTGTGCTTACTTTATACGCCACAGCAACAGCGTATATCACAGCAAAATACCAACGCTAGTGCTTTACCGATTGCTTTAGATCTCGCTTTGTTAGGGGAGCCGCACACCTTGTCAATAAGCATACGCAAGCAGCGCCATGGTTGGCCTAAAGATAACATTGTTATATCCCATCAGTGGACACCTGACAATCGAGCGATCAAATGGGCGATGGCACACAATACGCTTTCCGATCAGGCGCTCCACTCTGTGAGTTAACCATGCTGTGGGCCTATATTCACTGCTATCAACTCACTCTTGATGGCCACAATCAAGCAACTAACAATAAAACGTTGAATAGCAAAGTGTCTGGGCAACTTGATAGCAGTGCAGACTCATCGCTGCCTTTAAGTACACCAGTAGCTGTGTATAGCAGTAAAGCGAGCAAAATAATTCAATGTAACGAGGTTGCGAAAAAAGAAGGTATTGAAATAGGTCATGGGTTAGCTCAAGCGGCTGCGCTGTGCCCTTATGTACACATTTTGCCTTTCAATGAAGAAAATGAAAAACATATGCTAACTCAGCTGGCGCATAGGCTTTATCCGTTGGCGTCTGATATTGTGCTAGACGCTCCTGATGGTTTGGCTATAAGGTTAGATAATCTCAGTCACTATTATGGCGGTCATGAGGCACTCTGGAAAACATTAACTCAGGCGTTATTTGAGGCCAATGTTCGTTACCATTTCGCTAGTGCATGGACAATAGAAGCCGCCAAAGTACTTGCGCTTCACAAACACAATACCTACTTACATGCGCAACAAGAAATTAAACAGGCGCTTGGTGCTTGCCCTCTTTCTACCACGGCGCTTGCGTCAAAAGTTATAGAATCACTGACCAGAGTAGGTATTACTCGTGTACATGAGTTACTGGCAATGCCAGTTCAAGAGCTAGGCAAGCGCTTTGACAATAATACGATTGTGTACCTTACCGCACTTAGGGGGGAGACCTTTCCTCGGGTTACGCTGTTTAGGCCGCTAGAGCACTTCGATAATTTTACGCTGTTACCTTTTGATATAGAAAATACACAACACCTAACCCCTTTTGTGACCCACCAGTTCGAGCACTTATCGCACTATTTACGCGCAAGAAACTTATACACATCCAGTATAAGTGTGCATATTCATTTTAGAGAAGCACCCGTTTTGGATATTAATATCCGCTCTGCGCTTCCTCAGGCATCCGTTAAAAGCTGGCTACCTTTATTCACACTTAAAACAGAGAACCTTGAGTTACCGGAACCGGCCACCGCCATTGGCGTTCGGTGCCAACAGTTTGAAGAAATAGATAGCAACAATGGCGACTTTTTTAGCGATAGATTTAACGATGTGGCACAAAAGCAACTAATTGGTCGCCTAAACGCTAAGTTAGGCGATCACAGTACTTTTCAGCCTTGCGCTACCAATAGCCACCAGTTTGAATATATGACGGTGTCAGAACCAAACGGCAGTGGCTATTCCTACGGCAGTGATATCACCCCAACCTTCACCTTTGAAGCGCCTAAACCGCTTATTCAACCATCACAGATATGCTTCGGACCGGTACGCCTGCATAGCGAGTGGTGGCGAGATACCCCTACAAACCGTGACTACTTTATAGCGCAAACGCCTCAAAGTGTAAGGCTTTTAGTGTTTAAAGATGCGCAAAGTCACTGGTGGGTACAAGGTATTTTTTGTTAGCCCTAAGCGCTTAAGATAAGGCAATACCATGAAGTACAGTGAACTCTTTTGCCAAAGCCATTATAGCTTTCTCTGCGGCGCCTCTTCCCCAGCAGAACTAGTAACCACGGCCTCTTTTCTTGGTTATGAGGCTATAGCAATAACCGATGAATGCTCAGTGGCAGGAGTGGTACGCGCTTTCGATGAAATTACACACCAAGGGTTGCCCATTAAGCTTATCGTAGGCAGCTATTTCATATTTGATAAGACATTATCTTTTGTATTGCTGTGCCCAAACAAAGCGGCCTACAGCGAACTGTGCCGTATTATCACTAACGCCAGAAGACGCTCTGAAAAAGGGGAGTATCAGCTTGCCGAGTGGGACTTACGCACCATTCGCCACTGTAAATTCATCTGGCTGCCTAGCGGTGAGGTGAATGAGGATAAGTATTGGGCACAGTGGCTACAGAAACACCCCAATATAGACGCCTTTATCGGCGCGCAACGCCTGCTAGACGGGCGTGACCATCATAGGTTTGCGCATTATAATCACTTACAGTCTACCTACGCTTTTCCTGTCATCGCCTGTACTGGTGCATTAATGCATCATGCAGATAGACTACCGTTACAGCATATTTTGCACGCCACCAAAGTGCACACCAGCGTACACGAGATAGGAAGAGAAGCGCTAAGCAATGCAGAGCGTAGTTTGCGTACAACCCATAAAATCAAAAAGCTTTATCCTGAAAAGTGGCTGGCTAATACCCATAGCCTTGCCCAACAATTTACCTTCTCTTTAGAAGAGTTGCGCTACCAATACCCTGCTGAACTTGTGCCTGAAGGCTATACACCCACCTCATATTTAAGAGAGCGCGTGGAAGAAGGCATTAAGATTCGCTTCCCTGAAGGCATTACGTCAGAGATAAGGCAAACAATAGAAAAAGAACTCAGGCTGATTGCTGAGCAAGAGTATGAGTACTTCTTTTTAACGATTTACGACATTGTTCAATTTGCCAAACAGCAGCGCATTTTATACCAAGGCCGAGGCTCAGCCGCTAATTCGGTGGTTTGCTATTGTTTAGAAATAACCGCTGTCGACCCAAGGCAAATTAGCGTGCTGTTTGAGCGGTTTATTTCCAAAGAGCGTAATGAACCGCCAGACATTGATGTAGATTTTGAGCATCAACGCCGAGAAGAAATTATTCAATACATCTATAAAAAATATGGCAGAGAAAGAACTGCAATTGCAGCTACTGTTATCTGCTATCGCTTTAAATCAGCGTTTAAAGATGTAGGGAAGGCCCTTGGATTTAGCGAGTCTCAGCTAGACTTTGTGGTTAAACAAATAAACCGACGGGACAGCGTTATTCCTTGGAAGTCCCAATTGGCAGACCTTGGGTTAAACCCTGAAGAAAAACGTGTACAGCAGCTAATTAGCTTAACTGAAGCGCTATTAGGAACGCCCCGACATTTATCGCAGCACGTAGGCGGCTTTGTAATTAGTGCTGGGCCCCTGTATGACCTAGTTCCTGTAGAGAATGCAGCAATGGAAGCGCGCACTATTATTCAATGGGATAAAGACGATATAGAAACCCTTGGCTTATTAAAAGTAGATGTTCTGGCCCTTGGCATGTTAAGCGCCATTCGCCGCGCATTCTCCTTAATCAATAAGCAATACCCCGTCGAGACAAGCATTCCTTTTATCACCAAGCTTGGCGATGACAAGCAAGTATTCGACATGATATGTCGCGCTGATACCGTTGGGGTTTTCCAAATAGAATCGCGGGCACAAATGTCTATGCTTCCGCGGCTTAAACCCCGCCGTTATTACGACTTGGTAGTGCAAATAGCTATCGTACGACCAGGCCCAATTCAGGGGGATATGGTACATCCTTATTTAATACGCCGGCACGGCAATGAAACTATTAGCTACCCATCAAAAGAAGTTGAAAAAGTTCTGTCGCGCACCATGGGAGTACCTATATTTCAAGAGCAAGTTATACAGCTAGCCATGGTAGCCGCAGGGTTTAGCGGAGGGGAAGCCGATCAGCTACGCCGCGCAATGGCGAGCTGGAAAAAAGATGGCAGAATTTTCGAGTTTAGAGACAAGTTAATTAAAGGAATGACGAATAAAGGCTACGACAGTACGTTTGCACATAACTTGTTTGAACAAATTAAAGGGTTTGCAGGTTATGGTTTTCCAGAATCTCACTCAGCGTCTTTCGCAGTATTAGCGTATGTGTCTTGCTGGCTAAAGTTTTACTTTCCCGTGGAATTTTACGTAGCGTTATTAAACAGCTGGCCAATGGGTTTTTATACGCCGTCACAGTTAGTTCAAGATGCGAAGCGACACAATATTTATGTAGAAGCCCCCTGTGTAAACAAGTCAGACACTGAGCACACTTTAGTTACCAAGGGTGAAGATAAATATATTCAATTAGGGCTTAAGCTGATTAAAGGGTTAAGTGAAGTAGCGTCACACAAGATTGTGAAAAACCGCCCGGCAGCAGGCTATACCCATATAGAGCAAATTCAGCATTTATCGATTAAAAGTAACGAGCTAGAGGCGCTAGCGAGCGCCGATGCGTTTCGCACTATTTCCGGCAACCGCTACGAAACACGCTGGCGAATAATGGACACGCAAACACGCCTGCCGCTTTTCGACACTGTAGAGGTGAATACTAAACAAGGCTATTCGCCTTTAAAAAATAAACCATCAGATGCGCAAAATTTACTCGAAGACTATGCATCGACAGGTTTGTCAGTTAACAACCATCCTATTTCGCTGCTTAAACGCCAGCATAAACTCAATGATATCAGCTGGTCTAACACGCTTATTAACAAGAAGAATAAGTCGGTAGTTAAAGTGCTAGGTGCCGTGACCGGACGTCAAGCCCCTGGTACAGCCGCAGGCGTTACCTTTCTTACATTAGAGGACGACATTGGCAATATAAACGTGGTTGTCTGGCAAGCCACAGCACGCGCTCAGCAAAAGACTTTCTTAAAAGCAAAGCTTCTGCAAGTTAACGGTATTATTGAACGCTCTAAAGAGGGGGTAATTCATATTATTGCCGGCAAACTTATCGATAGAACACCCTGGCTGGAAAGTATTTCGCTCAATTCGCGAGACTTTCATTAGGGGTTTAACGCCTTGGTACTTATAGTCTAATGTATACTAAAAAAAAGCTATATTTTTTGTAATGATTGGCTTCATTAGGATCGCCAACCATATCAGTCAAATGCATATCGTAAATTTTAGTTATTATTTTGGGGTTTAACATGAAGCGATGGGTTGCGCTTTTATGTGGCTGTTTGGCCAGTATTAATATAAGCGCAGGGAAATACATTATCGGTGCACAGAGCTTAGCATATTTCCCTCATTATGATTTTTCATCTACGGTTGATAAAGGTGTAGCTTGGTCAATATTAGAAGCTTTTTCTGAAGCTTCCGGGCACAAATTTGTTTACGTAAGTCTACCAATTAGAAGACTTCAGCTTGAATTAGCTAAAGGTAATGTAGACTTTGTATATCCTGACAATAGAGGCTGGTATAACAGTATTACAACCTCTAAAGAAAAATACTTCTCTGCGCCAATAACACGCGCATTAACAGGAACTATCGTAAAGCGGGAAAACGCAGGCCAAGGCATAGATAATATAAAACACCTTGCCATGCCGTTAGGTTTTACACCTGTAAATTGGCAAGTGCGAATAGATAATCAGAGTACAGATATCACATGGGTTAAAGATATCCAACAAGGGCTAACCTTGGTGTATCAAGAACGTGTGGATGCGCTCGACTTGGAATATTTTGTCAATAAGCATTCTGCGCCTTATTATTTTGAGCAAGACGCATTTGTTTTAGATTTGACGCTTCCACATAATGACATTCCATTTTCTTTATCTACGCTTTATCACCAAGATATTATTACTGAACTCAATGATTTCATGTCCTCAAACCCAGAATTAATTGCTAATATAAAAGCCAAATATGAAATGACAGACACTGAGCGTTTATTTCAACAACTTTTAGAGCAACAAGGATTAGAAATTGAAGAGGTTTGGAAGTAGGGTGAACGGTTTAAGACATGTTAGATCATTTTTGTTCGCGCTGGCACTTTTTACCCCTGCCATTCAGGCCGAAACCTTTATCGTAGGCGCTCAAAATATTGCGTACGATCCTTACTACAACTTTTCTTCAAAACATGAAAAAGGGTTGGGCTGGGCCATCCTTGAAGCATTTTCCAAACAAAGCGGACATCAGTTTGTCTATCTAAGTATGCCAGCTAAACGCCTTCAAATTGAGCTGAAAAAAGGCAACGTTGACTTTGTTTTTCCAGATAACCCTCGATGGAACAACTCGTTAACGTATAACCTTAATAAAATCTATTCTCCCCCTTTAATCGAGACGTTTTCAGTAACATTAATCAAACCTGAAAACACAAATAAGGGCGTTAGTAGCATCGGAAAACTTGTTATTCCTGATGGTTTTTCACCGGTGAAGTGGAAGAAGCAAATTAGTGAAGGTACCGTAAATACTTTTACTGTTGCTAGCGTATACGAAGGCTTATCACTTCTTCACAATGGCGAAGTGGATGCTATGGACATTGAGTATAACGTAGCCCGACATATTATTCGCCGACACCCTCAAGTTGGGCCATTTAGCGCTGATTTAACCCTTCCCCACAATGCGGTCTCGTTTTCACTGTCTACGCTTAAATACCCCAACATTATTGAAGAGCTAAATGCGTTTTTACATTCAAAATCTGAAACTATAAATAAGATAAAAGAAAAATACGGTATCGAAGAGACGAAGCACTTAATTAAACAATTAATGAAAGAGCAAGAACTTCGAGACAACATGCTTTGGTCTCCTCTGTAAATCTTCCACAAAGTCAGTAAATAACACGATTATCGGTATAAAAAGAAACCCCAAAAAAATAAACCACTGATATTAAGTAATTTTATCAGATGGAAAACATTTTGCTTATTGATTAGCAGATCAAGGAGCAATTATGAAACAGGTAACATTACTTTTATTTTCTTTTTTTATCGCTTTTACTGCGACTACAGCACAAGCACGGCAAACCGTGAGCGTTGACTACATGCATGGATTCGATGACATTGACGGTATGCGCTTCGCATACCGACCGCTTGAACAAACATTAGCTACAGATTGGTTTGGCGACATAAAGCTTTACTGGGAAGTTAGTGCGGTTGTTTGGGAATATGGCGAGAACGATACGCACAGTACAAGCTATGGCGCGTCACTGACGCCTGTTTTTATGAAACAGATATCCACACTATATGACAAGTATCCTGTATATATAGAAGCAGGTATTGGCGCAAGCTACATTGGCGATCAAAAAGTGGCAGGTAAAGATATTGGCTCTAACTACCAATTTGAAGACAGATTGGGCGTGTTTGTAGAGATCAATAAGAAGCAACACGTTGCCCTGCGTTATATGCACTTTTCAAATGGTGGCTTTAATAACGACAACCCAGGACTAGACTTCCTAAACTTGTCATACTCCTACCACTTCTAACTAAATGGGGGCAGAGTTCTGACTCTGACCCTATTATTTTGTTTCTTCCAGAAGCAAAAAAACCGCCGGTAGGCGGTTTTCTTTTAATGGGACCTGGCAGTGTCCTACTCTCACATGGGGAAACCCCACACTACCATTGGCGCTAATACGTTTCACTTCTGAGTTCGAAATGGTTTCAGGTGGTACCGTATCGCTATGGCTGCCAGGAAAAACTGGTTTGCAGTAGCGTTTACTGCGTAAAGCTGGTTACTATCAACTTTACTAAATTCTGTTAGCACGTATACATAAAAGTGTAGCGGCTTCTATTTAAAGCAAAAAACCCGCCGTTAGGCGGGTTCTTCTTAATGGGACCTGGCAGTGTCCTACTCTCACATGGGGAAACCCCACACTACCATCGGCGCTAATACGTTTCACTTCTGAGTTCGGAATGGAGTCAGGTGGTACCGTATCGCTATGGCTGCCAGGAAAAACTTTTAGTGCAGAATCATGATGCTTTTTGTCGTGACTTCTGCGCAAGGAGGACCAACAGTACTCTTTAGAG
>NZ_CACSIG010000035.1:0-594 GCF_902705815.1 Alteromonas infernus
CAATCAAATGGTTGGACGTATCGTTCAAGGAGTGATCCAAGAATGTTGCGAGTGTGAGGTGGCAGATGAACCCGTAGTAGTGAGTAAGGCTAGGCCGATGAAAGCCAGTAATGGTGTGGAGGGTAAAACCAAGCCGACTATCAGCATTGTGTTTGATAGGATCCATTTTAGCCAAAAGCTTAAATGGATTGCGAAGGGGGGAAGCAGACTTTAAGATCTGATGAGTTGTGAGTTTTTTTTATCATTGATACACAAGCCGCCTGATCAGCGGGACAAAGTCGAATCGGTGCGCGTAGGAATAGTGAGTGTCTGGTGAGACAGGCCGTATATGGGAAGTAATTGTAGTCAAATTTGGTAGATTGCCTCAGTGCTAGAACGCCAAACCCTGCAATGAAAGTTACCACAATGTTAGAAAATGAACGATGTCCATAGGGCGCACGATACTAGATTGCAAATTAGCATTGTGTCACTTAGCAAGTGATATGAAGTATGCAGGAGCCGTATACGAGGCCCGTACGTACGGTTCTGTGAGAGGGATGAGGCGCAAGCCTCACCCTACTCGATATGCCTNTAAAACCTACANNNGAGCAGGAA
>NZ_CACSIG010000036.1:0-853 GCF_902705815.1 Alteromonas infernus
TGTTATAAGCAGAGCCAGTTCCTTTGGTCTTTTTAAAAACTGTTGAAGCCAGCATACGATTGATTGTTAACACAAACAAGCAAAACGGCCGTGCAGTGATGGTTTTGATTTGACTGAAGCTAGCCGCCAGCTGAGCTACCGAGGGTAATGGCGCTTGCTGACTTAAAATAAGAACTTGTCGATAAAGCGCCTATTACACTACCTTTGAATTGAAAGCGGCGGATTTAAACCTACCACAAGTCAGAGCGATGCTAATTAGAAAAGGTGAGGGCAGTTGTACTGATTTTTTAATTAAGCCAAACGAAGTTTAGGCTGACGCCTTATAACGGCCCGCATAACGGGCAAATATACGTAGGCTAAAATACCGAGCAGAGCGAGGGGAGCCTACGTGTATTTGTCCCCTGCGAGCGAAGCGAGTGTTTATGCGTTTGTTAGGTGAAAAAGCTAACACAACCTAGACTTGGATTAGCAATGAATTTCTACATTTTTTACAACGAAGCTCTACGTGCATAAAAAGCTTGGTGAAAATACCAAAGACGGAAGCAACAATACCTATAATAAACACATACAATAATGAAGGCGCAAAAAGCACGAAGGCTAAAAAAGTAATGGCATACAGCATTAGTGCAAGCGAAAGAAGCGAGTTCCGTATACATTTTGAAAAGACATATTCTGCCTCGTTGTAACAAAGCAAACAGCAAGCGATATCTTTTTTCTTCAATCCAAAGGTAAACATTCCGGTTTCACCTAACTTTTAAATAAGGGGCGCAGGCATGTGGGGCATAATGGCGAAGCCGCCCCGCATGTATGCGTCCCAGCGAACGGAGTGAGTGNCTTAATTTTTTTGTTAGGT
>NZ_CACSIG010000037.1:0-35971 GCF_902705815.1 Alteromonas infernus
AAAATCAGTTTAATGAATGCGGATGTCCCCCGTTAATGATGAAGAGCCCTTAAGTGCAACCCAAGTAAAACAAGCAAAACCAAAAGATACGGAATACAACCTATCAGATGGAAAAGGTCTCGCTTTACGCATTAAACCAAACGGTTCTAAGCTTTGGATATTCAACTATTCCAAACCTCACACCAAAAAGCGCAGTAACATCGGTATAGGCAGTTATCCTGATGTTTCACTTGCTGATGCCCGAGAAGAACGCGAAGCATTTAGAAAACTTCTTGCAAAAGATATTGACCCTAAAGAACACAAAGACCAAGCGAAAGAAAAGGCTTTGCTATCAGCATCCCAAACTTTCGAGAATGTTTCTAAACAGTGGTTTGATGTTCATGCTAGCAAAGTATCAGAGGGAACACTTAAAAACATAAAGCGCTCATTTACCAACGATGTTTTTCCACTAGTTGGTAGAGTTCCTATTGAGCAATTAACAGCGCCTAAAGCAATAGAAGTAATAAACGCTATAGTGGGGCGAAATAGTCACGAAATAGCGCGTAAAGTTGCTAGGCGCATGAATAGTGTTATGACTTACGCTGTAAATGCCGGCATTATCCACCACAACCCACTTATAGGTATTAAAGAGTTAATACCATCGACAAGAGTAAAGCATCAGCCCACCTTAAAGCCCGAAGAACTACCCGAGCTTGTTAAAGCCTTAAAGTATTCGTCTGCAAAAATAACTACCCGGTGCTTAATTGAGTTTCAGTTACATACCATGGTGCGCCCAGGTGAAGCAGCTGAGGCCAAATGGTCAGAAATTGACTTCGCTCAATCTATTTGGGCCATACCCGCCGAACGCATGAAAATGGATAGGCCTCACTTGGTACCGCTAACTCCCCAAGTTTTAGAAATACTCGAACTAATGAAACCGCTGAGTTTTCATAGAGAGTATATTTTTCCTTCCCATATTGACCCTAAAAAGCCTGCTAATAAGCAGTCAGCCAATAAAGCGCTACGTGATATGGGGTTTCGGGGACGTTTAGTGGCCCATGGAATGAGGGCGCTTGCAAGTACAACCTTAAATGAAGAAGGCTTTGATCATGACGTTATTGAAGCAGCGTTAGCACACAAAGACGAAAACGAAGTACGGGCGGCATACAACCGCGCTCAATATCTAGACCGCCGTCGCTCAATGATGGAATGGTGGTCACACAAAATCGGGGCGAGTACATGAAGAATCAATTTATAAAAAAGCTAGAAGACATGCCAGCATGGTTTAGTCATGATAGTTATTCGGTGTTCGACGATTTTTCGTTTGAAGAATTATACAAAGAAATACAATTGCGAACTTCGATCGATTCTGCAATAGGGTATTTTCAAAGAAATAAAGGTGTATACAAATCAATCAAAGAGCATAATGCTTTCGAGTGGCATGCGTACAATTCAATTTTGTCAGGCCTACCTATGTTATCGAAGCTTTCGCCGGACAATGGTGAAAACTTTGAGTGTTTTAGTTCAGAGGATGCCCTAATCGATAGCCAATTATCTTTCTACCACAACAATGGTGTGCGCATGATGGGGGCGGGCGAATTAAGGCACCTTCACGGTAAACTTGTGGAAACGTGCGGCCCGAGTGAACATGTTGGTGATTTTAATCTAGACCTTCTTGATATTAAGAGGTTTCTACTGCCAGTAGCACATCTGTTGAGAGACGCTGATGTTTATAGTTCTCATCAGGTTCCCGTGGTTATTGATTTGGCAAGCTTTACAGACCGAGAAATAATAAGCGGTATCGAAGTGATGCTGAAAAGCATGAGGGAACAACTCTGTGCAATAGAGCCAGACAAAAGTAGAGTATGGGCATCTGACAGTAGGAAAATTTTGACGTATAAGGTTCTCCAAACATTGGACCTAAAACTTTGGCAGAAATATGAAGGAATCAAAATCAAAAAAAGTGTCTTGATCGTCGCACTGTATCCAAACGGAGAGAGGGGCGAAGTTGAGTTTGACGCCACAGTGAGTCCATTTATTAAGAAGTTGACTTCAGGAAATGTGGTTTTACCCACAAAATAAATCGTCAGATTTTTATTAGTAAAAATAAAATGTATTTCTTTGGCTAAAATAAGCGATTAAATATAAAGAGAATCACCTTAGTCAATTGAGACAAACTAAGACAGGTGATTTATGACAACTCCAAACTATAAAATTATCCGCTTTGATGAAGCTGCCCAAATGGTCGGGAAAGGACGCTCAACCTTATGGCATGAAATCAAAGAGCGCCGTTTCATCCCCCCTTTAAGCTTAGGTTCTCGTTCTTCTGGCTTCATCGAATCAGAGGTCCAAGCAATGATTGCCGCTCGAGCAGTCGGCTTTAATAACGATCAAATTACCGAATTGGTAGATAAATTACTCATAGAGCGTGAAGTGCAAGCGAAGCGCCTTCTAGAAGCCGTAGCAGCTTAGGGGGCGTGAATGAGTATCATCAACACAAAGACGCGCCCACCAAGCACAGATGCTTGCCGTAAACCCAAGTGCGCTAATCACACTTTTAGTTTTCTTTTCTTCCTTAAATTTTCATGTATCAAGTGAGGTATTTATGGAAATCAAACGAAGCCCTTTTATTACAAGCAAAGAAGTAGCGCGCTATCTTGCTATTAACGAAAACAACGTAAGACGCTCGAGAACTGAAGGTGTGTTATTGGGTAACCCTGCGCCACCACATTATAAAATGGGTCATGTGATCCGTTATCGAGAGGACGAAATCAAAGAGTGGGCTGAAAAGCTACGTGTGGGAGGGTAAATGAAAAAGCTTCCACCTAAACCAATTATGCGCTTTGAAGCGCAAAGAAAAATTAGCCGTTTCGCCAAGCAACATAGAAGTGGTGAAACAATCGACTTAAACGAATTTTTTGGAACTATAGTTCTCTACGCCCTAAGCGCTGATGAAAATGACTTGAAGCGTCTTCTGAGAATTAACATGGCCGAGGTTATGAAAGACCTAAAACCAAAACGAAAATTTGATGCTTAGGAGAATTTATGAACAGCCAAAAAAAAGCTGCCCCGAAAGGCAGCAGCAACATCATCAACACAAGAACAGTTAATTCTCAGTCTACTGAAATTAGACCACCTTACAAGATTGAATTGGCGTTAAATGCTTTGCTTAACAAAGGACCACAAGGAATAACACAGCCCGAGGCATTTACTAGCTATCGAGAGTCGTGTTTACACACCACGATAAGTTCTCTTAAGCATGAGAAAGGAATTAGCTTTGTTTCTCAGCCTGACTTTAACACGGTGGCTTACTTTAACCAAAAGCCATTTAGCCGATATTGGCTAGCCAGTGATAAGGACAGGGTTAAGGCCCAAAGGCTTTTGAATGCTTACCGGTCGAATCGCGGCCTTCCTAAAGTCAATTTCGAAGCCTGGCACAACCCAGATGAAAAAGCAGCGTAACCCTTCGGGGTTACCTGTTTTAGGGTAATTATTTACCCATTTAAAGGTAAGTTGCTGGGGGAGTCATGGCAAAGAGTAAAACACGGCCTTTTGCTGGTATTCCAAACAGAGTAATGGAGCATGCAGATTTTCACGCCCTGAGTGCTAATTCTGTTCGCTTGTTGCTCTGGTTTGCATATCAATACAAAGGAAATAATAACGGTAAGTTGTGCGCCGTTCATTCACAGCTGTGTGATAAGGGGTTTAAATCAAAATCAACCTTAAGCGCAGCGTTGAGAGAGTTACAAGCAAGACGCTTCATAGAGTTGAGTAAAGGCTCTGGCTTAGGTAGGAACGGCCGCACCCCGAATTACTACGCACTTACTTATGAAAGCGTAGACGAAATCAGGGGCTTTGAAATGGATTTAAAACCAACTAACAAAGCGCTTAGAACTTTCATAGATGATATTGACAACAAGCGGTGCGCTTAAAAAAGCCAGGTATCAAAATCTGTACAGCAAACCTCATTAGCGGTACAGATTCTGTACACTGGCTAAGTTTAGCGGTACAGATTCCGTACACTGGATAATTTTTGTAAATCATAAAAATCAATGAGTTACGAAAAACAGAAAATGCCACCCAGTGTACAGTTTCTGTACTCCTTAATAGTAAGCCATACATACAGTTATTTTGACTCACTATTTATCGAAAAAATATGAAGGAATTTAAGGGTAAAACACCGCGAGGCCGAAAATTAAGATTTTAATTTACGTTCGCAAGCATCCTTTACCCACTCAGAGAAAGCCTGGTTAGTTTTGGCCCTGTCTTCATCAATCTTGGATAGAAGTTCATCTTCAAAACGAATTTGCTTTCTTGTTGAACCTAAGCGTTCAAAACTTTTTTTGTTTTTATCTTGCATTGGTACGTACCACTTTGCTATATTTATCTGGTACGTACCACTATACATTAACGAGTTGTCCCTAACAACGGAGAAATACCATGAGCTACATCCAAGATAATATCCAAATGATTTGTGACAATGCCGTAAGGATAAGAGACACACAACCGTTACATAAGGTTGAGCCAATAGCCAAGTATTATGGCCGAGCTTTTCACGATGCAATTACACTGCTAACACAGCTAGCTTTTGCTGATAGCGCAGGCGATCGAATAAATGAAGTGTTCGCGCCTGGCGAAATAGCGCGAGAAGCAACAGCGGCGATTCAACTAATCAACGATTATCAGCACCTCGCCCTACAAATCGATTCGAACATAGCGACGAAAACAAACGAACGAGGAACAACCCCATGACAACATCAATGTTCAACACTTGAATACAGTAAAGAATACACAAGTTAGTTAAAAAACGAATTTCGCTGGTGGTAATGACCAAAAATTTGAGTGCCATATTTTCACAGTTAAACAAATGGTTAGCGTGATTTATGGCTTTTTCCACAAGGAACACCCACCAGCAAAATCCCGAAATTAGGACTATACAGTCCTTAAATAAGGATTATCTATCTAGCCAGGCATTAAACAAAAGCGACACCCCAAGCGACACCCCGAAGGTCGCGTATTTAAAGGGCTTGAATGGTAGTGCCGACACCCATGCCGACACCCGAAGCCACTAAATTTTAGGCTTTGCAGGGAGGTAAAACCACACCCCTGACCACACCCGGGGTTCAACACACTAAACGCAATCATCGTAATCTAATAACAACCAATTGGTTAATCTCAGTTAACTAATCAGTTAATTTTGACTAGTTTTCAGTCGTATTCGACTGGTGACCAATCAAATGACCAACCACAAAGCGCGCTCTGGCTGGCTTTCAGCGCAACCGTGACCAAACAAATGACCAATCATTTAAGAAAGTTTTTAAAATTCATCTTACTGGCTGTACAAAATTAAATCAGCGCTATATTCCCAAAAGTTAGGACTGTATACTTAGACAGTGTTAACCGGAACAGTAAATACATTATGTCGAAATATGAATTTGTAATATCAGCGCAGGATAAAACAGCGCAAGCCTTTTCTTCGATAAACTCAAAACTAGGCACAGTAACAAAACACGCCGCCGGTACCGCAGCTGCAGTTGCGGGAGTAACGGCGGCTTTTGGTGCGTTTATGGTGTCATCCGCTAAAAACGCCAAGGAATTAGAAGCCCAAGCGCGGCTTGCTGGATTGAACGTAGAAGAATTTCAATCGTTAAGCTATGCGTTTGAAATGTTTAACATCGAACAAGAAAAGTTCGCAGACATTTCAAAAGATGTTCAAGACAAGCTTGGTGACTTCTTAGCCACGGGGGCTGGCCCGTTTAAAGACTTTTTTGAACAAGTGGCTCCACAGGTTGGATTGACCGCTGACGCTCTTAAAGATTTATCTAGCACTGACGTATTGATAGCCGTTAAAAAGGCAATGGATGATGCGAACGTATCAGCCAAAGAGCAAGTGTTCTATATGGAAGCCATAGCCAACGATGCAACGTTGTTACTTCCAGCGCTTAAGGATAACGGCGCCGCTATAAAAGAATATTCTGATCAGTTCAACAACCTTAACTTGGCCATGAGCCAAGCAGAAGTTGAAAAAATGGCTGAACTTGCCAATGAGTTCAAGCGCATTGAGGTTACCGCTACAAGTATTGGTAACAAGATAGCTGCTAACTTCGCAGAGCCCTTAGCGGATTTGTTAGAAGTGTTAGAAGGCGGTTTTAATGAACACTTACTTCGTGGCGAAAAAGCTTTCAAAGGCATGGCCGCTGGGATGTTTGAACTAGCTGCCGCATCAACGACGCTCGCCCAATACAACCCGTTTGCTGTGTTCGTATCGGGTTTCTCGCAAGACGAATTTGACCAGCAATCAGCAAGTTTTAAAGGTAAGGCAAAAGCGCTATACGCTGATATCAATAAGATAGTCGATCAGCTTAGCGAGCTGGATAATCCTGATTTTGGATCGACTAACAATATCTTTGAGGGTATGGATGATATGTTCAACCTTGAAGGCGCTGTTACGAATATCGATATAAGCCCTCTAAAAGAAGTAACAAAAGAAGTAGAAGCGGCCACCAAAGAGGTAGAAAGTTCGTTCTTAAACAGCCTTTCACTCATTGACGAAATAAACGCAACTGCTTTCACTTTTGATGAAGAAATGGCTGAAAACGCTGGTATGTTCTGGGAAAACTTTGAGGAACGCGGATTTACTGCTTACGAAAACTTAACTGAAACTAGCCAGTCGTTTTGGGAGCAATGGCTGGAAGCCACGCAAGGGGCTTTAGTTAACTTTGACCAGTTAGCAGCATTCACAGTAGAGAGCTTTTCTAATCGAATGGGGAGCGCTATTGAGTCAGTTGTATTTGATAGTCAAAGTCTTGGTGAGGCCTTTAAAGGTGTTATGCAAGGAATGGCTAGAGGGGTTGTGAACGCATTAGGGCAAATGGCAGCTCAGTGGCTGGCCTACAAGATTGTTCAAATGACCGTGGGTAAAAGTACAGCCGTAGCTGGCGCATCAGGGATAGCAGCTAACGCGCAGGCAGCATCGCTAATGGCAGGTTTAAATGCTTTCCAAAGTACGGCAGCAATTCCGATAGTTGGGCCTGGTATGGCGCCTGGGGCAATGAGCGCAGCTCTATCGGTAACACAACCTATGGCTTACGCGATACAAGGGCTTGCTGCTGCCTCAGCAGTAGCGTCGTATGACGGTGGTGGTTACACAGGCTCAGGGGCGCGTATAGGCGGTATGGACGGTAAGGGCGGTAAATTAGCTATGCTTCATCCCCGCGAAAAGGTTATCGATTTGACAAGAGACCAAGGCGCTGCAGCTCCCCAAATTTCTTATGTAGTGAATGGAGCAAACTTGACGGATGATCAGATAGTCAAAGCAATTGAGCGAAGCCCGAAAAAGATAGCCAGAGTATTGAGACAAATTCAACAAAGGCCAATGTAAAAAGGTACTTTCCAGCCCCTCGCGCTGTTACGGGTACGCAGCAGCGCAAATTTACTCTATTTATGAGTCATTTTAGGCGCTGGTTGTTGTTTTGTTGTTAGGTTTTGTTAGGTTCTAGCGTCTGCGCATCGGGAAAGTGTATTTCGCTGCAGGCTACATGTAGTAAAGGCGTTAGAAAAAACAACGTAGGTAGGCTGGTACGCGGATTTAAGAATAATTTGAAATTATAAAAGGAAAACGCAACAACCTAAATTTTTAAGGCTGGTGTAAATGGTTGTTATAAATTAAAAGGTGGGGTGCCGCGCAACTAAGCTACTTCGAAGGACTTTAAACAACTTCAACAACACCACTTCTTAGTCGCCCGGCTTTTGAACTTTACCAGTGAATTATCGAGAAAACTGCTTTAGCCTGTTTTGCCGCTTCTTTTTTTGTAAGGCTTAGTGTGTATACCGCCCATTGCTTGCTCTGCCAATAACGGATCAAGTTAATGCCATCTCTATCACCCGTTCGGCAATCATTTACAACTTTGCCCGGTACATCCTCGTTTTTGTCTAACGAAAAATCTTCTAAACCATTAGACGTTTCCAATACGACAGTAAAACTAGAACTTATTGTTTGAAACTTGATTTCATATTCATCACTTTCAAACGGATCAACTTCTATCAATTCAATCCTTCTGTGATGATAAGGGGCTTTATTTGTCAGCTTTGTTGCTTGGACATGGGGTGTACTTACCTTAATTTGTTCTGGCTCTTTGTTTGTTGAGCTTATTGTTACATTCATATTTGTGACTCTCGTTGTTGATGGAAACTACATTGTATTGGCTATAAATGCTCATTTAAATCAACAGGTTCACTTAGTTTGTCGGACTTAAAGTCTCTATTAGTCTATGGCTGTCTAAAGTAATTAACTCGCGCTTTTTATGATAAAATAGTCTATAAAAGTGGTTATGAAAGCGTAGGTTTTTATACGTATTTGTAATAATGATGCGTGTTCTTGTTTGGGTATTGAACTGAGGTAAGATGAATATGCGTTTTATAAAATTGGAAACTACAACGGGTAGGCAGTATATTAGTGTTAATCATATAGTAAGTGTGAAAGCTGAAAGCAACGGAAAGGCTATCATTAAACTAGTCTGTAAAAGCACGATTTCTGTAGATTTAACCCCTGAGCAGGTTATGGATAAGATATTTCCGTAAGGGGAATTTTTAGTAACACCAGTAGTAACACTGGTTAACTTCTATTTTCATCAAAACTATATTAATCAATAGTATACGGGGCTTATTCCATTCTGGCCCCGGCACCATTTCATGTTTTAACACACTCCATATCAGTCAACTTTAAGCTTTATTCCTACTGTTTATCAGGCCTTTGTGTCTTACTACGTCCAATGTAGTCTATTGTCATCCCTAAGCACATGGTGCTACATTCGGTGCTACACAGATTCAATTACGACTAAATAGCACCAGCAAGTAAGCATGTTGGTAGCACCAGTCGATTAATCAGACGATAGGTAGCACCACATGCCCTTAACAGACATTCAAATAAAACAAGCTCAAGCAAGCACAAAGGATATTTGGCTTACCGATGAGAAGGGCCTGCGCTTGCTCGTGAAAAAGAATGGCTCTAAATACTGGCGTCTTAAATATCGTTTTCAGGGTAAACAAAAGACATTGGCAATTGGAGTCTACCCAGAAGTGTCTTTAAAGGATGCACGAGAAGCAGTTTCAGAAGCTAGAAGACAATTAAGGGATGATGTTGACCCTAGCGCTAGAAAGCAGGAAAAGAAGCACCTTTCTTCTGTAAGCGATATAGAACTGTTTAACACACAAGCACGGCTTTGGTGGAATAAGCAAAAGGGCCAGTGGAGCGAGGGCCATGCCGCCCGTATTTGGACTCGTTTAAATGATAATGCGTTAAAGACGCTAGGTAAGCGGCCTATTGGCGAAATCACACCACAAGACATAATCAGAACCGTTCAGAAAATAGAAGCCCGTGGGGCGCTCGATGTGGCACAAAGAGTACTTCAAGATATAAGGCGCGTTTGTCGATTCGCTGTACAGACTGGCGTTTTACTCCATAACCCTGCTTCTGAGCTATCCGGAATACTGGAAAAGCGTAAAACCTCGCACAGGGCCTCTTTACCAAGGGAAGAATTACCTCAGTTTCTACGTGATTTAGATGCGTACCACCAGCAAGGCCGCTTGCTCACCAAACTGGCTATTGAACTATTAGTACACACTTTTGTTAGACCTGGTGAATTAGCCGGTGCTCGTTGGGATGAATTCGACTTAGAAGAAAAGTTGTGGCGAATACCAGCGCATAGAATGAAAATGAAGTCTGATCACATTGTGCCACTTTCTAGGCAAGCACTTGAAGTATTAGAAAGTACCAAGCCGTTTAGCGCTCGTTTTGAGTTTGTTTTTCCTTCTGAAAGAGATAGGTTCAAACAAATGTCTGATAACACTATGCGAATGGCTATTTTTCGCATGGGTTACGATGGTAAAACCAAAGGCAAGAGCAAGGCTAACCCTCATGGCTTCCGTGCTACAGCGTCCTCAATACTGAATGAAACAGGCTTTAACCCTGATGCAATAGAGCGTCAGCTTTCACATATGGAAAGAAACGGTGTTAGAGCTGCTTATACTCACCATGCTCGTTACTTAGATGAACGCAAAGAAATGATGCAATGGTGGAGCGATTACTTAGCTAGTCTCAAGAATAACGGTAACGTTACTCCCATTTTTGTAAAACAAGCCTGATATGTGTTGTGCAGGGTCGAAGAACTCACTATAGGAATAGGTATGAAACTCGAAAATAGATTGAAAGGTTACTTGGCTTCAGGAGTGCATGAAGGTCAATTTCACATATTCACAGGAATATACAATACACTAAGCGTTGTGATCGACGGAGGGAGAGGCTACTCAGACATTCAGTCTAAAACCCTGTCAGAAGCATTAAATCTCACACTTCCTGCATTTAGAGAAATATTGACTCAACTCGAAAGCGTAGGCAGTGGAGATTTAGCAAAAGACTTAGGGGCAATTGTTAGAACAAAATCCGCATTAATTGCTTTTGAGGACGAGACACTCGATCTTTTAGAAAGCAGTATATTTTCAATAAATAATGCCCCACGTGAGTTTCAAGTTTTCAGAAGTGCTTGTTACAACGTCAGTTCTCAACTTTCTGATACAACGCATGAATACTGTGCGCAGATACATAAGCACATTGACTATGACAATACGGTGCTAAAGCTTTCAGCAGTATAGTTTTATAAACTGGCGCTAGGGTAGCTCCCGAAAAGTGTCCCCAATCACCTGTGCCAGTTCCTCGTTATGGGATTCCGTAGGGGTACGGTATGACAAAAATGCTTGGTTCATTAGATGAAGCATTCTCATCGTGGGAAAATGAAATTCTTCCTGATTTACAACACAAGGCCAGAAGCATACAAAGGCTTAATAATGAATTAGCCACGACACAAAGCGAAGGTAGCCGTGAATATCTTAGTTTACTTATTGATAGGGCTAAGCGCGCTTCACAAGCTATTAGCGACATTCCTAGGCTCTTTTATAATAACTCTGATAATGCTTATATCTGGAAAGATGCTATATCCTGTAGCGACTACTCAGCTTCAGACTTACTTGCTGTAATTGTAATGGGGTATTTAGGACCTGATAACCCCCAAGGCAAGCTAACAGCAAAGGATAGGCAAAAGTGGAAAACTGATGTGGCTCAAACCTCACAGAAACTCGCAGCCCTTTTATCTGGAAGCGACTTGCAATCAGTATCTGACGAAAGAGTATTTAACTTATACAAAGACCTAACGAGGCTTGTTGATACCCATATATCCAACAAGGAAGAGGCAAATAGTTTAAAAAGCGAAATACACGAAAGGGTATTTTATTCCACAAGTGGCTTTATGTGGGATTTAGATAGGCTTACACAAGTAGATATAGAGTTTGAGCCGATCAAGCCGTGGGGAAACTTACAATGTACCTATGAACCTTTTTGGCCCGAAATCACGCTTAAAAAACCTAATGACGCTTACGCGCCAAGGGCCTACTTTATTCGCTATGTCACTTACTGCCTGCTTAACTTAACAAAGACGCCAAACAGAGAGCGAGTAAAGCGCCTTTCTGATACTTTTTATAGTGAGGTAGACATCAAGTCTATTAGAGATCTTACGGCCGATTTGGTAGGGAGCAGCAAAAGATGACCCAATCTTACTAATGCCAGAGGTTGAAAGAACAACTGGTTTAAATAAAAGTACAATCTACCTCCTAATAAGAAACTCGCGGTTCCCTATTTAATATAAGTCTAGATGGTAGAGCAAGCAGCTGGCCAAAAGTTCTGAATATGTAGGTTTAGGCGATTACATGGGTAATTGTGCGGCATCTAGCATTATCTATCTGCGAGCTTCTTTGATTGTAGCAGAGTATTCGTTGACCCTAGAACGATGAAAAGGTACAAATACGCTGACGGATGGAGAAAGTACGTGTGGCAACTTAAATTAGAAAAACTTCGCTATACCATATAGATGTCTTTATTAATGCAGACGGGCTTATGCGTTTATGATGCTGTCGGAAGGACCCCCTATGTGGATTGCAAAGCAGGTGAGGCGCGCGGGGGTTGATAATAAAAGTTACTGGACGATGGCTGCTAGGCTGACAAAGAGATATGGAATAACCTTTGAAAAGAACAAATATATATCAGTATGAGCGTCAAAATCGCATACAAACTAAACGAGAAAAGCTGAGATTATCTAGAAAAGATAAGTCTTATAATGAAAGGAAGTTCAAAGCTAGCAAAACTGTTATGGGCTACTCAATTATGCCTGTTCCTAAAAATTTAGTGCTTTACGATAAAAATAACGAGAGAGAGCACTTTCTTCGATTAACACTTGAATTTTTATCAAAGCTTAGAAACAACAGTCCATCAAATCGTATTTTATTAGATTTCTCAGAAACTGTTCGAATTGATGCAGCTGCATTGGTTATTTTGTATGCTAAGTGTGAAGAATTGATTAAAGTCGATAATTTAAAATTTAAATATAGTCTTCCCAAAACATGTAAAAAAGTTAGGCTCCAACTTCGAAGAAGTTTTCTCCTAAGGCTTTTAGAAGGAAGCGATACATCTTTCGACTTCACTAAAATGAAGATGCTTCCGGTGATCCGTGGAACGCATAACAAAGGTATTGAAGAGCTAATTGATTATATTCTTGAGCATGTTCTTGAAGGAAATGCCACAGCAGACCAAGAACACTTTTATAGTGATGCTATTTCAGAAACTGTAAACAATGTTGGTCTGCATGCTTATCCAGGCCGTGATATTATGGATAAAAAGTGGTGGCTGCTTTGCCAAGTAATTGATAACCAATTGTTTTTAGCTATCTATGATACAGGAGTGGGAATTCCAAAAACGGTTGTCAAACAACCGTATTTCATAGGTAAATTTCAAAATCTATTTCCGGTACAATTCAATGATGTAATGACCGAGCTCTTGAAAATCGGAGTCGAGAAAAATACCCTTACTAGTATCACCGATAAATTTATTGCTCTAGGCATTCTTACGGATCAACAGAGTATAATGCTTTCCATGACACCAGACATATCTGGTACTCAAAAGGATAAGCATGGTCAGGGAAGTAAAAGTATTAGAAAATTAATTGAAGAGACTGATGAAGGAAAACTTTGGGTACTAAGTTGTAAAGGGTTATACTTGAAAGAGAAAGGTGAAGAACCCACTACACAACCATTACCTGGTCATCTTGGTGGTACTCTTATCCAATGGAACATTCAAATAAAATGATTAATAAGTTATCTTTAGTTCGTGAATTCGGTTCCAGACCTTATGGTCGATACCCACAAGATGGCGAACTCTGTGGTGAAAACTTTAGAAAACAACTTTTAGCTCCACGCTTACGCAAGGCAATTGGAGAAAATGAAGTTTTGTATGTAGATCTCGACGGTTACAATAGATACGGCCGTTCGTTTCTTGATGAAGCATTTGGAGGTTTGATAAGAGAAGAGAACTTTACCGCAGAGGAAGTTACGAAAAATCTTCAGTACAAGCATAGTTTGGTTAAGAGCATAGAAGAGATAATCAAGGAAAGAATTGATGCATCTATTTCTTCGCTAGACGAGTAATTAATTAAGAACACTATGTTATTTAGTATTATTGGTTGGTGTATAGTCTATCTTGTCAGCACGAGAGCTATACGTAGAGCTGACATAACAAAAGCACGTGATGCTTGTATTCTATGTTTAGAGGATTGTATAGCTTATCTGGATAAATTACCGCAACTGAATAGTGTTGATGGCAATGAAGTTGAATCAAAATTGTCCACTTTTGCCTTTAGGATAGAGTTACGTACAAAATCTTTGAACCAATTATCAGGCCATAAACTTAGGGAAGATACTTTTGCAGCTTTAAGTATGAGGAGAATAGATGGACAAAAAGCTATCAACGATAAAGAATATCGCTTCTCCCAATCTGATAATTTGTTAGAAGAGATCGGGCAGATTGAGATTGCTTATAATAAATTGTTTTTTCAAACGAGTCCTATTGTCCGATTTTTCCGAGATAGAAGGGTTGAACTTTATGGAGCACTTCTTTCTTTACTAGTACTCACCTTTACTGGCATGGTGTTAGAAATATGGATAGGAAATTAGTAATCAATTGTTTTTAAAGATGTATTCATAGGTTGCAATTTCGCCTGCATCATTCTGGGGCCCTGTTGTTAACTCCAAAAATGGGCGAGCAGGTATGTTGTCTTCTTCTCTAACGAATTGGGGAGTAGTCGCAAACTCTCGATTACTTCCGAACGTGAGCGCTCGTTCTGCTATTTGATAGGTCAACAAATCGCGCATAGTGCCCGATTACTGCAGTATTCTTTTCTTGCCTCCTTTCCTCGCTAGCCTTTTGGGTGTCGGTGCTTCCCACTATCAACCATCGTTCGCAAGCTTGAGCTTAAAGGGCTCTTAGTTACCTCTATCATACATTCACCAATTTCCGCTATCGCTAGCTCTAAGACAGTTCTTGCCCTAGGAATTCAAGAAAGCAAAGCTTTTATCTCACCCCAGCCATATGCACGAACCGTTACGAAGCTACCAACCATATTAATCTGCTTGTAGCATTAGGTTAGAAAGAAGAACACGAAACAATGTTTTTTACTGCACAGGGACTTTCACCTTAGACCCTATTCTTATGCTTTTTATAGTGAAGTAGACATTAAGTCAATTAGAGACCTTACGGCTGATTTGATAGAGCACACAAAAGATAGGCCTCAATGGACTAGGGTGATTTTACTTTTTTTACCTTAAAATCCCCCCAGGGGGGTTAATTCTTTATTTGCGGGTTTATCCCCACTTATTAGGCATTTCGGTTTTATTTAATATCTCCACTCTAAACAATTTGGTCTTAAGTGGAGATATTTGGAATGACTAACACCGCAAACGCATATACCCCTATAACAGATGACCCAATTCTGAGAATGCCAGAGGTTGAAAGAACCACTGGCTTAAAAAAAAGCACAATATACCTACTGATAAAACAATCACAGTTTCCTTCTCCTATAAGCCTAGGCGGTAGAGCTAGCGGCTGGCTACTTTCTGAAATCAATCAATGGAAAGCTGAACGTATAGCAATATCACGGGGGCAGTAATGCAAAAGACAATTCCGTACAAGCCTGATCACTTCTATTTTCTGGGATCTACTGTAAATCAAGTTATAGGTTTTCGAGCTGCTCGCGGTACTGGCCCATGCGATGTAATGGAAACAGCGAACGAGGGCTACTATTTGGAATATGCCCCCTCTAGTAACTTAGAGCTTCAGTTCACGTTTAAACATCATTCATTGGATAACGGTGGTAAATGCCTGGTGTACGAAATCCCCGCAACTTTCAACCTTCTTTCTGTAAGCAACAAAGCTAAGCAAATGGGGTTAGACCTATGAAATTACGAGAGCTAACAAGTAAAGAACACCTCAAACCTGATCACGTGTATATCATTGGGGATTGTGAGCATAGAGTACTCGGTTTTCTTGAAGTGTTGCGTCTGGCCCGTCAGCCTATAGAGCAATTCACAGTTAACAACTTAATATACCTCTGCTATCCACCAGCAACCGAAATTAAACAGTTGCCTAGGGAGGTTATCAACTTACCTTGTGGTGCTACGTGTGTGGTGCATTGGCTAACCTTTAAAACAAAAAAACGAAAACCCCAAAAGCCTGTGGTCCTTTTCTCAGCTCATGTGAAATCGCAATCAATGAGCAGAATAAACAAAGCTAAGTCTTGCAGTAAGAAGAGGTATTAATGGGTAAGTTAGATTTTAAAGGCCTAAATGAGTATGCGTTGAGTAACATTGATAGCGTATTACATCATTACTTACCTAATGGAAAGCATGAGGGCCATGAATACAAGCCATTAAACCCAAGAAGAGCAGACAAAAAATCTGGTTCATTCAGCATTAATACCAATACAGGTGTTTGGGCTGACTTTGCAGATAGCGAAGCGAAAGGGCAAGACGTTATATCTCTGGTGGCATATGTAACAAACAAGCCTCAAGGCGAAGCATTCAAAGAGCTTAGCGACTTACTCAACTATGGTAATAGGGTTGCACCAAAGACTAACGAAAGCGCTACAAATGCCCGTAGGAATGGCGAAGAGTGGTTACACGTAACGCCTGTGCCACCCGAATTCGTTAAGCGTTGCTTTAAAAAACACCTAAAGCATGGCCTGCCTACTTTTACATGGGAATATAGAGACGAGAACAATCAGCTTATTCTTAAAGTTCTGCGCTTTGATAAACACATCGACGGCAAGAAAGAGAAGGTGTTTGCTCCCTTAGCTCTTTATAGCAACCGTGATACAGGTGTAATTAGGTGGCGCTGGTCTATGCCAAAAGTAAACCGTCCATTGTACGGATTACATGAGCTAGTCAAGCGCCCTAGGGCCACAGTAGTTCTTACAGAGGGAGAAAAGGCCGCTGACGCTGCAAAAGCATTGTTTCCTAGCTGTGTTTGTATGACGTGGCCTAATGGCTCTAAGTCTATCAGTAAGGCAGATTTCACACCGTTGGCTAGGCGCAATGTAATCATATGGCCCGATAATGATAATGCCGGTATTACGTGCACTAAAGAGCTTAAGGACTTACTCACATCACTAGATGCAGCAAGCATTCGAATTATTGATTTAGACAGCTTAGCTAAAACCCCTCTTTCTGAAAGCGAAGGTGCCCCTTTATTTGGTGAAGACTGCACGTGGCCCGATAAAGCAGATGCTGCGGACGCGATTGAGCTAGGTTGGGACGCTGCACACTTAGAAGCGTTAAAGAAAAATGGTGAACTATTCATAAAAGAGGCGGTTACACACGCCCCCAGCGATATTAAGCCTAACGTGCCTCAGGGCTTTAAATTAACGGATAACGGCGTAGAAGCGTTTTACAAGTCTGATGATAAAGGCAATGAGATATACAAGCGAATATGCGCCCCTTTAGAACTGTTAGCCTTAACCCGTGACGCTGGTGGCTCTGGTCAAGATTGGGGGGTACTTGTACGCTTTAAAGACTATGACGGTCAAGAGAAGCGCTTCATATAGAGCCACGCTCGCAAGAGAAAGGAAAACTCATTGATTACCTTAACTGCCCTGACATAACCAATAGAGTAGGGTTAGTTAAGAAATTAGGTTGGCATAAGAATGCTTTCATTTTGCCAGACCAAACGATAGGCGAAACAGAGTCACCGCTTCTCTACGACAATGAAAACGCCCGTGATTGTAAATTAAAGGTCGCTGGCGCTATATCAGATTGGCAACGTGAAATATCGTCATATTGCGAAGGAAACCCCTTACTTACTCTTGCTGTGTCTCTGGCCTTTACTGGCCCCCTAGTTAGCTTGATGGGGCTTTCTGAGAATGTAGGCTTTCACTTCTACGGTGACAGTTCGTTAGGTAAGTCCACGTTAATGAATGTTGCTTGCTCTGTGTATGGCAAGCCTAGTGAATTTAAAGGTTCATGGCGTACCACTGATAACGCTTTAGAAGATACCGCAGCTCTGCACTCAGACATGCTATTGGCGCTCGATGAGCTGAACGAAGCTAACCCCCTTACTATTGAGGGGATCATATACATGGTTGGTAACGGTAAAGGAAAGAACCGCTCTGGCCCTGACTATGCTAAGAAGAAAACACAACGTTGGAACCTGGCGTTCTTATCGAACGGTGAAAAGACTATTGATGACTACTTAGGCAGCATTGGCAAATCGGTTAATGGTGGTGTCCATATGCGTTTTCTTTCTCTGCCAGCTTCACAGCACGAAGACGAAGCACTTAAAAAGCGTAATGGCATATACACAAGCACACATAATTTTATAAACGGGGCCGCATTGTCTGATCACTTGAACAAGGCGTGTGAAAAGTACCACGGTGAACCGTTCTTAGAATTTATCAAGCAATTAACCAGTACAGACTTAGGCGAACTAATCAAAGTGCATCATGCAGAGATTGCAACTTATAGAGAACGGGTGCTTGGTAATGATGCTGGTGGGCAAGCGGTAAGGGCCTTTCAGAAATTTGCGCTGGTGGGTTTAGCTGGTGAGCTTGCTTCAACTTTTGGCATTACTGGATGGAGCGAGGGCCATTCTATTCAATCGGCTATATCGTTGTTCAAAATGTGGGTAGATATTCGTGGTGGTACTGGGAACGTGGAAGAAATACAGCTTCTTAATCACCTGGCGAAGCAAATAAAGCTTTATGGTGAAAAGCACTTTAAAAGGTGGGATAGAAGTGGGGCCAAAGACCCTATGATTATTGATGAGCATGTACCAGCCAAATTGGAAACATGGGGCTATAGAGAGCAAATTACCACTAGACACCCTGATAAAGACGCTACTACAGACCATATGTATTACGTGTACAAAGACATATTTATGGATGTTATGTGTAAAGGCTTTGACGGGAAGAGGGCCGCTCGACTGCTTAGAGATTTAAGCGTTTCTATACTCAGACCGTCAGAGCTAGAACGTAAGAAGCTTAACACCTCTGAAGCTCTACCCAATACTGGTGGTAAGTCTCAACAGGTAATTAAGTTCAAGGCTTCCTCACTCTTTGAGGCTGTAGACAGAATGACTTTAAGCGATAGTGATCAACACGATGCTGAACAAGCTAAGTCAGCCTGATTATGTGTATATATCAATGGATGATGCTTAATATACTAAGCCTGTTTAGATATACAGGTTTAGTATTGTTGCATGTGATTGATGACCTAACCCCACTGCTTAAACTGTTCATTTCTTTCTCTGTAAGCACATATAACGCACCATTTATCTTATTAAATTTGCACTATGCAGTACCTATTTGCACTTTGTTTATAGCCGTTTGCAGTAGTGCAAATGCTAAATATGTATTTATAAACATAGGGTTACAACTCCCGCTTGCACTATTTGCACTATTTGCACTCTATTTTACTAGGTCGGGTGTTATTCCCTTCTACCCTGCTCAACGGGGCATAACGCGCTTTCAGTTGTAAAGACGTTCAAACAGACACCAATCGAGTAAGGTGCGATGGTGTACATCCACTACCATAACCTTTACCAACGAACTCACTTTACTATGATATTTGCCTATGCTTTTTCACGGGTCCTTTTGGAGAGGGGGGGTTATACGGCACACGGGACCGCGTTTCTTTAACAGCTATAGAAATTTTCGAAGGGGGGTTGTATTGTACCAAGGATAAATTCAATTAAATCATTAGTTTAAATGATATGTGAATCCATACTTAGTCTGAAATGTCAGCTGTGGTTCTAATTAACGGTGGCTATATCACCCCATAAGATTGAACGTTTGCACTAAGGTATTGTATACCAAACCTAATTAATAAATATTACCCAAAGGCTAACTGTGTTTTACCTCGTTATTGTTGTTCATACCCAACACGGCAAGACCAAAATACAGTGTGTCGAATCGGGCTTCTCTTCGCGTGAAAGCAAAAGGTTAAGGGGCACGGGGTTAGATAGGTATATTTCGACTGCAAAAAGTGCAAATAGTGCAAATTATAGAAATAACTGTATATTTATCAGCTAAATAAAACGTTTGCACTCTTGGTTGACGCCTAAAATAAAGTGCAAATTTAGAAACGATAGTGCAAATTAACAAGGATCAAAATATGCTTTCGACAATAGGTGTAAAGATATGACTGAGTGGGGCTACGGGTTAGTAGTATTTTTGCATGGGCTTATTGCAGCGTATTTATTTACCTATATCAAAAAAAAGGCTAGTGACCTAGCTACAAAGGAAAACCTAGAGGACTTAAAGTTACAGCTGCACGAGACAACTACAGTGGTGAAAAGTACCGAACAGCACATAATGTCTGACGTATGGGTTGCGCAGAAAAGGTGGGAAATTAAGAAAGAGTTTTACTCTAATGCACTAGCCAACTTCGAAACAATTCTTGATGCGCTCAAAATCGTCGAGAACAGCTTAAAGCCTAGCGAGAGTGATAGGCCGCAACCATCAAAAACACTGGTTAGTGAAAAAGAGAAGATGATCAAGTCTGCCAATGCAATGCTTGAAAATGAAGTAAAAACTATCGGCACCCTGTTTCTTGATAAGGAAGTGCTAAGCGCAATAGACAGGTACCTAAAAGCGGAGGAAAGGAGAAAGGCTAAAATTGATTTGGAGCTTCTTGATCCCGATTGCACAAACCCAAGTGTTGGTGAAGAATACCACAGCTGGTCCTCCTATATATGCCACCAGCTTAACGAATGCATAAAAGCTCATAAGCTGCTAGTAGAATATGCCAGAGAAGACCTACAGGTGATATGGCAAAGTGATTACATGAAGTCCAAAAAATACGACAAACAGGAAACAAATTAATGGAAAAAATACGGGTTACCACGTTTAAAGGTTCCACTGAATCATTTTGCGAAGCATTAGACGAAGCGCAGCTCAAACATAGCAAAGTATTTCATCTATCTGAAAGCGTAATGGCCTCCGGAATAACCATAGAGATAATATTAAAAGGCGGCTTTGGAGCAATAGCTGTGGCTTGTTTGGCGTGGGTTCGTTATAAGAAAAATAGGCGTATCAATATCAGAACGAAAGAAGGTACCAGTGTTTGGCTAGAAGGTTATTCAGCAGAGGACGCGACAAAAATATTGGAGCAAGCAGAAAGTATCGCTGTTATAGAGAAGGGACCGAATGAAAGCTCGAAAGAACTTGAAGAAAAATAATACCGTTTCGCTATATATAGTTAATTTTTTATAACCACCAGCGATACCTCGATTATATGAGGCAAAGCAAGTTAATTGGTGCTACATTTGGTGCTATAAATGGTTAGCAACCTTTAAAATAATTGATTAAATCAATCGGTTAGGTTTATTTTTTAACTTCGGCCCCGGCACCATTTCTTAGTTTCAAATTCCAAACTAGCTTAAATATTCAAGTCGCTATGAATTACTATGGTAAAATCCATAAAAATTTTGGCTAAGACCTACTATCTTGAATTCAGTTATGTCATTGCGTTTAGATGAGTTATCTCGTGCTGAACGTCCCTTTCACGCCCGTGGTAGTAAAGTAATTCGCTGCGATGCGTGTTTGCTTCCAGCGCAAAATTGTATTTGCGAATTTAAACCTGAAGCTGGCACAGACGTGGCGGTTTTGTTTTTAATGTACAAAGGCGAGTACTATAAACCTACCAATACAGGTCGTTTGATAGCGGATGTGGTTAAAGACAACCATGCGTTTTTGTGGAGACGAACCGAACCTGATGAAGCGCTACTGAAACTGTTAAGCGACGATAAATATTTTCCCATTGTGGTATTTCCACACGAATATGCTGCAGTTGAACGTTGTATTGACGCTCCACCATTGAATACCGGCAAAACGTTACTATTTATCTTTTTGGATGGTACGTGGCGTGAAGCTAAAAAAATGTTTTCGAAAAGCCCTTATTTACATTGCTTGCCAGTACTTGGCGTAAGCAGTGAAGTGGCATCGGATTATTTATTGAGAGAATCAACACATGCATTTCAACACTGCACCGCAGAAGTTGGGATAAGTGTCTTGGCGTTGGCTGAACAAAAAAAGGGGGCGGAAACTTTGGCCCACTATTTCAGTGTTTTCAGGCGGGAGTACCTTAAAGGGAAACCCCACTTACAACACAAACTCGCATTTGCAGAAGCGCAGGTTAAAGAAAACGTATAAAAAGCGTCACTTTTATTTGCGAAAGTATTGTTTTACATCCACTATTTTAACTTAACAAAACATGGAGAAAGCGAATGGCATCAGTTACTTTTCAAGGTAATGCAGTTTCAACTATTGGTCAGCTACCAGAAGTTGGCGCGAAAGCACCTGACTTCACTCTAGTGAAAGCAGATTTGGGCGAAGTAACACTGTCTGAGCTTGCGGGGAAAAACATTGTTCTAAATATTTTTCCTTCAATCGATACCGGTACGTGCGCTATGTCGGTTCGTAAATTTAATGAGGAAGCGGCAAAACTAGATAATACCACTGTTATTTGTGTTTCAGCAGATCTACCGTTTGCGGCTGGGCGTTTTTGCGGTGCTGAAGGTATTGAAAACGTACTTACAGGTTCTACATTCCGCTCAACCTTCGGCGATGACTACGGCGTAACGTTTGAGTCAGCGCCGCTTACCGGTCTACTTTCCCGTTCGGTTGTTGTTATTGATACTGAAGGCAAAGTTGTTTACACAGAACAAGTTGCTGAAACAACAGAAGAGCCAAACTACGATGCAGCTATTGCTGCACTAAGCGAATAAAGCACCGCCAAATTAAAAACGGCAGTTGTGATAAGGCACTCAATTAACTGAGTGCCTTTCAGGAGAAATAACATGTCTTCGGTTTTGCTTTCAGTAGCTGAATTAGCAAGTTCAATGCAACAAAAGCCCATTACGCTTTTACGCGCACTCATGGACGATCCCGTTTCGAAAACACCGGATACGCGAAAAGCGATGGTGTTACCCGCATCAGTTGATTTTGATTTAGACAGTGAAGGAAGCGATCACACCACGGGTTTTCCCCACAGCATGCCTTCAGCCGAAGACCTTGCAATTTATTTGGGGAATCAAGGTGTAACGGCCAATACACCAATCGTTGTATACGATACACGAGGTATTTATACCGCTCCTCGAGTGTGGTGGATGCTCAAAGCATTAGGCCATAGTGATGTCTACCTATTAAACGGTGGTCAACCCGCATGGGAAAATGCCGGCTTACCTGTTTCTGAACAACAGCAGTACGGAAAGTTAACGTATCAGGCCACGCCGCGCCCGGGTTGGTTCTCAAACTCTAGCGCTGTTTTGCAGGCGCTAAATACTGATGCGCAGCTTGTGGATGCGCGCAGTAGTGCGCGTTTTAAAGGTGAAATTTCAGAACCGCGCAAGGGGGTAAGAGCAGGGCACATGCCGGGTGCGTTCAATGTTCCTTTCGATACACTACTCAAAAACGGTCATTTTCTGCCCGTAAGCGAACTAGAAAACGTATTTAAGGGGGCTCATATCGATTTGCGAAAACCTATTATATGCACCTGTGGCTCGGGAGTAACGGCCTGTATTATTGGTGTCGCTGCGCTTATGTGCGGCGCAACACAAGTGTCTGTTTACGATGGCTCATGGTCAGAGTGGGGCGCAGGTACACACTATCCTGTGGTAACAGACGAATAAAAAAAGCGCTCACCTTAACAATGCGTATTTCACCGTTAAACATATCGGTTTACAATTACTCACCCATTATTTAAATGCAGAGAAAGATGGACTGACATGCCTGCTGATAATACCTTAACGAACCCTAAAATTGTTGTGCTTACTGGGGCGGGTATCTCTGCCGAATCAGGGCTAAAAACGTTTCGAGATAACGACGGGCTTTGGGAAAACCACCGCGTTGAAGAAGTGGCCACACCTGAAGCCTTTGAACAAAACCCAAGCTTAGTCTATCGCTTTTACAATGCCCGCCGCGCCCAGCTTCAGCAAGATGATGTACAACCCAATGCTGCGCACCAAGCGTTAGCTAAATTGGAACAAGCGTTGGGCGACGATCTCATGGTAGTTACACAAAACGTTGATGACTTGCACGAGCGCGGTGGCAGCAAGTCGGTTTACCATATGCACGGCAAACTTCTGTCGGCCCGCTGCGCCATTTCGCAGCAGTCTTTTGTGTGGCGCGATAGCTTTGATCACACTACAAAGTGCCCTTGTTGTCATCGAGTAACATTGCGACCCGATATTGTGTGGTTTGGTGAAATGCCCCTGTATATGGACGAGATATACACGGCGTTAGCCCAAGCTGACATTTTTATTGCTATTGGTACATCGGGCAACGTGTATCCGGCTGCAGGTTTTGTTCAGATCGCGAAAGAGTCGGGTGCATACACGATTGAAGCAAACCTAGCGCCGGGCGCAACCAATGCGTTATTTGACCAATCGTTAACAGGGCCGGCTTCTCAAATAGTACCTGAATGGGTAAATGAACTACTATCAAATTATGCGCTGTAGGGGGCGCAACGCATGCAGTATATGAATGAATTTCTCACCATCGCACTAGTACACCTTGTTGCTGTTGCAAGTCCAGGGCCCGACTTTGCCGTTGTGGTGCGCAATAGTGTTGCTTACGGTCGTCGCACCGCCATGTTTACTAGCGTGGGAATTGGTTTAGCCATTTTACTTCACGTTGCTTATTCGCTTGTTGGGTTAAGCGTGGTTATTGCTACTACCCCATGGCTATTTACAACGTTTAGCTATGCCGCCGCCGCCTATTTACTTTACCTTGCGTTCGGTGCGCTAAGAAGTGGCCCGGTGAAGCAAAACGAGGTAGTGAACTCAGAAAGCAAAACATCGCAAATTTCAGTGAAACGTGCGGTGTGGATGGGCTTTCTCACTAATGGGCTTAACCCGAAGGCAACGCTTTTCTTCCTGTCTCTTTTTACCGCTATTATCAGCATTGAAACCCCATTTAGCGTTAAGCTTGGTTATGGCATTTATTTAGCGATTGCTACTGGGCTTTGGTTTTGCTTTCTTTCTTATTTACTTAGCACTAGCAAGGTTGCCGAGCTTATTGGTAAAAAAGGTTACTGGTTAGACCGAGCTATGGGCGTACTTTTAGTAGGGTTAGCAGCAAAACTAGTATTAGGTTAACTTTTGTTTACCATACAAACAGGCATTTGTTTTTGTGAATTGGTATAATACCGCCGATTTCCCAAAAATATATGAGAGTTGTGTGAGAGACGTAAATCCTGACCGCCTGAACAGTACGTTAGCTAAACAGTATGTATTTGATATTAAAGGGCTATTGCGCCGTGCTGCGGGTTTAACCAAAGCTAACTTTTCTTCGTTATTACAAGGCAGCGTTGTTCTGTTCTTAACCTTCGTTGTGTTAGGGGTTTTTGCGCAGCAGTACATTACGATAAACGACGACGGAACATACGTTTTTGAACACCAGTCTATCATTGAAATTGTCGCTATCTGTATAGTCGCGCCCTTGCTGACAGGCCTGTATATGATGGGGGTCTTCGTTGCCCGTGGTGTCAAAACATCGGTGTTTACGGTATTTCAGTTTTTTCCGCTTTTATTGCTGTTAGCTCTCACTCAACTCGTTAATAGCATACTGGTACAACTTGGTGTGGTGCTGCTTATTCTGCCTGGCGTTTACTTTTATCTCGCCTCGTCTTTTTCGCTGATGTTAGTTGCCGATAGGAAGCTAACACCGATTAGCGCCATCATTCTCTCTTGCCGCGTGTTTAATGCTTATTGGGCACAAATAGCCAGCATATTTGGGGTGTTCTTTTTACTGTTTGCGACAGTGCCGTTAACCTTCGGTTTCTCGCTTATTTGGGTACTTCCCTTTTATTTTAGTACAATGGGTTTGCTTTATCAGGAACTAATAGGCGAACAAGGAGTGGGCACGGAAGCATCTGAAAATGATGTAAATGAGTCGAGCTTTGATGCATAAACGTGAAACATTCAAAATTGTTCTTATAACGCTAGGGGTGCTGGCGGTCATTGTTATTAACGCCATTATCTTTACCGAAGACGAACCTGATATTTTAGCAATACCCCAAACGACAAAGGCGACAAAGCCAGTTCCAGATTTCTCTGTTTACACCAATGTCAAAGAGAAAAAGGAAGCGTTTTTTGATTATCTACGCCCCGAAGTAGAAAAGCAAAATGCCTATCTCTTAACCCTTAGGCACTATGTGCAAACACTTTATAGAAAGGCATTGGCAGATGAGCCTTTAACTGAAGAAGATGTTGCAAGACTTGAGTGGCTTGAAGAAGAATATCGAGTAAAAGCAACTCAGCCCCTTAAAACCAAGTTGTTAGCGCTACTGCAAAAAATTGATGTATTGCCAGCAGAATTAGTACTAGTTCAGGCGGCGAACGAGTCTGCGTGGGGTACGAGCCGGTTTGCCAGAAAAGGGTACAATTTCTTTGGATTGTGGTGCTTCTCAAAAGGGTGTGGTTTTGTGCCAAGCCGACGAAACGACGGCGCTTCTCACGAAGTGGCTAAATTCGACAGCTTGTCGAGAGCGACCTATACCTACATGCGAAATTTAAACAGACACGACGCCTATGCCGATTTAAGAGAAATTCGCAGTCGATTAAGGGCGAACCAAATACCTATTACTGGAGTGGCATTGGCGGAAGGGCTAATGAACTACTCAGAGCGCGGAGCCGCTTATGTGGAAGAGCTTCAAACAATGATTCGATTTAACGAGGAGTTTTTATCCGAATGAAACGCGCTGCCTTATTTTTAGCTTCATCCCTACTTGTCGGTTTTGGCATCTCACCGGTAGCTGCAGAAACGATTGACGTTGAGTACAGTCGTTTCTATAGCCATGTTAAAAAACTGGATAACGAAGATACACAAGCGCTTCAATTTGCGTTTGGTTTTGTACGCGTAGGCGAAGGGCGCCTCTGTGAAGTTAATGGCGCAGCTATAGTGACTGATAAGAAAACGATGGCACTTACTGTAAGTGAAGAAGGGCGCTTTACCGTTCCCACCGAAAAAGCCCTGAAGCTAGCCAACGCACTGGTGCGCATTGATTTAGGCGAACGAGCCAATGTGTGCGATATGTCGGTTCAACTTGAAACAAAACCGGAATACCTAAAGCAATATTATACAAAAGATGACCTTACGTTTTTGTACGGGCAATACGAAGCTTTCTTTAATGAAATGGGGAGTTTTTTGTCTTTCATGATGCCTTCTGTAAAAGGCTTAATGATTCAATTTGACGATAAGAATTTAGATTTTATTACCCCGCAAGGTGTACAGATAAATAATGGCGTATTGCACCTTGAACAAGAGTGGATTGATGGCGCAAAAGGATTGACTTTGCCTCATGCGCCCCTTCGTGTTACGGCTATGGCGTCAAGCTAGTTATTACGTAAGTAACTGATACCTAATCTGTTCGGCTAAACGCGCGATGGTCTCTTCTCCCTTCGCGCACAGCTCTTCAGCTCTGTGAAACTCCATAATACCCACGTCTGTCAACTGAGGTTCAATTAAGATATCCGGCGGATCGCCAGCCAGACGAGAGCGTGTAACGCGCGCCTGCAGGATCTCTAATGAACTGCTCATCACGCTCATTATGCCCGGTGGGTTGCGCTTGTTTACCTTGACAGGAACTTCGGTAAACTCTTCTTCTACTTTATCGATAACATCTGCGGCAATACCTTCTTCGGTTTTAACGTTTTTGGCTGCATCGGCGTTAGGCTCTTCTTTATCCTCGATACTTTTATCATCTTGTTTACTGTCGGGGGAAAACCATTGACGCAATACGTTTTGGCTTTTGGTAAAAAAGTCTTCGGTCTTACGCTGATTTTCTTCGTGATCCTGTCTTAACTTTTCAAGGCGAAGAGGCCTAAAGTCGGCATTTAGGTTAACCGCGATGACAAAATCTGCGCCTAATTGACGGCACAAATTGACAGGAACAGGATTTACGACCGCACCGTCGACTAACCAACGGTCTCCATGAGCTACGGGCGCAAAGAGGGCAGGAATAGCGCAAGATGCTTGAATGGTATCGCCAATAGGACCTGAGTTAAACACCACTTCACGACCTGTGTATAAGTCAGTAGCCACGGTCGCAAAAGGTTTAATCATATCTTCATAGCTAGATTCACAAAACTCGCTAGCAAGCTTGTCAAAAACCTTTTGTCCGCTAGCTATGCCACCACGCCTAAGCCCAACTCCCATAAGAGCAAGCACTTGCCAGTCGCTTAATGAACACGCCCACTCTTTTAAGCCTTCCAGCTTGCCACTTGCATAGGCAGCACCAACATAAGCGCCAATGGAGCAGCCGGCAACAACGTCTATTTTAACGCCCAGCTTTTCTAAGGCTTGAATGATACCTATATGGGTCCAGCCTCGTGCTGCACCAGCGCCTAACGCAAGTCCTATTTTCATCTATTTAGGTTCCACAATGTTTACCACTTCAATCGCGCTTTCTTCGGTTGCTAAAGCAGCGTTGCTGTTCGTGGTAAAAGAAGGTTGATCAAATCCAATGTCGCCATCTTCAACGGGGCCATCTTGGGTGGTAATACCTTTAAAATCGTACAAGTTGTTATCTACTAAGTGAGATGGCGCTACATTTTGAAGAGCGCTAAACATTGACTCTATTCGGCCCGGAAAGCGTTTGTTCCAGTCTTGAAGCATGGCTTTAATATTTTGTCTCTGTAAATTCTCTTGGGAACCGCATAGGTTGCAAGGAATAATAGGAAACTCTACGGCTTGTGAATATTTTACGATGTCTTTTTCTGTACAGTAGGCGAGCGGACGAATAACGATATGCTCGCCATTATCGCTGACTAGTTTTGGCGGCATGGACTTCAGCTTTCCGCCGTGAAACATATTTAGGAAAAAGGTTTCCAACATATCGTCACGGTGGTGACCAAGGGCTATTTTTGTTGCGCCGAGTTCTTTTGCGGTGCGATATAAAATACCGCGGCGCAGTCTTGAACAAAGTGAACAGGTGGTTTTACCTTCAGGAATTTTATCTTTAACAATAGAGTAGGTGTCTTCTTCTACAATTTTGTAATCAACACCAATACGCTCTAGATATTCAGGCAATACATGCTCAGGGAACCCTGGTTGCTTCTGGTCAAGGTTTACCGCAACTATGTCGAAGTGAATAGGCGCAATCTTCTTTAAAAACAATAAAATGTCCAGCATGGTGTAACTATCTTTACCGCCAGATAAACACACCATGACTTTGTCATTGTTTTCAATCATACCGAAATCGCCTATGGCTTTACCCACATTGCGGCGAAGGCGCTTCTGAAGTTTGTTGAAGTTGTACTTTTGCTTACTTTGCGCTGCGTTTAGTACCGACGCATCAGCACTGCTTGTGCCTAAACTCATAATTAACTAGCTTGGTTCGTGATAAAGCAAGCATTATACAATAAAGGGCCTTTTCTAGACCATGCCTGTATTCTTAAATTTACGCATAAAAGGTTGCTCGTAAGGTTAATGGCATCACACACTTAACGGCGACTCGAATCCGTCTGGCTTGATAGCCAATACGTCACAATTTAGCTCATCAATAACATGCTCCGCCGTGTTCCCAATAAGCGCGGCAGAAAGACCAACACGGCCTACAGTGCCTATAATGACGAGTTCGGCGTCTAATGTCTTTGCCACTTGTGGAATGACTTTTTCAGGTAGCCCTTCTCTGACAACACATTTTTCATCTGCAATGCCGTACTTTAACGCATGGCTTTTCATTTCTTTCTTATGATGATTTTTTACCGCGTCATGATAGGTATCAGGGTCAAATTCGGGCACCTCGATAGCAATATTAAGTGGCGTAGAAGGGAAGCTATTGACTAAATTAACCTTACCTTTTAGCAAGGCCGCATAATCATTGGCGATAACGGTAATCTTGTCGTTAAGCGCAGCATGTTCTTCGTCTTCACTGCCGACGTTTACAGCGGCAATGATCTCGCCGCCTTCTGGCCAATCATGCTCTTTAACTAATAAAACGGGGCGCGGACACTTACGCATTAAATGCCAATCGGTAGGTGTAAAAATAACGGAAGCCAGGTCGTCATGCTTTTTAGTGGCTTTTACAACAAGGTCAATTTGATTCTTAAGTGTGTAATAGATAATCGATTCGTAGGCACGATTGTTCCATTCAACCACGATGTCAGTTTCACCGAAGCCTTGTTCTTTAAGCTGCCCAGAGAGCCATTTAGCATGCTCATTGGTAACAGCATCTCGCATGGCTTCTCGCTCATCTGGACTTAACATAGTGGTCATATCATAAGACAAGTCGTAAACCACCATAATCGCAGTTACAGAGGCCCCGGTCTTTGATGCTAATTCATAAGCGCGACTTAACGCGGGCTGGTTATCTCGCTCGGCATCGACTACCGCAAGGATTCGTTTACACTCAATCATAACTCCCCCTAATACGAAGTTTGGTCGTGGCTGTGTGAACGGTAACGTTCAACAGTAACTTGTACTAACTATAAACGACAATGTGGAAAACGTAAGTTGTTTTAGATCAAGTATTTTATATTGCAAGGCAAGCAACAATGTATAGCGTCATTGCCAATAATGGGAAAAAAGGGTTATGGGAGTAGGAGTATAAAGCGCGCTGAATGCGCGCTTTTAGGAAGATAACCCCATTTAACCGAGTTAGACCACATTAGCCGTTACACACTATACTCGGGCCGTTAAGCACTTCTAGCTTGGTATTAAGGCGTTCAAAGTCCACAATCGTAATAAGTTTACCTTCAACTTTAATAATATCTTCTTTTTGGAAACGACTTAATAAGCGACTGATGGTCTCTATCGTTAAGCCAAGATAGTTACCTATCTCGTTACGCGTCATCGTAAGGTGAAATTCTCTGTGTGAAAAACCGCGTTCTTCAAAACGCTGAGATAAATGAGAGATAAAATACAAAAGGCGTTCTTCAGCCGTGCGTTTGTTGAGAAGCATTATCAAATCGTGATCATGTTTAATCTCTGCACTCATAAAGCTCATAATTTGATGGCGTAATTTAGGAAGCTGCATCGACATTTCGTCAAGCGTTTCGTAGGGCAACTCGCACACCATGGCGGTTTCTAGAGCCATTGTGTAACTTTGGTGCTTGTTTTCTCGAAGGGCATCAAAGCCAATGATGTCACCGGGAAAGTGAAACCCCGTTATTTGCTCTTCACCTTCAGAGTTAGTCACAAACGATTTAAATGACCCGGTTCTTACTGCATATAACGACTCAAACTTATCGCCGGTTTGAACAAGGGTATCACCTTTATGAAGGGGCTTTTTGCGCTCTATGATATCGTCGAGAGACTCTATTTCTGTCTTATTCAATGCAACAGGTAAACAGAGGTGACTGAAACTACAGTTCTGACAATGTATTGAAAATTCGCTTCCTTTGCTCATAAGACTGACTCTCTTAATGTACACATGATTATAGTACACGCATTTTCACATGAATGCGCCATAAATTAGATAAGTGGCATATATGGCCATTATCACAGCTATGACTTGTCTCACATAGCTGTGCTGAAAGCTTTGAACAAGATACTGGCTACCGGCACTTGCGGCTAACAGTGTGGGTAACGTTCCCAAACCGAAGAAAAACATAATGCCAGCGCCTTGCAATGCATTACCCGCTGCCAGAGACCAGGTTAGCGTTGAATAGACCAATCCACATGGTAGCCAGCCCCATATAAAGCCGTAGGGAACCGCGCTTAACGGCGTTTTGAAAGGAAGAAATCGTTTTGATAAAGGCTGAAGCTTTGCAAACAGGCCTTTGCCCGCGTTTTCTAAGACCGATAAACCCGTCCACCATTTCCCTAAGTAACAAGCGAGTAAAAGCAACATGATGCCGCTTAGAAGAGAGAGGGCATAATTAGCAAGCGGTACGAAGTCAGCAGCTATTTTTCCAAGCGCACCGGTAATGGCCCCTGCTAGTGTATAGCTAGTAATGCGTCCCATGTTGTAGGCGAGGGTGTAGGGCAATGCCGATGCCCCCTTTGGCGATACCATTCTAAGCGCTGCAACAATACCGCCGCACATGCCTACACAATGTACGCCTCCTGCTAAACCTATAAGAAAGGCAGAAAAGTAATTAATCCCGTCCATTATCTTCTTGGCTTTTTGCTGCCTTATCTTCTTGTATTTGTTTGCGCTGTTCGGCCAGTTTTTTCTCTTCTGGCGATAAGTCATCGTCAAAAAGAATGCTATAGCCTTGGCGGTCTAAATCCTCGAACTGATTGGTTTTTACCGCCCAAAAGAAAATGACAATAGCGACTGCCACAATAATGATGGCGATAGGAATTAATACGTAAATAATACTCATGCTATTTGCTCAAAAGTCGCGTTGAGTTTGTAACTACAATGATACTGCTTAATGACATACCCACAACCGCCATCCATGGAGAAAGTAAACCAGACACGGCGAAAGGCAATATTAAAAGGTTGTATCCCACAGCCCAGCCGATGTTTTGTCTTATTTTCTGTTTCACTTGATGTGAGGTTTTAATTAGCGCTGGTACAGATAACAGTTGATCGCCCAGCAATATAACGTCAGCAGCCGTTTTGGCAACGTCCGTTGCGTTACCCACTGCAATGGCAACATCTGCACTGGCAAGTACAGGTGCATCGTTAATGCCGTCGCCCATCATCATTACTTTGGCTCCCCCTTGCTGCATTTGCTGAACCGCTTCGTATTTTTGTTCAGGTGTTAAGCCGCCTTTCGCCGTTTTTATGGGCAAAGGCGCGGTTAGCGTATCAACGTTTTGTTGGGTGTCACCACTTAATACCGCAAGGGTATGGCTTTGCGACAAGATATCTAGAGTTTCATGGGTATCGTCACGAAGGGTGTCACGTACTTCAAAAGCAGCAATGATTTGCCCTTTTACTGTTAAAAATACATTGGCTGATGGGTAAGTATCTGATGATGGTAAGTTAGCCAGGCTAAATGCGGCAGAGCCCATTGAAAAATGTGTATCATTGATTACACCGCTAATGCCACCCCCAGGCGTTACGGAAAAATTATCCACCTTGTGTGATACCTTACCGTTAAAGGCCTTCGCGATTGGGTGTTCGGAACGAGCTTCAAGCGCGCAGGCTATCGCCATAGCGCTTTCGCTATCAATTCCGTCAGCAAACCACGCATTGGAAATCGTGAACTTGCCTTGAGTCAGGGTGCCGGTTTTATCCAATGCTATGGTGTCGATATTAGTGATCTGCTCGAGGGCGTCGGCGCGTTTTAGCAAAATGCCTTGGCGGTTTAATTTCGCCATAGCGCAGGTTAGCGCTGAAGGCGTGGCTAAACCTAACGCGCAAGGACAGGTTGCTACCAGCACAGATATAGTGATCCAAAAGGCATCGTCACTGCCGTTTACGTACCAAAACCCGTAAGTTAACGCTGAGATAACCAGTACGGCGCTCACGAAATAACGGGAAAAGTTATCGGCTAATTGTGCCGCTTTAGGCTTACTCGCCATAGCGCTTGCCTGAAGGCGGACAATTTGATTTACCAACGCATTTTTAAGTGTCTGAGTAACTTTTACCGTTAATGTGCCGTCCTGACAAACAGTACCGCCATAAACGGTGCTATTGGCTGACTTTCGCACCGGATTGAATTCGCCGGTAAGCATCGACTCGTCAACGGCAGCGCTCCCTTGTGTTACCAAACCGTCTATGGGAATGGTTTCCCCTGGCTTAACCAGCACAATGTCATCTATTTTTAACTGCTTTGCTAAACATTCTGTTACGCTGTCGTTAGCTTCTAGCTTAGTGGCAGACACAGGCACGTATTGCATCATATTGGCGGATATTTGCGCAGCACGTTGACGGCTGCGATGCTCTAAAAAGCGACTGAGTAGCAACAAAAAGATGAACATACAGATCGATTCGAAATACACTTCACCTTGCTCTAGTACCGTAGAGCGAATTCCCGCAATATAGGTGCCGAAAATAGCCAGTGAGACCGGCACATCCATATTAACTGTTCTTGCACTTAGGGCTTTTGCTGCGCCTACATAAAACGTACTGCCTGAATAAAGCACTACAGGGGTGGTAAGTGTCAGGGCTACCCAGTAGAAATACTGACGAGTTTCAAGTTCTATAGCCCCGAACCAGTCGAAATAAAGCCCGGTCATTAGCATCATCACCTGCATAGTCATGATGCCGGCAAGCCCCAGTTTTTTTAAAAATGTTTTTTGTTCTCGCTTATAGCTGGCTTCGTGTTCATCGGGGTGGAAAGGCGAGCCAACGTAGCCGATTCGTTTGAGCGTAGAAAGAATTTGGCTAAGTTTGATTTGAAATGGAGACCAAGTAACCAGTGCGCGGCGCTCTTGTACGTTGACCGCCACTTGCTTTATGCCTTCTACCTTAGACAGCTGCTTTTCAATAAGCCAGCCACAAGCAGCACACGTAATACCCTCAAGGGTCAGTTGAATTTGTTTATCTTGACCTTCCTCGAACACAAATTCTTCTTGCAGTGACGGGTCGTCATAAACTTTTAATTTATCGAGGGTCTCAAGAATCCCATCGTCAGATTTTTGCGCAGGCTCAGTTCTGAATTGATAGTAGTCTTCAAGCCCGTTGTCTACGATTGCTTCGGCAACAGCTAAGCAGCCTGGGCAGCACATATCGCGCTGCTGACCTAGAATAACTGTATTAAACTTTCCTTCCTCGTGACTCGCAATGGGCAGGCCACAGTGATAACAGTCGTGCGTGGCCATTATGGATTGAATTTCATTTTGCCAGCGTGGGGAAGGTAGAGGATATTTTGAATTTTCCAGCTATCGTCAATAGGCGTAAGTGAGACCCGCCACTTGCCGTCGAGGCTTTCTTCAACATACCCTCGGTAGATACCACTAGCATCGCGGCTAAGTAGTACGCTGACATCACGCTCTTCAAGCGTTACATGATAGAAGTTAAGTTTCACCGCATTGCCGTCTTGTGGAATGCCAGAGTGAAACTCAAGGGCAATACTTCCATCTTTAATGGTCAAGTCGGTAGTGATATTCATGCGACGGGCTATGGCTTCTTTATCCAAGCGCGCATTAATCGCTTTCCCTTCTTTGTAGTAATCGTCGACCACTAAACTATCTTCAGTGGAAATGGCTAGGTTTAACAGTACACCACCCATAATAAGGGTAATGATAGGGACGGCAATTAAAAACCAGGGCCAAAACTCTTTATACCAGGGTCTATTCATTCAACTTTTCTCGTGGTTACTACGCTAACAACATAGGTATTAATACTGCTTAAACAGAACTCAGTTAAAGCAATAACCATAACTATGGCGTTGGATATAGGCATTTATACTATTTACGTTAGTTAAAATAGGATGTGTGCTACGTGCTGCTAAGCGACAAATACGCGTTTTATAACGTTGTAGCGTACGCAAATTATATGTCTGTATTTTCTCATAAAAAAAGCCCCGTAGTAACGAGGCTTTTTGAGATATTTAATGATTTAAATCATTAATCATTTGAAAGGCTGTAAACGTATGCCGCAACTACGTGAATTTTATCATCACCCAAGGTTTTCTTGAATGAAGGCATTACACCGTTACGACCATAAGTTAGTGTTTCAGTGACCGCTCTGTGGCTGCCGCCGTATAGCCAGATATTGTCAGTAAGGTTTGGTGCACCTAGTGCCTGATTACCTTTACCGTCCATACCGTGACATGCCGCACATGCTGCGAAACGCGCTTTACCCGCTTCAGCAAGCTGTGGGTCTACATCGCGACCGCTTAAGCTAAGTACATAGTTAACGACTTCTTCGATACCGTCTTCACCCATAGCATCAAGCCATGCAGGCATTGCTGCTTGACGACCAAGCGTAAGGGTTTCTACGATTTTCGCACCTGAACCACCGTACAACCAGTCGTTGTCCGTTAGGTTAGGGAAGCCGCCATTCTGACCACGTGCATCTGAACCGTGACACTGAGAGCAGTTTTGTAGGAATAAACGCTGACCTACTTTATTTGCTTCTGGGTCTTTAGCCAGTTCTTCAACAGGAACTTGCGCGTAGGCTTCGAAGATCGGGTCGAACTTCTCAGCAGCGAAATCAAGTTCACGGTCATACTCCACTAGGTAGCCTTGCTCTTTTGCGTCAATACGCGCCTGAACTGACTCTTCTAGCGACTGAATATTTTGGTTAGAACTCTTCCAACCCAAAATACCTTCATATGCACCTAGGCCAGGATAAAGCGCTAGATATAAAAAGCCCCAAACGATGGTCATGTAGAACATAATTGTCCACCAGCGAGGAAGTTGATTATTCAACTCCTCAATACCATCGAATTTGTGGCCCATTGACTCACCTTCAGGTACACCGGTCTTGTTCGCAAGGGTCCAGCGTAGAAGGAAGTAGCAACCAATGATTAACCCTAGGGTTATCACTGAAATCCAAATTGTCCAAAACATACTCATGAGTTCGAGACTCCTGCTAATCTTCTTTTGATTTTTCTTTTTCTTCGTCTGCAAACGGTAAGTTTGCTGCTTCGTCGAATTTCTTCTTGTTGCGGCCGCTAAACGCCCACCACACAACACCGATGAAGCTTACAAAGACGATGACAGTAAAAATGCTGCCTACAATTCCTTGATCCATATTATTTCAAATGTGTGCCAAG
>NZ_CACSIG010000038.1:0-1421 GCF_902705815.1 Alteromonas infernus
ANNCTCTTGNCANATAACTTTTAAATAAGGGGCGCAGGCATGTGGGGCATAATGGCGAAGCCGCCCCGCATGTATGCGTCCCAGCGAACGAAGTGAGTGGCTTAATTTTTTTGTTATGTGCCATGCTGGTTATGCCCTTTTATTTTAAGGCATTGATAACAAGAACCTGTAAATAAAGAAAGCCAAAATAAGCCAAAGATTACGAGTGCCGTAAGAACAAGAGCTAAACGCTCGTCTTGTGTCGCATTTGATTTTGACAAAGCTACCAAAAGAGGAAAAGGCACGGATGCGACTATTGAAGATAGCAAAGCTAACAAAAATTTAGGCTGCTTTATTGTGGTTTGGATATAGCCAACAATTGTGTGATAAATAACAAAAAGTAATAAAATTATTGGCGCAAAAAAGAATAAAGATTGATAGCCCTCTGCTGCTTGAGATGTTTTCTGATACAGGTCTATATCAGTTAAAGCAAATAACAGAATAACTAAAGCACTAGGAAGAAAGCTCCATAAGGCCGATACAAATGCAAAACGTTTACTTGGCACTAATCTTACTCTCCTGGCACATAACTTTTAAATAAGGGGCGCAAGCATGTGGGGCATAATGGCGAAGCCGCCCCGCATGTATGCGTCCCAGCGAACGCAGTGAGTGACTTGATTTTTTTGTTATGTGCGTCCCTAAAATTACCTAGAATTTGCATTTAATCTGATACTCCTTTTCTCCAGATTTCCATTTTGCTGACTAAACCTGGATAGCGCCAGTCCATGATATAGATAAAAGGCGACAAAAAAAGAACAACCAAACCCAATAACAACAGAGATTCTCTAATAGAGCTGATACCCAATTGGTTAATTTTGGTTTGAATAATAGATAGGAAGAGCAGCATGCCGAAAATAAAAGGTAGCATTAAAAGATAATGCTTAATCAAATTAGAAACTGTTCTTTGTTTAGCTATATGGCGAATTTGAAGCCTGCAATGAAACTCTACAGTTAACGCATTTAGGATAGTTGCAGCTACTGCTATTAAAGCTAATTCAACCAATTAAAATATCCATATCGTAGAAGCATATAACACTAAGCTTTGGGGCGCTAGCACGTGGGCTAAAATCCGAGCGAAGCGAGCCAGCCCACGTGTTAGCGTCCCAGCGACCGAAGGGAGTGCCAACAGCGTTTTGTTAGGCGTACAAAGGAAAGTACGCAGCTTTGCTGCCACCACTAGCCGATAAGGCCACTTATTTAAATTGTTGAAATTAAGATAAAACAACCCTGTGCGAAATGCCAGATGTTAACGACATTGCTGGATAAAAGAGCGAGTTTAGAAAGCTGGTGATGTTGAATGTTGGCGTTGAGGTGTTTAAGAAAAGCACGTTGCTAAAGCGGTTAAAACAACCGAGAAAGCTAGCCACAAAGACGACCTAGCG
>NZ_CACSIG010000039.1:0-24240 GCF_902705815.1 Alteromonas infernus
TCCTTCAGACCCTNNCGTTGGCCAACANCGCCCTTGCCATTCGGATTATCTTCCCCTCAGTCAGGGTGATTCAGGTTTCTTTCAACCTGACGGGTTTGCCAGCTTCGCTGGGCAAACAAAAAAAGCCGGTCTATTGACCGGCTTTTTAGTGTATCTCGAAGCGTTAGCTAACTTAAGCTAACTAACGCTCGCAAAGGCTAATTACTTAGCTGCTTTACGTGCTTTCGCTTCTTCAATAACTTTATCAGCTACGTTCTGAGGACATGCTGAGTAGTGGCTGAATTCCATAGAGAACTGACCACGACCAGATGTAATAGTACGTAGGTGACCAATGTAACCAAACATTTCAGATAGAGGTACGTCAGCCTTGATGCGAACGCCAGTAGCGCCAGCTTCTTGGTCTTTGATCATACCACGACGACGGTTAAGGTCACCGATTACGTCACCCACGTTGTCTTCTGGGCTGAATACGTCAACTTTCATCACAGGCTCAAGAATTTGAGGACCTGCTTTTGGCATTGACTGACGGAATGCACCTTTCGCTGCAATTTCAAACGCGATTGCTGATGAGTCAACTGCGTGGAAACCACCGTCGTATAGTTCAACTTCAACGTCTAGTACTGGGTAACCCGCTAGAGGACCTACTTCCATCATACCTGCGAAACCTTTTTCGATTGCAGGGAAGAATTCTTTAGGTACGTTACCACCCACAACTGTAGATGTGAACTTGAAGCCAGAGTTAGTTTCGCCTGGCTTGATGCGGTAATCAATCTTACCGAACTGACCAGAACCACCAGACTGCTTCTTGTGCGTGTAGCTGTCTTCAACAGGTAGCGTGATAGTTTCACGGTATGCAACCTGAGGCTGACCCACTTCTAGTTCAACGCCGTAAGTACGCTTCAAGATGTCTACTTTGATGTCAAGGTGAAGCTCACCCATTCCTTTAAGGATGGTTTCGCCTGAATCTTCGTCTGTTTCAACTTGGAAAGATGGATCTTCTGCTACTAGTTTACCGATAGCGATAGACATCTTTTCGTTAGCGCCTTTGTCTTTTGGCTTAACAGCAATCGAGATTACTGGCTCAGGGAAGATCATTGGCTCTAGTGTACAAGCATTCTTCGGATCACATAGCGTGTGACCAGTTTGAACGTTCTTCATACCAACAACAGCTAGGATGTCACCCGCTTGTGCAGAAGTAAGTTCAGTACGCTCATCAGCGTGCATCTCAACCATACGGCCGATACGCTCAGTCTTACCAGTGGCGCTGTTAAGGATAGTGTCACCCTTGTTAAGCACACCAGAGTAGATACGGATAAACGTTAGGGCACCGAAACGGTCGTCCATGATTTTGAACGCAAGCGCACGGAACGGCTCGTCAGTAGATACTGTTGCTACTTCACCAGTAGGTTCACCAGTCTCTTCATCTGTAAGAGGCTGTGGGTCTACTTCTGTTGGAGAAGGTAGGAAGTCGATAACCGCATCAAGAACTAGCTGAATACCTTTGTTCTTAAATGCAGAACCACAGTATGTTGGGAAGAACGCTAGGTCACGAGTACCCTTACGGATACAACGCTTGATGTCTTCTAGAGACGGCTCTTCGCCATCCATGTAAGCCATCATTAGGTCGTCGTCTTGCTCAACAGCAGTCTCGATTAGTTGCTCACGGTACTCGTTCGCTTTCTCAACCATATCTTCTGGGATATCTACTACTTCGTAGTTCTCAGGAAGGCCTGTGTCATCCCAGATGTACGCTTTCATGTCTAGAAGGTTTACAACACCTGTAAACTCGTCTTCGATACCGATTGGAAGCGTCATTACTAGTGGGTTAGCAGCAAGTACTTTCTTAACTTGGCCAACAACACGGTAGAAGTCTGCACCCATACGGTCTAGTTTGTTAACGAAAATACAGCGTGCTACGCCAGATTCGTTAGCATAACGCCAGTTAGTTTCTGACTGAGGCTCAACACCGCCAGAACCACAGAATACACCGATACCGCCGTCTAGTACTTTAAGTGAACGATATACTTCAACTGTAAAGTCAACGTGTCCCGGAGTATCGATGATGTTCATGCGATGATCTTTCCAGAAACAGGTTGTTGCCGCTGACTGGATGGTAATACCACGCTCAGCTTCCTGCTCCATGAAGTCAGTTGTTGATTCACCATCGTGAACCTCACCAGTTTTATGGATTTTACCAGTAAGCTTCAAGATACGTTCTGTTGTGGTAGTTTTACCCGCGTCTACGTGGGCGAAAATACCAATGTTTCTGTAATGAGATAAGTCTGACATTAGTTCACTTTCATTGGTTCAGAGTAAAAAAACGGCCGGATTATAAAGGATTTCTGTACCAGATTTACACCTTTTTTAGCATAAACCTTAAATACGTTTACTAAAATCCGTACCAGCATTAATTCTTTTCTATAAATATCAAAAACTTAAACAGTTATGACACTTTTTTGAAAAATAACAAAATCACACCTCATCTTTTGAAGTGCGAACAATTGTTACTGTAACTTCATCTCTGTCGTGGTAGAGATGCCTCACCTTCACCGCAAATGCATCGTCTAGGGCATCTAAACGGCTATTTAACGACGTCATGGCTTCAACTACTGTTTCATAACGCCGCTTCATAGGTAGCTTTAAGTTAAAGATAGCATGAGTGGCCCAGTGTTTTACCAACCAATCACCCATCAGCTTCGCTACTCTATCGGGTTGTTCTATCATATCACATACAAGTAGATCTACACGACCAAATTGTGGTCGATAAGTAAAGCCGTCTGCTGCATGATGTTCAACTAACCCTGTGCTCATTAAACTATCGGCTATTAGCCCATTGTCAATGGCTTCAACATACATCCCTCGTTTAACAAGCTGATACGTCCAGCCGCCCGGGCACGCCCCTAAGTCCACAGCTCGCCCACCACTTCGAAGTACCTTAGATTGTTGTTTATCGCTTAGCATGTTAACCAGTGCATCTTCTAACTTAAGCGTAGAGCGACTTGGCGAATCACTGGGAAACTTCAAACGGCAAATACCTAAATGGTCGCGGCTAGCGTGACTGGGTAATGTATAGCCAATATAACAAATTTCAAATGACGCAAAGAAAATATGTAGTTTAGGTTTGCCCAAATTTTCTTTAGCGGTTAGCCACCCCGCTTTCCTCAAAGCTTGGCGCAGTGGCACAGTAAACTTGCGGCAAAATTTAGCAAGGGTTTTCCCTTCCTCGGTGTCAGGGTATTCCACATCAACAGCGCCAAAGATAGAAAACGGCTTTTCTACCTCTTTCAGGGCATCAAGCACTTGGCCCACCCTATCTTCTTTTTCCACGTCATTGATTGCAGCAAATACAGCCACTAGCTGGCGAGGAAAGATGCTGTCTTGAACGGCAAACTGTGTCACCGTTTGCTCAAGCTGGGCAGCGTCATACAAGTGATAGTGTGCAAAGCCGCTGTTTTTCTTTGATACTGGATAACCGTAAAAACCGGCTTCGCCATAACGTGACGTAAGTTCATTCGCCGTGTCATTTTCATAGCCTGGGCGGCAATAAGCTAAAATACTGGTATCAGACATCATCGCCTCCTTGCAGGTTATTCCCTTGGCTCTGGCTATCCGTATTTCCCGTAACTAAAAGACCCACCAGTAATAGCGCCCATCCAATGATAAAAAACAATCCGCCTAGTGGCGTTATCGGTCCAAACCATTTTATGCCGCTAATTGATAAGGCGTATAAACTTCCGCTAAATAAAACGCAGCCAATAACAAAACATAGCGCGACACGATTAACCCATTTACTTGAGATATAGTTAGATAATGCAGGCAGTAGAAGCACTGCTAAGGCATGGTACATTTGATAGCGTACGCCAGTTTCAAAGGTACTTAGCTGTTGTGCCGTTAACACCCCTTTTAATCCGTGGGCTGCAAAAGCGCCTAATATAACCGCCAGCCCTGCGAAGAGTGCGCCAGCTAAAAGAAACGGCTTGGCCAGCACGCCTCCTCTGAGATTCTCGTTTTTCATCAAATTATGTGTTCACTACTTGGTTAATAAACGCCGCCGTAAGTGTGGCCGCTTTTTCAATATGTTCTTGTTGCGTCTTGCCGCTCGCCTTTCGCGGTTTGAAACTGTGATCGCCATCTTCTAAAAACGCGCATTGGATTTCTGATGGCAATGCGTAACTTTCTACTTCAGCTTTTGTTCCAAACGTATCTCGTTCGCCTTGAATAATAATAAGGGGCTTAGTAGCAGATAATAAATGTTCTGTTCGAGTTTTGTCAGGCTTGCCTGGGGGGTGAAATGGGTAGCCTAATGCTATCGCCCCTTTCACATTGCTTACCGATTCATACACCATGGTGGCCATTCGCCCGCCCATCGATTTGCCCCCGATGAACACAGGCATATTATGCAGCGCCTCAATACGTTTACTGCAATGCTCTATCAGCGCATCGAAGTGGGCCATAAGCTTTTCTGCCTTATCTGGGGGCCTGCGCTTACCTGTTGACCTAATAGTTTGCATGTAAGGGAAGTTAAAAAGCACCACAGCGATCCCCTTTGAAACAAGCGCTTGCGCCATATCTTGCATAAAGTCATGCTCTTTGCCCGCGCCAGCACCATGCCCTAAAACGAGACAGGCAACAGGATTATTCGCGTGATGCACTTCAATATCGAAAGTGTGTGATTCGGCTTTGTTGTCCACAGTTGTCATAATTACAACAGGTCCTCTTGTTCTGCTTCCACTAACGCTAAGATCCAGTCTCTGAATGCCGCAATCTTACCCAGTTCAGCTTGTGATTCTTCGCACACTAAATAGAATGCATCTCGACTCTCTACTCTTTCTTCAAACGGCATGACTAGGCGACCTGCTTCAATTTCTGGCCTTGCTAAAACCGTATTCCCTAACGCAATGCCTTGACCTAGTGCGGCAGCTTGCAATACCAGCATTGAGTGGCTGAAAACTGGGCCTTGGTTCACATTAACGCCAACCACGCCCACGTGCTTCAACCAATTTTTCCAAGCCGTGCGGCTTAAGTCGTGAAGCAATACGTGATGGCGTAAATCAGACAAGCTCGACAAGGGCTTAGGGCCTTGAAAAAGCAATGGTGAGCATAGCGGCGTTAGAAATTCCTTGTGCAGCTGGTCGGCTTGAAGCCCAGCCCAGCGCCCCTTGCCGTAGTATATCGCCACGTCTACGTCATCTTCCAAAAAGCCCTCGTCAAAGTCGACGGCTTTTATACGAACGTCAATATCTGGGTGCGCCAAACTAAACTTGTGAATGCGCGGCACCAGCCATTGGCTTGCAAAGCTCGGTGGCATAGCAACAGTAATGGCGCCCTTACTTCCTTTAGCAAGCAGCCTTTCGGTAGCGTCTTGCAAGTTTTTAAAGATGTCTTTGAGTTCTAAAAAGTACGCCTGCCCCTCTTCAGTTAACAGCAGCGTTCTATTGCGTCGCAAAAACAGCTTCATCGATAAAAAATCTTCAAGTGCCTTTATCTGATGACTTACGGCAGCTTGCGTAACAAACAGCTCATCTGCCGCTTTGGTAAAGCTCAAATGGCGGGCCGCTGCTTCAAATGCTTTCAAAGCGTTTAGAGGGGGTAAACGTCGGTGCATAAAATGTTTTTAATCCAGTGTGACCGAAGCATGACAGATGCATTAGTTTTTCTAATGACACCCCATACTTTTGCTCGTTTTATTTTTCACCACCAACTGTCTATAATTTACCCGAAATTAAGAAACGACATTTAATTTCAGCATTTTATGATGATTAATTGTTAAGCGCATTAACATTAACCAACAATTTATTAATTATTTTTATTAGGTGTGAAAATGAAAAAACTACTACTTGCCAGTGTTTCGGTAATGGCTTTCGCAAGTGCTGCTGCAAATGCTAACGCACAGCCAGAAAAGATCAATCTACAATCATTAATCAACACGGCAATGACCAGCGTTAAAATGGCTGATGTTTTGCCAGAAAACGATGCGCACATCGTTGTGAAAAAACAATCGAAAGCAATTCTTGCTGAAGAGATTCAGGTTCAGCTTCACAAGAACCTGTTAGCTATGACAAAAAGTGAAGAGCGCTTAATCGCTACAGAGGCAACGGAAGCAGAATAAGCTACTCACACACCTGATACGCATGCCGGTGCTTGCACCGGCATACGCCATCATGTTTGCTTAGGTATTACTCGTATCTAACGCGTCGAACCCTTTTACCAACTCATCTAGCGCTTTCATTTGCTGTAAGTACGGCTCCAACTTTGCAAGCGGTAATGCACACGGTCCATCGCACAATGCCTCATCTGGATTTGGGTGAGCTTCAATAAATAGCCCTGCTAGCCCTAAAGCCATGCCACTTCTCGCTAACTGAGCCGCCTGAGCACGGCGTCCATCCGCTGAAGTTGCACGTCCCCCCGGCATCTGTAACGCGTGCGTCGCGTCAAATATTACTGGCGCATATTCTTTCATTGCGTCCATACCCAACATATCCACTACAAGGTTGTTGTAGCCAAAGCAACTGCCGCGTTCACAAAGGATAACGTTATCGTTGCCAGCTTCCCCTAACTTGCCAATGATATGACGCATTTCATGGGGCGCTAAGAACTGTGGCTTTTTAACGTTAATTACAGCACCTGTTTTTGCCATCGCAACAACCAAATCAGTTTGACGCGCTAAAAATGCAGGCAACTGAATTACGTCAACCACGTCCGCTACTGGCGCGGCTTGATGCGGTTCGTGTACGTCAGTGATAAGAGGCACATTGAACGTCGACTTGATTTCTTCGAAAATGCGAAGGCCTTCGTCCATACCCGGACCGCGGTAAGAGGTTACCGATGAACGGTTTGCTTTATCAAAGGACGCTTTGAAAACGTAAGGAATATTCAGTTTCTGGGTAACTTCAACATAATGCTCGGCAATACGCATGGCAAGATCCCGAGACTCAAGCACATTCATTCCACCGAAAAGTACGAACGGCAAGTGATTTGCCACCTCTACGTTGCCAACATTAATAATCTGTTGAGATTCAGACATTATTTATTTTCCCTTTAATCTTAAAAAAGAGGTTGTTTGGTAACCGCGACCATGGCCGTTGCCATGAGTACAGCCAGCGCTGCCACGAAAAAGCCCCATTTAGCCAGGGCTGTTTTGGCTTTTTTAAGCGCAAACAAGCCAAAAACAATGTAAAGCACTACGCCTATAACTTTAAACGTAAGCCACGGGTTAACTATTGGGTACTGAGACAGGATAAAGCACAGCCATATCGCGCTGGCAAGTAAAACGGTATCAATAATGTGGGGAAGAATTTTAACCCATTTTTTAGACAACGCCGTGGCGTCGAACTGACTCCAAATAAAGCGGAAGATAAAAAATAAGATACTTAAGCCTACAGCAGTCAAGTGGAGGTGTTTTGCCATCATGTACATATCTAATTCCTATTTTTATAAGTATGCGGCCTATTACTGTTATAAATTGTATCTTTATAAGACGTAAGCCAAATTAAGTTATAATTTATGTGCAGTCAGCTTCAAATAAAAACAGGTGCTTTTTAGCACCTGTTTTATTGTTTGTTTAGCGCCTGTTTCAGGGCATATTGTAGCGTATAAAATAATGTAAATAACGCACTTTCCTTTGTTTTAAAGATGGGCTACGTCTTATTGGGATAACGCGCTTGTATTGCTATAAATGCAGGTAAGTCCTCAAGTACGTACTCAACGAGCTGGGGGTCAAAGTGTTTACCGTTTTCCTCTTGTAATACAGCTACTACTTTATCTATGGTCCACGCAGGCTTGTAAGGGCGCTCATTTAACAGCGCATCAAATACATCAACTAAGGTGGCAATACGACTTCTAATGTCGATTTCTTCCCCTTTTAGTCCCTCTGGATAGCCTTTACCGTCCCACCTTTCATGGTGTTGCTTGGCAAGCATGGCCGCCATCTGGATGGTAGGACGACTTGAATCTTGTAAGATTTGATAACCGAATTCGGCGTGTTGCCTAATTTTAAACACTTCCTCGTCGGATAAAGGCGACGATTTCTGAAGTATAGACTTAGGTACTATTGAGGTACCAATATCAAGAAGTGGTACCGCAAGGCGTAATGCATGTGCCTCGGGTTCATTAAGCCCTACCTTTTGCGCTAGCACTTGGGCCATTTCTACCATTCTTGTTAAATTATTCGAGCCATGGGCCTCATGTTCTAGCGCTTTGCCTAAACGCTCTATAATCTCTTTTTGCGTGGCTTCCACATCAACAGTTTTTAACACATTGTCGAAGGCCAGCTGCACGCTATCAGAAAAGCGTTTTACTAAATGTCGGTCACTCTCGCCTATTCGGCGCGGCAACCCAGAAAGATACAGAAGCGCACCGTTGTGACTTTTACTATTGCAGTATGCGACCACGTGATCGTCAGCATAAACAATCTGCTTTTCCCGCATTGCTTTAACACATAGGGCATACTCTTGCGCGCTGATCGCCTCTTTGAGCGGCACGCCCTCTTTACTGGCATACTCGCCATTTCCGGCAAATACATACAATTCATCTTCGCCAATGTGACTATTGAACGCGTTTATTGTGCGCGATGTTGTCGCTACGGCTGTTGTAATGTAAGCCGCATCCTTTGAACATCCAAGAATAGAGGCGAGCTGTTGAATAATGCCCTGCATAAACCTTTCAAGTGAACGAGACGAAAATAAATCCACTGAAGCATCGATGATTTTCTCTAGTCCCCGCCGGTTTTCTTCGATAACAATAATGTCTCGATACGAGCGAAGGGCCGCGATAATAACGGTAAAAAGCTTTTGTGCAGTGAGTTCTGTCTTAGATTTGTAGTCGTTAATATCGTAGTTGATGATGACGTCTTTTTCAGGGGCTTGACCTGGCTGGCCGGTTCTTAAAATGATGCGAGTAAAGTGATTATCAAGTTCGTTTCGAATGTAGTCTGCAACCTGAAGGCCTGCGTCGTCGGCTTCCATTACAACATCAAGTAAAACAACGGCTATGTCGTTATGTGCTTTGAAAATAGCCTTAGCTTCTTCGCCGCTGTAGGCACTTACAAATTCCAACGTTTTGCCGTTTAAACTAAAATCGTTTAGCGCAAGTTTGGTAACCGCATGTACTTCTGGCTCATCGTCAACAATTAGGACCTTCCAGCTACCGAGATCTTCTTGTTCGTTTTCATTATCGTCATCAGCGAAAAGAAAGTCATCATTCATCTGGTACGTCCTGTAGTGTAAGGTTTTTTTTAACTTAGCGCTTTTGCCAAACAGTTTGACTATCAAATACTAATGCAAAACGAAATATTAGCAAGTTTGCACATTTAATGTAGCCACAACGGGGTAGCGATGAGAAAAGACAATAACCTGTTACGGCCACTGGCCTAAGGTAACCCGGTCATTATTACCGTAGTCTTTGATTGTTTTCACGTTTACAAAACCTGATGTTTGAAGCAGTGCTTTCACCGCATCGCCCTGGTCAAAACCATGCTCAAAAGCTAACAACCCATTACTATTAAGGTATGTGGAAGCATGAGATATGATGTGCTTGATGTCGCTTAGCCCCGAATCGCCAGACGTTAACGCGCTTTTCGGTTCAAAACGTACGTCCCCTTCATTCAGATAAGGGCTGGTTTCGTCGATGTAAGGCGGGTTGGAAACGATAATGTCAAACGTATGGCCCCGTAATGCGCTAAACCAATCGCTTTGCATAAAACGAGCATTTTCTATTTTGTTACTATTTGCATTGCGTTTGGCGAGCGCTACCGCATCGGGTAAAAAGTCCACACCAATAACCGATGCTTGGGGTAATTCACTGGCTAGCGCCAGTGCAATGGCACCTGTTCCGGTCCCTAAATCACAAATAGACAACGGTGGCTTATTCGGCGTGTTGGCGCTGACATTGCCTGTCGCCCAGTTAATCACGTGTTCAACCAACACCTCGGTATCAGGGCGTGGAATAAGTGTGTGAGACGACGTAAACAACGAGAGAGTCCAAAAGTCTCGTTTACCAATAATGTAGGCAACAGGCTCTCCGGCTCTGCGTCTTTCAATTGCGTCTTCAAATTGCGCAATTTGGGAGGGGGTTAGGGTTTTATCAGGCCAGGTAAAAAGGTAGGTTTGGGACTTACCCAGAATGTCAGCCAACATAACTTTCGCATCGACAGAGGGTGACTCACCACCCTCTAACTGCTTTACCGCCCAAGCAAGGGCTTGGTCTATACGCATGTTATTCGTCAGACAGTGACGCCAACAAGTCGGCTTGATGCTCTTGCAGAATGGGGTCGACAAGCTGCTTCAAATCGCCTTCTACCACTTCATCTAATCGATAGATGGTTAAGTTGATACGATGATCGGTAACGCGACCTTGGGGAAAGTTATAAGTGCGAATACGCTCAGAACGATCGCCGCTACCCACTAAGCTCTTACGGGTAGACGCCTCTTCTGCAGCGCGTTTTTCTTCTTCAATCTGGTTTAGGCGAGCTTGCAGTACTGACATCGCTTTAGCACGGTTTTTGTGCTGCGAACGCTCGTCCTGACATTCAACCACTAAGCCTGTTGGCAAGTGAGTAATACGGATAGCTGAGTCAGTTTTATTAACGTGCTGACCACCAGCACCAGATGCACGAAATGTATCGATTCGAAGCTCTGCTGGGTTAATTTCAATGGCTTCTGACTCAGGAATTTCTGGCAGTACCGCAACGGTACACGCGGAGGTATGAATACGCCCTTGTGACTCGGTCTCTGGTACGCGCTGTACGCGGTGACCGCCTGATTCGAATTTCAACACACCGTAAACGCCATCACCACTAACATTAGCAACCACTTCTTTGTAGCCGCCGTGTTCGCTTTCGTTTGCATTCACCAACTCTACACGCCAACCGCGACTCTCTGCATAACGACTGTACATACGGAAAAGGTCACCGGCGAAAATAGCCGCCTCATCACCACCCGCCCCAGCGCGGATTTCCAAGAAGCAGTTATTATCGTCGTTAGGATCTTTAGGCAAAAGCAAGACTTGAAGTTCAGTTTCAAGGCGCTCTATTTCGCCCTTCGCTTCTTTCATCTCTTCTTGTGCCATTTCGCGCATCTCGGCGTCGTCTTCATTTAGCATTTCTTGCGCAGATGCCAAGTTTTCTTGTGCCTGTTGATAGGCATTAAACCCGGCAACAACATCTTCTAACTGGCTAAACTCTTTGGACAAGTTGCGAAACTTATCTTGATCGCCGATAACTTCAGGGTCGCCTAACAGCGCCTGAACTTCTTCGAAACGCTCGACTAAGTGTTCGAGTTTCCTAACTACCGACTCTTTCATATGCTTTTTATTACCTTATTTATTATTGTCTGACGAAAAGTCAGATAAATCTAATGCCTGTCCCATCCAGCGGCTTAATGCCGGGTCATCGTGCATGGCAGCTTCGCGTAACGCCAACGTCGTAGGGTGCAACAGCGTATTGGTTAGTTTATACGCCATTTCTTCTAGTACTGTTTCGGCATTTTTGCCTTCTGCTAACTGCGCCTTGGCTTTTTCTACAATATCGTCACGCTGTGCCATGCCTTTTTGGCGATATTGTCTAACTAAATCTATCGATTGCTGCGACTGTTTCCATGTCATGTAGTCGCCAGCTTGTTTGTCGATGAGTTTTTCCGCTTCTTTTGCGGCTTGTTCGCGGTTTTCTAAGTTCTTTTGAACAATGTGCTGTAAGTCATCAACGGTATAAAGATAGGCATCGCCTAACTCGTTAACTTCCGATTCAATATCCCGTGGAACAGCAAGGTCAACCAAAAACATCGGCATATTTCTGCGCTGTTTAAGTGCTTTTTCTACCATGCCTTTGCCTATCAGCGGCAGTTGGCTAGCCGTCGAGCTTATCACAATATCGAAGTCTTTAAGATGCTCTGGCACTTGTGACAAGGTATACACACTGGCGTCTAACGTTTCTGCTAACGCCTCTGCGCGCGCCACTGTTCGGTTTGCCACGGCCAAACAACTAACGCCCTGCTCTTTCAAATGCTGCGCGACCAACTCTATGGTTTCACCCGCACCCACTAATAATACCGAGCGTTTAGGTAACTCGGCGAAGATGTGTTTTGCCAGCTGTACTGCGGCATAAGCCACACTCACTGCATTTGCACCAATATCCGTTTCGCTTCGCACGCGCTTGGCAACGGAAAACGTATGCTGAAACAGCTTATCAAACTCACTGTTTATCATGCCTGAATGCTTGGCATCGCCGAAAGCTTGTTTTACTTGCCCTAAAATTTGCGGCTCACCCAAAATAAGCGAGTCTAAACCGCTGGCCACACGCATAATATGCTTCACGGCTTCATCTTGCGTTAAAACATAGCTGTTGTTTGCAATGTCCTCTACATCTAAATGGTGAAAGTCACTTAACCAATGTAGAAGCTTTTGGCCGCTTTCGTCTTGCGTGTTGACATAAAGTTCGGTGCGATTACAAGTAGAAACAATGACCGACTCTTCTACACCGTCTAACTTTTTTAAGCTCGCAAGCGCTTCCACCAGAGAATCTGGTGTAAAAGCCACTTTTTCGCGAAGTGCTACTGGTGCTGTTTTGTGGTTAATACCGAGGGCGAGTAAAGTCATTAAAATCTGTGCTGGCAACGTCGGAGCGGCATTGTACGAAAAACCCAAAATGATTGAAAGTGTTGGTGAAACTGTGTTCCCATAATGGCACAACTAAATGTGTTTTATTTTTAAACAGGTACTCGGCCTTAATGATTCGCTTATTTTCGATTTTGTTCACCCTTTGCTTTGTTCTGAGCGCGTGTACCACTGCCCCCAAAGGCCCTGAAAATGCGGTAAACCTCACGGCTCAGCTAGAAAAAGTTGCCGATGTGCACCAGTGGCAAATGCGTGGAAAAATTGCCTTTCGCCAAGGTAAAGAGGCGGCCAGTCTTAATTTAGTCTGGAAAAACGATTCTGGTGATTTTGATTTCCGATTAACCAATTTTCTTGGTGTGAGCTTAGTTTCATTAAATGTGTCGGATAAAGGCTCTACCTTGGAAGCCGACGGCGAAACCTATGTGGACGCCCTTCCCGAACCGCTCATCTATCAAATAACCGGCATGGTTATTCCCGTTAAACCACTTTTATCTTGGGTTAAGGGTTTGCCTATTAAGGGCGACAAATTTACCCTAACGGAAAAAGGGCTGGTTGATACGTTAGAAAGCGACTGTAAAACATGTCAAAACTGGAAAGTTTCCTATGGAAACTACGGCAGCGTTAAAATGGCCAACGGTGACTCAGTTTGGCTTCCCCACAGTATCAGCCTTACGCAAGACGCCGCTTCGAGCACAGCGCATACCCAGCTAAAAATTAAAATATATCAGTGGAATCTGTAGTGAATTCATCAGAAACAAAACAAAAAGATTGGTGGCCTTCCCCAGCGAAACTAAACCTTTTCCTGCATATACTTGGCCGATACGACAACGGATACCATCAGCTACAAAGCTTGTTTCAAATGCTTGATTATGGCGATGAGCTGGCGTTTGACGTTACTTGTAGTGCGGCAAGTGGCACAGACAAAGAACGTACCGAGGGAAACGCGCCCACCATTCGTATGAATATACCGTTAAAAGGTGTATCGGACGACGATAATCTCATTATCAAGGCGGCCCGATTACTTGCACAGAAAACACAATGTAATAAAGGTGCGGTTATCTCGTTGAATAAGCGCCTTCCTATGGGCGGTGGCATTGGCGGCGGGTCGTCTAATGCTGCTACTACCTTGGTTGCCCTTAATCACCTGTGGCAAACCGGCCTTAGTGAAGATGAATTGTCGGCGTTAGGGTTAACGCTTGGCGCTGACGTTCCCATTTTCGTGCGTGGTTTAACCGCATTTGCCGCTGGCGTAGGTGAAGACATTACCCCTGCCCCACAACAGGAACACTACTTTTTAGTTGCAACGCCTAATGTTCATATCAGCACTGCTGACGTTTTCACCTCGCCAGATTTGCCGAGAAATACACCGGCAATACGTTGGGAAGACTACGAATTTGAAAAAACTCGCAATGATTGTCAGCAATTAGTCGTTAATCGCTATCCTGAAGTTGCAAAATTATTACAGTGGTTGGTACACTACGCACCGTCGCGAATGACGGGCACAGGTGCAAGCGTGTTTGCCACTTTTTCTGACTACACTTTAGCCGAACAAGTTAGGGCCAAAATGCCTGATACTTGGCAGAGTTTTGTCGCAAAAGGTGTAAATCGCTCACCACTATTAGACAAATTAGAACAACAAAGATAGCGTGTACGCCACATCGGACAAGAACTTAAAAATTGGGGTATAGCCAAGTTGGTAAGGCAGCGGGTTTTGATCCCGCCATTCGTAGGTTCGAGTCCTGCTACCCCAGCCAAACCTCTTTTATCAACGCACTGAGGAACCACTTGTGCCAGATATGAAGCTCTTTGCAGGTAATGCCGTACCAGAACTTGCCCAGAAAGTTGCCGATCGCCTCTACACCAAACTTGGAAATGCCAAAGTTGGCCGTTTCAGTGACGGTGAAATCAGCGTAGAAATTCATGAAAACGTCCGTGGCTCGGACGTTTTTATTATCCAATCTACGTGCGCGCCTACTAACGATAACCTAATGGAACTTATTGTGATGATCGATGCATTGCGTCGCGCATCAGCTGGTCGTATTACAGCGGTAATTCCATACTTTGGTTATGCACGTCAAGACCGTCGTGTTCGTTCAGCTAGGGTGCCAATTACTGCAAAAGTAGTGGCTGATTTCCTGTCAAATGTTGGCGTAGACCGCGTATTGACTATCGACCTACACGCTGAACAGATTCAGGGTTTCTTTGACGTTCCTGTAGATAACGCGTTCGGTACGCCTATCCTTCTTGCTGATATGGTAAGACGTGATTTCGCCGATCCTGTTGTTGTTTCTCCAGATATTGGCGGTGTTGTACGTGCGCGTGCTACGGCTAAACTTCTTAATGACACAGATCTAGCAATTATCGATAAGCGTCGTCCGAAGGCGAACGTGGCTCAGGTAATGAATATTATCGGTGACGTTAAAGACAGAGACTGTATTATTGTGGATGACATGATTGATACGGGCGGCACGCTAGCGAAAGCAGCAGAAGCGCTTAAAGCACATGGCGCTCGTCGCGTTTATGCTTACGCTACCCACGCTATTTTCTCTGGTAATGCGGCAAACAACCTTAAAGAATCGGTTATTGACGAGATTATCGTGACTGACTCTATTCCTTTAAGCGCAGATATGAAGCAAATCGGTAAAGTTAAACAGCTTACACTATCTGAAATGCTTGCTGAAACTATTCGTCGTATTAGCAACGAAGAATCAATTTCAGCGATGTTTGAATACTAAACATCAAACGATAAGATTTAAAAAGCGAGTGAACTGGCACTTATAACGGACCACTTCACTCGCTTTTTTACATATGTCTATGCACAGGCGCTAAAATGTCTATGCACGGTCGCTAATTAGTTACCTGAGTCATCGTCGTCTTCTTCAGGCATTTCAACGTCAACCACGGGCACTTCAACTTCCTTCGTTTCTGTATCCACGTCAACATCCATCGTGTCTACCTCATATTCCGGTAGTTCACCACCGTCAATATCGGCCTCAGGCAATTCGCCTTCTTCTGTTTTCTTTACTTCGTATTCTGGCATTTCGCCAGCATCTACGTCGACATCAGGCATTTCGCCTTCCTCTGTCTTATTCACATCACAGGCGCTTGCAGCAAGAGCCAAACTCGATACAGCTAAAATTTTGCTTAAATGCTTCATTTTCTCTCCTTAAAAACGTTGCCGTACGGGTTAACTGCTAACAGCATTTCAACTATTAACGGTATTCACTCCATTTAGGCGTTTAGCCTAACGTAAAATGACTAGTACGTTATCGGACAACAAAGTATGTAACCTTTTACACGCTTTCGTTGTCATTACTCACTTAGGTTGAAGCAGACTCTATGCCAACCACAAAGGTAGCAATAATGCGGCGCTAATGTTGAAGCAGATAAACGCCTTTCTCTATCACTTCGCGTCAACATTATTGCCTATTTTTCATTGAAAACTCACTTAAAAAAGAAAGCCTTTAATAAATAAAGAAAATCATATACTTATCTTGCTTTGCGATATGTTTAAGCCGACTATTCATAGGTTGTTAAAACACTTTATAGTCACAATAAACCTCGGGGTCGATTAGCGCATTTTAGCGACCCCTAACCGAGTATAAGGTAAACGTAAAAGCGTTGGGGTAGGAGACGATTTGTAAAATCAGTAATGTGAAAAAAGTGTATGAATCAACTTATTTTTTGTAGAAATTACTTAGGCGTCGTGGAAGACTAGGCAGCATAGTAAAGATAAATGATCGGCATGACGTTGCGCTTGTTAATTGCGTTTTGCAAGCCCAACAAATTATAAATGTACTACTACGTGGTAAAGGAAATAAAAAATGAAAACTAACCGACTCAACTTAGTACTTATCTTGGCGTCTATGACATTGCTAGGCGCCTGCGCAGAAGAAGAAAAGAAAGAGAACCTTGCGATGACTGACAAAAAAGAACAAATTCAGCAAAACGATGAAGATTTACCTAAAGAGCTCGTCGCTGAACCAGTAACACAAGCGGAAGCTGTGGAAGCCGATGCAAAAGGTGAAGTAACAATGAAGGGCAGCATCTTTTACAAAGACCTTGAAGGCGGCTTTTATGCCTTTATTGCCGAGAACGGTGACCGTTACACCCTGCACGGTCTAGATGAAACATATCAAAAGAATGGTCTTATTGTTGAAGTTAAAGGCACGCCCAAGCCTGATTTGATGACCTTCACTCAATTTGGCACCGTATTACAAGTGACGTCGGTAAAGGTATTGGATACCAGTAAGGTCATTGATAGCCTACCCACTAAGTGATCGAGTTTTTAGTGAGCAGTGTAGCAATTTGATAACTGAATTGTACGCTGAGTACCGAGGACCTGCGGGCCATTTTGCTCAGCAGGACCTTATCAACACTAAAAGGACAGATTAATGATAAACGCATATGCAGCGAAAGAAGCCGGTGGAAAGCTGGAGAAGTTTGAATACGACCCCGGTGAGCTTGGTGCTCATGACGTTGAAATAGACGTTGAAAGCTGTGGCATATGCCATAGTGATTTAAGCATGCTGGATAATGAATGGGGAATAACAGAGTTTCCTTTCGTACCAGGACATGAAGTAGTGGGTACAGTAAGTAAGATTGGTGACCACGTCACATCATTGAAAGTGGGTCAGCGAGTAGGGTTAGGGTGGCACGCGAGTTATTGCAATAGCTGTCGAACATGTGAAGCGGGTGACCACAACTTATGTGCCGGCGCGACTATGACCATTGGCGGTCGTCACGGTGGCTTCGCCGACAAAGTTCGCGCTCAGGCACGTGCTGTTATCCCCTTACCTGAATCGATAGACAGCACCAAAGCTGGACCTTTATTTTGCGGTGGCATTACCGTGTTTAACCCCCTGGTACAATTTAATATTAGCCCGACAAGCGAGGTTGGCGTTGTGGGTATCGGCGGATTAGGTCACCTTGCCCTGCAATTTTTGAATGCATGGGGCTGTAAAGTCGTAGCCTTCACCTCTAGCGAGTCAAAAGAAAAAGAGGCGCTATCGCTAGGTGCGTCAGAAACGATTAATAGTCGCGATGAAGATGAAATTAAAAAGGCTCAGGGGCGATTCGATTTAATTATTTCAACGGTAAACGTAAAGCTTGATTGGAACCTATACCTGTCTACGCTTGCGCCTAAGGGGCGCTTACATTTCGTTGGTGCAACATTAGAGCCGCTGGACATTGGCGCATTTAATCTAATTGGCGGGCAGAAAAGCGTTTCAGGTTCGCCGGTTGGCAGCCCTGCTACTATCAAGACCATGCTAGACTTTGCGGCGCATCACGATATTGAGCCTGTCACCGAGACATTCAAGTTTGAAGACGTTAATAAGGCCATAGACAGATTACGTGAAGGTAAAGCGCACTATCGCATTGTACTTACCCGCTAAACGGATATTGAAACAACTAAAGCACGCTTTGGCGTGCTTTTTTGTATGGGCATATTAATTGTTGTTCTGGAGCGTGTATATTAAAGCATGCGTACAAAGCCAAACTGTATTTTTTATAAACGTAATAATTGTATGTTTTTATAGGTGGTGTTAGAATTCGCCGCCCTTGAATTTTGGGGTGGTGTTTTATTGTGCTTTTAAATAAGTGAATTTGCTTTATAAGCGTTTCATTTAAGTGCTTTCAACGCCAATTAACAGTGGGTTTTGGTCGCAAAAACCCACACCATTAGACTTATATATTGGAGACAGACAATGTCTGAAGCAATTTTTAACCTAGACGCTTCTGTTCGTACAGACCTAGGGAAAGGTGCGAGCCGCCGCCTACGTCGCGAAGATAAGCTTCCTGGTATCATCTACGGTGGTGAAGAAGCACCCGTTTCTATCACACTAGATCACAACAAAGTTAACAACTCTGCTGACTTTGAAGCGTTCTACTCTCACGTTCTTACTTTGAACCTAGACGGAAAGCCTGTTGAAGTTCTAGTAAAAGACATGCAGCGCCACCCGTACAAGCCAAAGATCATGCACATTGACTTCCAACGTGTTATCGCTGGTGAAGACGTACACACTAACGTTCCACTTCACTTCGTAAACGAAGAGAAGTCTGCTGCTGTTAAAGCTGGCGGTATTGCCGAGCACCACGTAACTGAAATTGAAGTTACTTGTCAGCCTAAAGATCTTCCAGAGTTTATCGAAGTAGACATGGCTGCGGTTGAAATGGGTCAAACAGTACACCTTTCTGACCTAACCCTTCCAGCTGGCGTTTCTTCAGTAGAACTTGCTAAGAACGACGAAGCTCACGACCTAGCGGTTGTAACTGTTAAGCCTGCTCCTAAAGCAGCTGAAACAGACGAAGACGGCGAAGAAGCAGCTTCTGAGGAATAATCCTCTTGGCTGATATCCGCCTTATCGTGGGTCTGGGTAATCCAGGCCCCGAATATGAAAATACCCGACACAATGCCGGTGAATGGTTTCTCAACCAACTTGCCGACACCTATAACGCCCCGCTAAAACCAGAAACAAAATTCTTCGGTAAAACTGCTCGTATTACTATTGCCGGTAAAGATATCCGTTTGCTCTACCCCACTACTTTTATGAATAAAAGTGGTCAAGCCGTAGCGGCACTTGCTAACTTTTACCGCATAGAGCCAGAACAAATATTAGTAGCGTTTGACGAATTAGACTTACCGCCTGGTGTGGCAAAATACAAAGTAGGCGGTAGCTCAAGTCAAAATGGCGTGCGTGACATTGTGGCAAGAATGGGTAATAACAAGAACTTTTTGCGTTTGCGCATTGGTATTGGTCACCCTGGACATAAAAGCCGCGTTACCGGCCATGTCTTAGGAAAACCGTCAGCAGAAGAAAAAACAGCCATTGAAAGTGCCATCGATGAAGCGGTACGCTGTACAGAAATTTTGCTAAAAGAAGACCTAAAGCAAGCACAAAACAGGTTACACTCGCATAAAGTGTAAACCTTAGCCAGTTATCACTTTTCCAAACTAAGGATCCATACCATGGGTTTTAAATGCGGTATTGTTGGCCTACCTAACGTAGGTAAATCAACACTTTTCAATGCATTAACAAAAGCAGGTATTGAAGCGGCAAACTTCCCTTTCTGTACCATCGAGCCAAACACGGGTGTAGTGCCTGTGCCAGATCTTCGTTTGGACAAGTTGGCTGAAATCGTAAATCCTCAACGCGTCATTCCTACTACGATGGAATTCGTTGATATTGCGGGTTTGGTTGAAGGCGCGTCTAAAGGTGAAGGTTTAGGTAATAAATTCCTTGCTAACATTCGTGAAACCGACGCTATCGGTCACGTAGTTCGCTGCTTCGACGATGAAAACATTGTTCACGTTGCAGGTCGCGTTAGCCCGAAAGATGATATTGACGTTATTAATACCGAGCTTGCGCTTTCAGACTTAGAAACCACAGAAAAAGCACTGCATCGCGTAGCGAAGCGCGCTAAAGGTGGCGATGCTGATGCCAAGTACGAAATGAAAGTACTTGAGAAGATTAAGCCGCATCTAGATGAAGGCTTGTTACTTCGCTCGCTGGAGCTAAGCAAAGAAGAGCTTGAAGCGATTAGCTACATGAACATGCTAACCCTTAAGCCAACCATGTACATTGCTAACGTTAATGAAGACGGTTTTGAAAATAACCCGTATCTTGATCAAGTAAAAGAAATTGCTGCAGGTGAAAACGCTACGGTTGTTGCGGTTTGTGCATCTATTGAATCTGACATTGCAGAGCTTGAAGACGACGAGCGTGAAGAATTCATGCAGGATATGGGCTTAGAAGAGCCGGGTCTTAACCGTGTTATTCGTTCAGGTTACAACTTGCTTACTCTGCAAACCTACTTTACTGCAGGTGTAAAAGAAGTTCGCGCATGGACATTCCCAGAAGGGTCTACAGCGCCGCAAGCAGCGGGTAAAATTCACACCGACTTCGAGAAAGGCTTTATTCGCGCTGAAATCGTAAGCTACGATCATTTTGTTGAGTTTAACGGCGAACAGGGTGCAAAAGACGCAGGTAAATGGCGTCTTGAAGGTAAAGACTATATTGTTAAAGACGGCGACGTTATTCACTTCCGCTTTAACGTGTAACTTCTGGTGTAGAAGTTAACGCTATTTTTTGAAAGCCACCGCAAGGTGGCTTTTTTGTTTGTTTCAGACAATTGTTAAGCGTACGTTGGCCTGATATAAATTGTAAAAAACAAAAGGCTTTACGAATGCACTTTAAACGTCATAAAAATATGTCCAAACACGCACACCACACTACATCACTGGGGCAAAACTTATTTTGCTCAACGGTGTATGGCGCAATTACCGCGCTATATTTATTAACTAATACTGCGCTTGCTGGCAAAGAAGACAACGAAAGCCAAGTACTTACTACCCAAATAAGCAGTAATGTTAAAGAGAAAATACCGAGCGTTTCAGATAATTCAACAAAACAAGATAACGCCATTTTGCACAGCAATAGCGCGAGTTGGTATCAGGTTCCTAAAAGCAATACGGTGACCTTTGCTACGGCTTACGGCGACGTGGTTATTGCGCTACACCCTGCCCTAGCGCCCAAACACGTTGCCCGATTTAAAAAGCTTATCGATGCAGGCTTTTATAACGAACAGGCATTTTATCGTGTAGTGGATGGATTTGTTGCGCAAGCGGGAAGTAATGATACCCATGATGTATCTCAGTTTGACTCCGCGTTACTAAGCACAATTGATGCTGAATTTACCCAGCCACTTAATAGCAACGTGCATGTGGTGGAAACTAACGATATGTTTGCGCCGAGCACAGGTTTTTTAGACGGGTTTCCTGTGGGTATAGACAGCACTCGCGCTGAAATGTGGGGGCTGCATTGCCCTGGCGTTGTGGCTTTTGCGCGCAATAGCGAAAAAGATACCGCGAGTACCGAGTTTTATATCGTACTTGGTCAAGCACCCCGCCACTTAGACAGAAACATGTCGGTAGTAGGGCGGGTTGTTAAAGGCATGGAGCTACTTCAAAAATTACCGCGAGGGAATAGGCAAAGTGGCGGTGTGCTGGATAACATTACACAAAAAAGCAAAATCAAGCAGGCTTTCGTGCACTCAGACAAGGCTACGCCCTACTTTGTACAAATGCCACTACACGAAGAATATAAAAAACGCACGAATACAGGTAAGAACCTAGATAACCCGTTTTTTCATGACAATACCTATGGTCCGCGCCCTATTGACCTGTGCTATTACCAAACTAAAACAGACACTAAGGCATGGTAGAAACACCGCTATAGGCCTTGCAAGTTGTTCAATTTCACCGCTTTTTGTGTGTATTTCACCCTAATGCGCACACTTAATGAGCATTTAAAAAAAGTTAGTAAAAAAGGGGTTGACGGTTGCCAGTCATATACGCATAATACGCGCCACTTCCTGAGAGGGAAGAGAATAGCAAGGCTACGTAGCTCAGTTGGTTAGAGCACATCACTCATAATGATGGGGTCGCAAGTTCGAATCTCGCCGTAGCCACCAATTCTCTATTGTCTCTTTTAGGAAAGTCTAGCTGCGCGGAAGTGGTGGAATTGGTAGACACGCTGGATTTAGGTTCCAGTGCTTCACGGCGTGAGAGTTCAAGTCTCTCCTTCCGCACCAAATTGGGGTATAGCCAAGTTGGTAAGGCAGCGGGTTTTGATCCCGCCATTCATAGGTTCGAGTCCTGTTACCCCAGCCATATTTTTGAAAAAACCGCTCTTTTGAGCGGTTTTTTTGTTTATATTGGCATTCTTTTATAGCGTTGCTTTTCCCTTCCCCTTTAAATGAATAAATTTTCTATATACGAGCATAAAACGTCATAGTTTCAGTACGTTTTCATTGTCCAATCATTTAATTGTCGTGCTAGTATTGGGCTTTATCGATATAGCTCGGCATACTCAACGTTTTAGCAAATACCGTTTTGCATAAAGCTTACGTTTGTTCTGACAACGCACCTGTCATGTTCAGTTCATATTTACACGCCGAGCAATAATTAAAACAATAACGAAGGAAAGTGCGTGATAAACGAATTCGTTTCATTAGTTAACAATATTCTGTGGGGAGACGGCCAGGTACTTATAATCATGCTACTTGCATGTGGTATCTGGTTTACCGTAAAACTTGGTGGTGTGCAGCTTAGGCACTTCGGTCATATGTTCAGCCTACTGAAGGGCAGTAACACCTCTAGTAAAGACGGCATAAGTTCATTCCAAGCTTTGTGTACCAGTTTATCGGCTCGCGTGGGTACCGGTAACTTAGCTGGCGTTGCAGTTGCTATATCACTAGGTGGCGCTGGCGCAATTTTTTGGATGTGGATGATAGCCCTTCTAGGTATGGCCACCGGTTTTGCTGAAAGTGTGTTAGGCCAGCTATACAAAGTACGTGACGAAAACGGCGAGTTCCGTGGCGGCCCTGCTTACTACATCAAGCAAGGGCTCAATAAAACCTGGTTAGCTGTCGCTTTCTCGCTTTGTTTGTTCTTTGGCTACGGGTTTGTTTTCAGTGCTGTTCAAGCTAATACTATTACCGATGCACTAAACAACGCTTACTCGTTTCCCAGTGAATATGTGGGCTTAGCCATTATTGCACTCGCCGCCTTAATTGTTGTAGGTGGTTTACGAGGCATTGCGCGCTTTGCTGAGTTTGTCGTGCCGTTTATGGGCATTGGCTACGTGCTTGTGGCATTGGCTATTACCTTTATCAATATTTCAGAACTTCCGGCCATGCTGCTTGATATCGTGAAATCAGCATTTGGTTTACAGGAAGCAGGTGCCGGTGCATTAGGTGCTGCCATTAAAAATGGAATCCAGCGTGGCCTCTATTCAAATGAAGCGGGTAGCGGCTCTGTACCGCACGCAGCGGCAAGTGCGGTTCCAAACCCTAACCACCCGGTATCGCAAGGTTACATTCAGATGCTAGGTGTTTTCTTAGACACACTAATATTGTGTACGTCTACGGCGTTTATTATTCTGCTAGCGGGCGGTTCAAGCTCTGATCAAATGGAAGGCATTCGCCTAACACAAGATGCCATGAGCAGTCACCTAGGTGAAGGTGGTACCGACTTCGTGGCAGCCGCCATTAGCTTGTTTGCTTTCACTTCAGTAGTCGCAAACTACGCCTATGGCGAGAGTAACCTGCACATGTTCAAGCTAGATAACAAAATAGGCCGTGCGGCTTATACCATAGGTTATTTAGGTATGATTTATTGGGGTGCTCAGGCAGCACTGCCTCAAGTATGGGCCATGGCCGATATGGCGTTGGGCTTAATGACAGTAATTAACATTATCGCCATTGTGTGGATGACACCTACGATTGTGTCTATCAGTAAGGATTACTTCAAGAAAAAAGACACTGGCGCAAACATGGAATACAAAGCGGGTGACTGCGAAATACAGGGTAAATCAGAAGACGGTATTTGGGATTAACCCAACATTTAAAGTATCGAGTAGGGTGAGGCGTCACCGCCTCATCCCTCTCACAGAACCGTACATACGGGCCTCGTATACGGCTCATGTACATAGTTATTTAGCGTAATGGCTAAACACATATCCCGTTGCAACATTCTCCAAGTTCATTAGCCCGAGCTCATCGAACCAACTGTTTGGCATCGCATAGCTTGCTAAGGGGCTGCGTGCACTGCACCAACTCGTCATGTTGATG
>NZ_CACSIG010000040.1:0-522 GCF_902705815.1 Alteromonas infernus
CACAGCGTTACCACGACCGTCTGCGTGCTAAAAGGGCGGGTACGCGTTATTGATACGAAAGAAAACCTCGGGTTTAGCCGTCATGGTAATCCGGGGATGGCTACCGCGGGAAGTGGAGATGTGTTAAGTGGCATTTTAGGGGCATTGCTCGCTCAAGGTGTAGAAACAGATATTGCTGCAAAATACGGCGTAGTGCTGCACGCGAAAGCGGGAGATGATATTGCCCAACTCTATGGTCAACGTGGTATGATAGCGAGCGATTTGTTTGACGCAGTACGTGCATTAATAAACCACTAGTTAGCGTGGTTTTGTCTTAAACGGGCAGGCATCTACTGTGTTTTTCGGCTTACAATTACTGTGGAATATTGTTGATGTCTTACCCGCACACCTCTTTTTTTGCTAATGAATTAGACGATACCGCGCAGCTTGCCAAAGACTTAGCGCAAGCCGTTTCAAGTCAACTCCCGGCTCACGCCGTTATTTACCTAAATGGCGATTTAGGTGCAGGTAAAACCACGTTTA
>NZ_CACSIG010000041.1:0-33215 GCF_902705815.1 Alteromonas infernus
CCAGTAATGGTGTGGAGGGTAAAACCAAGCCGACTATCAGCATTGTGTTTGATAGGATCCATTTTAGCCAAAAGCTTAAATGGATTGCGAAGGGGGGAAGCAGACTTAAGACTCTGATGAGTTGTGAGTTTTTTTATCATTGATACACAAGCCGCCTGATCAGCGGGACAAGTCGAATCGGTGCGCTAGGAATAGTGATGTCTGGTGAGACAGGCCGTATATGGGAAGTAATTGTAGTCAAATTTGGTAGATTGCCTCAGTGCTAGAACGCCAAACCCTGCAATGAAAGTTACCACAATGTTAGAAAATGAACGATGTCCATAGGGCGCACGATACTAGATTGCAAATTAGCATTGTGTCACTTAGCAAGTGATATGAAGTATGCAGGAGCCGTATACGAGGCCCGTACGTACGGTTCTGTGAGAGGGATGAGGCGCAAGCCTCACCCTACTCGATATCCCTCGTTTTTTTAATTCCTTATAACACGTTGGTGACCTTTAACCCTTTATATCGAAAAAAATTGAACGATTGTTCAAAAAGGCGATCTGAACGTTAGGTTTAACGTATTAAGTTTACCTAGTGTAGTTCTAGTACGGCAAAACAAGCGACCTGCTTGCCGTGCGTTGAAGGATTCAGATTAATTGTTAAGGAGTCTCTATGTATACACAAAAAATGCACCCAGCCGCCACTTTTCCTGAAGTTAGCGTTACATTATCAACTGGTGAAACGGTATCGTTGACTAACAAAGAAGAGGGATGCGACTGGAAAATGGTCGTCGTTTTTCGCGGCAAGCATTGCCCGATCTGTACTAAATACTTAAATAAACTCGAAGACTTCACTGGCCGCCTCCGTGAAGTGAATATTGATGTAGTTGCAGTAAGCGGCGATAGCAAAGCACAGCTTGACGAGCATCTTGATGAGCTATCCATAAACTTCCCTATTGCATGTGGTTTATCACAAAGTGATATGAAAAAGCTTGGCTTATACATTTCTGAACCACGCTCAGAAAAAGAAACCGATCATAACTTCGCTGAACCCGCGTTGTTTGTGCTTAACAGTGACAACGAAATTCATATTGCTGAAATTGCCAATGCGCCTTTTGTTCGTCCGGATTTGGAACAGTTGGTGTCGGGCTTAGAGTTTATTCGTAACCCCGATAACAATTATCCTATTCGCGGCACGCTTAAAAGCTAATTTTTGATGTTTTAACAGCGGTAGGTGGGATTCACCTGGCGCTGTTTCCAGTGCCTGTGGTTTTACCGAGGTCTTTCTCAGGCTTTTAGTGAGTGCCCCTATGGACAAAGAAGTAAACTGAACTATATCTCGCACTCATTAATGGAAAATGCAATTGCAGCCAGTTGCTGTTTGAAATTATCTACTGCGTTTTCGGGAAGTTTAACCGCCATCAACACACTGCTTGTGTAATCGCACGAACCAATTTGTCCCTGTGCTTGCTCAGCTAAATGTCGTACAAACTGCTCGTGTTTGAAATCAATATCAACGTTGAGCGTTTCTAAACGAACTTCTTGTCTTACTTCTAGTGCGTCAATTGCTTGCTGAGCTGCTGCCGAATAGGCACGAACCAATCCTCCTGCGCCAAGCTTAATTCCGCCAAAGTAGCGCGTAACAATTACCATGATATCGCCAATATCTTTGTGCTGGAGCACATTTAGAATAGGCTTGCCTGCTGTACCGCTAGGCTCACCGTCATCTGCCATGGCTGCACTCGTTGGCGAGCTAGGATTTCCAAAAACATAAGCCCAGCAGTGGTGGCGAGCATCAGGGTATTGTTGTTTGACGCTGTCTAAAAGCGCCATTGCACTTTCACGAGAGTTGGCAAGCCGGCACAAGCAATGAATTTGCTTTTTTTAATTTCGTACAGGGTTTCAACCTGTTTGGCGGGAACGGGATAAGTCATTAGCACATTGTAAGCGAAGGCAATTTTTTAGTTAAGTCAAATAAGCCAGGTAGAAGATTAAATCGATAAATGAAGCTGAGTTTTGACTTTAGAATGTTGCTCACAAATTGAAGTGGTCAAAAATACGACTATTTAGTGAATTATCTTGATAGGTGGCTTTTATTTTACGAGCGAAACGATTTGATATATTCTTATTTGGTTTTAAGTGTCTGAAATTGATTGTTTTTTCAATGTTGGCCTAGTTATTGTAATAGTAATGTTAGTTGTGCATGTGGCTAAGACGTAATGCTACAACAAGGTAACTTCGTCCCCAAAAGGAAATTATGCTATGAAATTACGTACCACCGCTATTGCTATTGTTGCTTTTACATCACTTTTCGCAGGAGGTTCTTTTGCTTCCGTGGAATTCACCCCTACTGACAACTCGGTAACGTCCAACCTTTGCGTGACAGCGGCTTCGGGAAACAAATGGAAGTTGCACAATCAAATTAAAGATTCAGCGTTAGACAAAAAGTATGTTGCAAAAGAAATGATGTGCAACGGATTAACAGTCTCTGCATTTGTCGAACAGTACGGTAAGAACGCAGATAGCATTAAAAAATACCTGAACATTCATCAGCAGCACATCGCCAATGTTGCACATAATAAATAGTACCTTCGACTTAAGTCATCGCGCATTTCAAAGGCTTAAGAGAGTAAATACCATCAAGCTTTAACAGGAAAGGGGCTGTTGAATATCAACAGCTCCTTTGTATTTCTCACCCATTATTTCTTAGCGAAGAATATCAGAAACGGTTTCTGATACATTCAACGCGCCTTTTTGAATTTCGTCAATTATGCTCTGCACTTGCGCAATTTGCTGACTGTTTTGGTCTACGCTGCCTTTGACTCCAGCCATTTTCTTTGTGGACTTGTCGGCAAGCTTTCTGTTCTCTGCTACAACGCTTTCTATTTCTACCGTAGAGTGGCTAGTGCGCTGAGCGAGCTGTCTCACTTCATCTGCAACTACGGCAAAACCTCTGCCTTGATCGCCTGCGCGAGCGGCTTCAATTGCAGCGTTTAGGGCTAACAAGTTAGTTTGTTCTGCAATACCACTAATAGTCGTCACAATAGTTTCAATCTTAAGTGACTGTTCACTGAGTTCATTCATAAGCTGATTGGTTTCTTCAACTTCTGAAAGAGCAGCGTCGAAAGTCTCTACGCTGCGCTGCAACGAAGAGGCGCCATCTGCTGCAATCTGCGAAGTTTCTTCTGCCGTCGATACTGCTAATTCAGCTGCTTGAGCAATAGCGTGTTTTTCGTTCACTGCGTCGGTAATATTTGAAGCGAATTTAATAACTTTAGTAACGCGACCAGAGCCATCAAAAACAGGGTTGTACGTTGCTTCTAACCACAACGTATTGCCGTTAGCATCGACGCGTTCGAATTGACCTGAAGAGAAATTTCCTCGCGCAAGGTTATCCCAAAAGTTGGGGTTATCTTGATAAAACTTATCATTACAAAACATGCGGTGGTGTTTGCCCTGAATGTCAGACAAACTGTATTTTACTGTGGCAGTGAAGTTTTCATTTGCCGTGATGATTGTGCCGTCTGGTTCAAACTCAATAACCGCCATTGATTTGTTTAGTGCATCAGTGACTGCTTTGCCTTCAAAGTACGCTTGTTCGTGCTCAGTGATATCATGATAAATAGCGTGAATTTCCACACTACCGTTTCCATTAACAGTAACATAGCTTGCTTTAAGCCATTTGGTTTCACCAAGTGCTGTCTTTCTTGCAACCGTGTCGCTAAAACTGCCACCATTGACAAGCTGTTGCCAAAACCCTTTGTATTGAGATTCGGTTTCAATACCTTCCACACGCATCGCAGCGTGGGAAAACGATGCTACCGTGGAGTTTGGATAACTCAAAATGGAAAGTAACGCTGGAGAAGCATAAGTGCACTGTCCATCGGTACTGTAGATGGCATAAGCCATATTATTTTTGAACGCATCCAGCGTGCCAAGCAAACCTTGACTCTCATCCCTAAGAGCCGATATGTCATTATTGTATCGAGAACTTGATACGAACATAGCGTCCCCTTAAGTTATATGCACAACTATTAATAAACATAATGTAGATTATATTTATTGAAAAGTTATTTCGTTTAGACATTAGGCGGAATTTCGCTAAGAATGGTTGTGTTTTTCGTGCGCTAAGGCGACTATTCTCAGCGAATAAGAAGTAGCAAAACTCATAAAGCCACCTATGCCACTAGAACGATTTATTCCATTTCGCAAATGCGATGTCATCTCCTTGTGTGAGGGGGTACTCTCTTACGACTCTTCAGGTTTCCGAACTTTTTCTACGTTGTTAGTAAGCCGTATTCATTACCAGTACCACGAGCAACTAGAAGCGCTAAAAAATAGCTACAGTCATTTTGACCCAAATAAAGACACACGAGAATTGCAGCCTGCGGATGAAAGGTTGCGAAAGCAGCACCAAAAAGCGTTTTCTAAGGGATTTGCTAGCCTCCTTGATGCGGCCAATTTCGAGAAAGTCACAGACGAAGATTTAGCAGCAGCGCTTAGTGAAGAATCGCTATTTAAAGTGCGTCTTGCGGTTTGCTTTGACGATTTTGACGACGTGGTTTTTTATCGAAGGGGCGAGTCGGTGAAAACTGAAACCGTGCGTACTTTTTTCGGTTTACGGAAAAAAGAGGTGTCGTTCACTAACTACGACAAAGTAGCCGTGTATATTACCTTTAAAGATGAAGCCTACTTTAAAGAAAAAGGGCAGAAGGTGTTAACTTTCAAACCTGGTTCAACCATAGTTAAGCTTTTTCAAAACGTACCTAAAGCCGATCTCGAAATGCTGTTTCCCAATAGCGAAGTGAAGATGCGGCCGCTAGATAAGTTAATTATTAGCGCATCGGCTGCAATAGGCGGCACGGTTGTCCTAGTGACTAAGTTAGGTGCTTCATTACTACTTGTGGCGTCGTTTATCGCATTTTGGCTAGGCTTTAAAGATGATGAAGTGGAGTTGACGAAGCAGAGTTTAATTACTTTTGGCATAGGCATGGGGGTATTTGGTAGCTTTATCTTCAAGGAATGGACAAAGTTTAAAAACAGAAAAATTCGGTTTATGAAGGCCCTTTCCGACAACCTGTATTTCAAAAATTTAGACAATAACGCAGGTGTGTTTCACACGTTAATCGATGCAGCAGAGGAAGAGGATTGCAAAGAAGCTTTGTTGGCTTATACCTTTCTGCTGAGATGTAGTAACGTGTTCGATGAAGGCTCTGCGTCATTTTGTAAGATGCGAACAGGCAGTGAAATTGCCGCAGGTGGAATGACATTAGCAACGCTAGATAGTGCAATAGAAACCTACTTTTTAGAAGAACACAACTGTGCGCTCGATTTCGACGTTACCGATGCCATTGATAAACTGGTGGCTATGGATCTGGTTGAGCAAAACGGTGATATTTTTGCAGCACGAGCGCTCAACGATGCCGTGAAGATACTCGATGATTACTGGGACAATATTTATCAACCGGTGTGAACGGTTTTATTTGGCTACTGCGATAAATTAGATGTCAGTCACCTACGCTTTTAGACACCACACGTTTAATAAAGCCAGCGGTGCCCTTTGCTTTCTATCCGTACTCCTAGTCATGTGCCCTTAATACAAACCATTGTCATAAAACCACAAAATCTCTATAGTTGCTGTACGGTGCGCCGACCAACATCGACACACCATGGCAAAAGCCGCATTGCGCCGAATGCGTTTCTCTATCTCCAATGCAACAAGCCTGGTTCACTTCTACATGAAAATATTGCATACATCTGACTGGCATTTAGGTCAGAGTTTTTTTACGAAAAGTCGCAAAAAAGAACATGCCGCTTTCCTTAAATGGCTTCTCCAACAAGTAGAAGCGCATCAAATAGATGCGATTATTGTCGCGGGCGATGTGTTTGACACTGGCACGCCGCCAAGCTATGCCCGAGAGCTATACCATGCGTTTATCGGTGAATTACAAGGCATGCAGTGTACGCTAGTGGTGCTGGGGGGAAATCACGACTCGGTGTCGGTACTAAATGAAAGCAAGGCGCTACTGAAATATTTAAATAGTCATGTGATAGCCAGTACATATGGAGAAATAAGTGAACAGGTAATTGCGCTTAAAAACCGCAAGGGTCAGCCCAGTGCCGTGCTTTGTGCTGTGCCATTTATTCGCCCTCGTGATGTATTGGTAAGTGAGTCAGGGCAAAACGCAACTGACAAGCGCCAAGCGCTGGGCAATGCAATAAAACAGCACTATGCGTCGCTTTATAGTGAAGCCCTAACACTACGCAACACATTGGAAAATAATCGATTAGAAGAGGGCATTGGTCATAGCGCTGCTATTCCCATTATCGCCACGGGGCATTTAACCGCCTTGGGTGTAAGTCAGTCTGAAAGTGTGCGTGATATCTACATTGGCACCCTTGAAGGCTTTGACGCCAAAGGTTTTCCGCCAGCCGACTATATCGCATTAGGCCACATCCATAGACCCCAAAAGGTAGCGAAAACCGAACACATTCGCTATTCAGGCTCGCCTATACCGCTAAGCTTTGATGAATTAACTTCTCAAAAACAAATCGTGCTGGTGGAGTTTGACGGGGTAAGCACGACACCCAATATCTCAACCCTTCCAGTACCTCGTTTTCAAGCCATGGAAGTAATAAAAGGGGACTTAAAAGCGATTGAGGCGATGATTAATGAAAGCGAAGCCATAGCCTATGCTTCCCTAGCAAACGAAGACCAAAACGCCAGTTCAGAACCTCTCGCTAGCCATGAAGCTTCTAGTTCTAACGAAAAACCTTTTGGCTCAAAAGACCCCGTGTGGTTGTGTATTGAGGTTGAAACCGAAGACTACCTGACTGATTTACAGCAGCGAATTCAGGGCTTATTAGAATGTAAAAACGCTGAAATTCTTCAGCTAAAACGCATGCGTAAGCGCACGGTGAAAAGCCTGAGCAAAAAGCAAAATGTACAGCTTAGCGAGCTGTCAGTGAACGAGGTTTTTGAAGCGCGCTTAGTGCTAGAGTCGTTGGATGAGGAACCTAATGAAACGTCCAACGAGGCTTCAGAACTGCCGCAGAAAAATACTGAGCCGTCACGTATTAAGCGTATTAAACATTTGTTTGCCGAAGCCGTAGCGCTAGTGCATACCAATAAAGAGGACTTAGAAAACAGCGAAGGGCTAGTACAATCAAAGCCTGCAAGCGAATCTGAACCAAACAAAGAAACGCAGGGCGATTGAAAATGAGAATATTGACCTTACGCCTTAAAAATTTAAATGCCCTTAAAGGGGAGTGGAAGATAGATTTCACTCAGTCACCCTTTATCGACAACGGCTTGTTTGCCATTACTGGCCCAACCGGTGCGGGTAAAACCACCCTGCTCGATGCAATATGTTTAGCTTTATATCACCAAACGCCTCGACTTGGGCCTATATCAACGTCGAACAACGACATTATGACTCGCGGTACAGCGGAGTGTTTGGCGGAAGTTGAGTTTGATATTAAGGGTAAAGCGTACCGTGCGTTTTGGAGCATGCGCCGCGCCAGAGGAAAAGTGGACGGTAATCTGCAAAGTGCCGATGTTGAGCTGGCTGAAGTTGAAAGTGGCGATGTGCTAGCAACCCAGGTTCGCCCTAAAAATGAAGAGATAGAAAAGCTCACTGGTCTGAACTTTGCGCGCTTCACAAAATCTATGATGTTGTCGCAGGGCGACTTTGCTGCCTTTCTAAATGCCAATGAAGGCGACAGGGCTGAGTTACTTGAAGAACTAACTGGTACTGAAATCTATGGGCAAATATCACAAGTAATACATCAGCAATTTAGCGAGGCTAAACAAAAGAAAAAAGAATTCGCGATAAAGCTTGAAGGGGTAACGTTACTTAGCAATGAGCAAATTACCCAGTTGGAAGAAGATCAAGACGGTATTAATGATCAAGTTGCGGCGTTTAACCAAACACTTACTGAACTACAACAGCAACTGCAATGGCAACAATCATTCAACACCAATGCACTCGCGCTTAAAGAGGCGAAAGAAGCTCAGCTTGCTGCGAATAATGCGATTGATGAGGCGAAACAAGAACTTAATGTGCTAACTCACAGTGAGCCCGCCGAAAAGCTTCGCCTCCCTTTTTTGCAGCGAAACGGGCTTCAGCAAGACGTATCGGGCTACAAAGAAAAGCTCAATGAAAAAGTGGCTCAGCTTCCTGAATTAAAAACGCAAAAAGAACAGCTTAGCTCGGAAGTGACCAATGCTGAACGAGCGCTACTTCAAACTAAGCAGCAAAGCAGTGAACTTGAAAAGCGCATAAACGAGCAGGTCGTTCCGTTAGATAATAATATAGCGCAGAGTACAGCCGCCCAACAAAAAGCAAATGACAGCGCTGCGCAGTTTACGCGCTCCATAAATGCGCTAACTAAAAAGCGTACAGAAATAGAAAATGCGTCAGCCGATAACAAGAAAAAACTGGGTGAATTAGAAGCCTACTTAAATAAAAACCACTCACTCAGCGGTATGGCCGAGTTTATCAGCGGTTGGAGTGAAACTGCGCGGCATATTGAGAGCGAACAGAAGCAAATAGTGACGCTTAAACAAAGTGCCGAAGAGCACCGCGACGCGCTTTCCTCAATTGATGAAGCTATTACACAAACGAATCAGGCGCTGAAAACATTAACGCAAACTTTTGATAATGCGACCGCCAACGTCGCCACTTGTGAAGAGGCGTTAAATGCTGCGCTTTCTAACGCCAATAAAAATAGCGCAAGCAGTAAAACAAGTCTTCAACAAGAGCGGGATACCAAGCTTCATCACTGGGACAACCTGATTCAGATAGGTCATATTCAACAGCAATATTTGGCACTAGAGCAAGACAAAGTATCGCTGAGTGCACAGAAGGAAGACTTATCGAAAAAACTAGCGCAGCAGCAATCTGACCGACAAGCCTTGGTTGACGCCTACAAACAAACACGCAGTAATTTAAAAGACATAGAGGCGCTGATCGCCCTAGATGCTGAAGTGGCACACCTGCGCGCCCAGCTAAAAAGCGGCGAGCCATGTCCGGTATGTGGAGCTAACGAGCACACTACGGCTAGCGTGGCGATTGATATACCTGAAACTGTACAAAAGCGTGACAGCTTAAAAGAGCAGTTAGATGATATTGAGCAACAAGGGGCACAGGCAAAAGAAAGCGTTACACACACTGAGTTAACCCTTACCCAGGTTAATAAGCAGCTAGACCAAACAAGCGCAAAACGCGATGCGTTGGTAGAAAAGTGGAAGCAGTTTTCAAGCGTACTTAGCGCTGATATATCGAGCTTTGAAAAAGTCGATATTAATATATCGCAAAGCGTTGCCCAATTTACCGAGCAGTTTAAAACCCGTCTTGATGACATTAGTGCCCAGTTAACGCGCATAGAGCAATGTGAACAAGCCCTAAATGCCGCAGTGCAGAGCAAAAATGAAGCACAACAAGCGTTGCAAGCCAAACAGTCAGAACTTGCAGTTTCTTTGCAGCGGCGCGAAACATTGGAAAAGCAATTCACCGAACGCAACGCAGAAGTAGAGAACAAAACTAAAGGGGTTAACGACAGCATTGCAACACTTCGTGAGACTATGACGGCGCACGGTGCTGAAGTTCACAACCTGCCTATTGAAGAAATTGCTACGTGGTTAAATGAAAAAGCCGAAGCGCTTAAAACCTATAAACACAATCATCATCTGCACACCAAACTTAAAGATGAGCTGCAAGAGGTGAGTCGTACCTTGCTTGTACTAAACCGTGATATTGAAAGTGCAGAAACACAGCTTAAGAGCGTATCTGAAGAACTCGTGCAGCTAGATAGCACGCTGATAGAACTGCGCAAATCACGTATGGCGGTATTCCCTGAAGGTAATATTTCAGAAGTAAGGAGTAAAGCAAGCGCCGCCCAAGTACAGGCTGAGCAAAAATTGAGTGAATGCCAATCTCGCTTGCACCAAACGGATACTATTTTGTCTCGGTTAGAAGCAGAAATTGCCCAGCTTAATGAGCAAATACGCGAGAAAGAGCAGGCACTTACAGAGGCGACTGAGAACTTTAATCGCCAGCTAGCAAACAGCCCATTTGCCGATGAGCAAGCGTTTAGCAATGCGCTACTAGATGAAGAAACCCGTAATAAGTTGCTTGAGCTGCAAAAGCAATTAACGCAGCAAAAACAACAGGCTGACCTTAAACTAGAAAACGCGCTAGCGACACAGCAATCGCTAACAGCGCGTGACCATGCAGAGCAGTGGCAGCGCGAGCTAGAAGAACATGGTATTCAGTGGGTTGAAAATCAAATTACCGAGCAAGCGCAACAAAAAGACGCTTTGTTATCCACCCTTGGGCAAATTAAACAGCAGTTAAACGCCAATAATGAAGCCCGTGAAAAGCAAAGGGTGCTGGTAGAAGAGATGGCCGCGTTCGAAACCTATTACGATGATATTACTTACCTGCATTCGTTGATTGGTTCGGCAAGCGGTGACAAATTCAGACGTTTTGCACAAGGGCTTACGTTGGACAATCTTGTCCAACTGGCTAACCAGCAGCTAGATAAGTTGCACGGTCGCTATCAGCTTATTCGCAAAGAAAACGACGGGCTAGGCTTAAGTGTTTTAGATACGTGGCAAGGAGACGTGGTACGCGATACCAAAACGCTGTCGGGTGGAGAAAGCTTCTTAGTGAGCCTTGCGCTGGCATTGGCGTTATCTGACCTGGTAAGTCACAAAACCAGTATCGATTCACTATTTTTAGATGAAGGCTTTGGAACCCTTGATGCTGAAACCTTAGATGTGGCCCTTGATGCGCTAGACAACTTAAATGCCAGTGGAAAAATGATTGGCGTGATCAGTCATATTGAAGCCATGAAAGAGCGAATTCCTGCTCAACTTAAAGTAATTAAACGCAACGGTGTGGGCTTAAGTGCACTAGAAAAACCTTATGCGGTGAGGTGAACTCACCGCTTAGGGATTAGTAGCTAAAACGTTTGCTTACAAGTATGTGCGAGGTAAATGCTCGCAAGATCATAGTTTTATGATACTTTATCGTTATTAAAAGTAGATATGGACATCATAAACAGTGAAACGATTTGCGATACTCCCTCTTTTTGCTTCTTTCTGTTCGTTTGGTAGTACCTTTCAATGTGAAAGTGAGTTTGAATGGCTAAAGAGCACGTTTGAAAACAACGATGCCGGTTTTCAATATAGCGTAGAGAAAAAAGGGCAGGACCTTTATTCCGCCCACAATAATGCCATCTTGGCTCGGGTGCAAAGCGCGAAGAACGAAGCGCAATGCCAAACTGTGCTTAGCGACTGGCTCGCGTTTTTTCGCAAGGGGCATATTGGTCTTGCGCTAAATACAAATAATTCAAACGAAACGGTAACCGAATCGAAAGTACATGATTTCGACTTATCAGCATTTAAACAGCATTTAGAAACTAAAAGTGATGAGTCTCTTGAGGGGATTTGGCAATTTTCCAGCTATACGGTTGCGTTAAAAAAAGAAGGCAATGTCCATAAAGGCTATATCGTTGAAAGTACCAATCCGTCATGGAAGGCAGGGCAAGTAAAGTTCATTGTTAACGACCCTGAAGACGACAATGCCGCAAAAGTAACGTTTTTTATGGGCGATCACTCCGCCCGACAAATAAATAACATGATGTTCTTGGGTAACAATCATGTGGTACTGGGAAACAGCTTTATCGTTATGTCCCGTCAGGAACCGCGACAAGAATCATCGCCTGAAGTAACGCGTTATGTGCGCCTACTTAGTGCAAAAGCCCCGCTATTCAAGAGAATTTCTGAGAACACAGTGCTTGTTCGCATACCGTCTTTCAACCATGCCTTCAAAAAAGATATCGACGCGCTAATTGCTAAGCACCTAGACAAGATTTTAAAAACCGAAAACCTCATTATCGACATCCGAGGAAACGGTGGTGGTAGTGATGCCAGCTATGCTTCTTTGCTACCAATTTTATACACCAACCCTATTCGAACGGTAGGCGTGGAATACTTATCAACCGAGCTTAACAACTCTAGAATGCTCGGCTTTTTGCAAAACCCTCATTTCAGTGAAGAAGAAAAGCAGTGGGCTAAAGACGGATATGACATTCTTCAGCAACACATTGGTAGCTACATCAATATTGGTGAAGATGTAACTGTAGAGAAATTTGATAAAATTGAACCCTTGCCAAAAAGTATAGGCGTATTTGTTGATTCAAGTAATGGCAGCACCGCTGAGCAGTTCTTGCTGGCGGCTAAACAAAGCAAGAAAGTAAAGCTGTTTGGGCAGACCACAGCGGGTGTGCTCGATATCTCTAATATGTATAAAACTGATTCGCCGAGCGGTGCTTTTACCTTGCATTACAGTTTAACCAAAAGTTTGCGCATTCCCCACATGGCCATTGATGGAGTGGGCATTCAGCCAGACTATTATATTGACGAAGAGATCCCTATTTATGAGTGGACGTCTTATACGCAAAAGATACTTGAAGGCATGTAAACCCTTATAAACGGCAAGTATGCGGTTATTTGCGAGTAACTAAGGCTAAACAGGTTCATTTGTCTGGGGTTTTACATTATGGTGCGTTGTCAAAAATAATAATGGACCAACATTTATGGACTCAACGTCACGCCCTAGCCTGTTTCAGCGCTACATGAATGGCAGTTTGGTACTGCAAATTATCATTGGTATCGTATGTGGTATTGCGATAACGAGTTTTTCACCTTCAGCTGCTCAATCTGCAGGGCTGTTGGGGAGCTTATTCGTAAAGGCCCTTAAAGCTATAGCGCCTCTATTAGTGTTTGTTTTGGTCATGGTGTCCATTGCTAACCACAAACAAAACGAGCAAACCTTTATCAAACCGGTACTAGTGCTGTATTTATTAGGTACGTTACTGGCTGCACTAACTGCCGTATTAGCAAGCTTTGCTTTTCCCACAAGTTTAAGTTTAGTGACCTCCGACATTAGTCAAGCTGCACCGAAAGGGGTGTCGGAAGTGCTTACCACCTTGCTTTATAACATGGTGGATAACCCAGTGAATGCGCTAGTAAATGGAAACTACATCGGTATTCTTACTTGGGCTGTAGGCCTAGGTTTAGGCCTACGACACGCTAGCGAGGCAACGAAAGCCCTGCTGCAAAATATGGCAGATAGCGTAACAACCGTAGTGAGTTTTGTTATCAGGCTTGCCCCGTTTGGTATTTTCGGTTTGGTAGCCAATACTATTGCTACAACAGGCTTCGAAGCTTTGCTTGGCTATTCCCACTTATTAACGGTACTCATTGGCGCAATGTTATTTATCGCACTTGTAACCAACCCGCTGTTAGTCTTTTTAGCAACGAAAAAGAATCCGTATCCTCTTGTGTTTAAATGCTTAAAAGAAAGCGGTATTACGGCATTTTTCACCCGTAGTTCTGCCGCCAATATTCCGGTAAACATGGCACTGTGCAAACGCTTAAAGCTAGATGAAGATACCTACTCGGTATCCATTCCGTTAGGAGCCACTATTAATATGGCGGGGGCTGCGATCACCATTACGGTGCTTACACTAGCTGCGGTTAATACCTTGGGAATTTCTGTAGATTTTCCCACTGCTGTACTGTTAAGCGTTATTGCTGCGGTATCCGCATGCGGATGCTCTGGCGTAGCGGGTGGGTCGCTGTTGCTTATCCCGCTTGCCTGTAGCTTGTTTAATATTCCCAACGAAGTGGCCATGCAGGTGGTTGCCGTAGGTTTTATTGTTGGGGTGATACAAGACTCGGCAGAAACCGCTCTTAATAGTTCCACCGACGTCTTGTTTACCGCAGCAGCGTGCAAGCGTGCTGCCGGCAAGTAAACCGAGCGCGTTGCCTTAAACATTGTTGGTGGTGGTTTTCATCGCCAACGCTTTCGCTAAGCGCCTTCAAACGCGCGAGTCGCCTAAGCCGCATTAAGCGTTAATTGCGTAAGCTTACCGCATCCACCGCTTCAAAAATAAGCCGTGCAGCAAGCTTTGCTGTGCGACTGTCAATATCATAGTTAGGGTTCATTTCTGCAACGTCACACAGTCGCCATTGATACCCATAGGTGCTTTGGTGCTGTGCTAAAAAATGTAGCGTGTTGATAACAAGAGCCGGGGAAATCCCCAATGCACTGGGAGCACTGACACCAGGTGCTTGCGCTGCAGAAAAAGCATCTAAACATATCGTGACATACAGCGCATCGATGTCTTTTAGCATAGGAGACAGCAGCTCATCTATTCGCTGCATACATAACGATTCATCATTTAATGCCATATCGGTCAAATACCGTGTGTTGGACACATTGGCAAAGTTGAATAATGCCGCCGTATTAGCGGCTTTAGATACGCCCAAGCAAGCATAATAAAACGGCGTATTGTGAAGCTGGCAATGGTCGTAGACTTGCCTAAATGGTGTACCAGAGCTGGTGTTCAAAGCCGGTTTTCTGAGGTCAAAGTGGGCATCAAAATTAATAATACCAATGCGTGCATTTTCCGGTTTCGTATTGAAAAGCCCTTGGTAGCTACCCCACGCAATTTCATGGCCTCCTCCTAAACCAATGGTAAACCCAGTATGTTGTTTAAGTGCATAGGAGATGGCGTCGGCATATTGGGTTTGTGCCTGAGCTAAATTGTCTACGGCTGTAACGTTACCTAAATCGGTAAAAGACGTATTCGGCCAGTGCCAAGGTAAGTTTGATAACGCTTGGCGAATGGCGTTGGGGCCAGCGGCAGCGCCTGTGCGCCCTTTGTTGAATGCTACGCCCAAATCACTTTCAAACCCCACTAACGTTACGGTGTTGTCAATAGTCGCACGCTTATCAGAATTATTAACGCTTGTGAGGTTGCCGCTTTCTTTATATGCGTGTTCATCAACCTTTTGGTGCCAGCGTAGACCTTCAAGACCGTCTTCATTGTCTATTCTACCTTGCCATTTAAACATGTTTACCATCCTTAAATACCGCGATTGGGCGGTGACCGTTAATGCAATAGACAAGTTCTGCGGGGGTTTCTATATCCCACAAGGTAAGGTCGGCAACGTTACCAATATCAACCACACCCCTATCGTTTAGCCCAAGCGCACTCGCAGCGTGCTCCGTCGCGCCACGCAACGCTTCTTCTGGGGTAAGTTTAAACAATACGCAACTCATATTCAGCGCAGTAAGCAAAGAGGCTAATGGCGAACTGCCTGGATTAAAGTCGGTGGCTACAGCGATAGGAACATCGTGCGCCCGCAATGCCTCTACCGGCGGTTTCTGTACTTCGCTTAAATAGTAAAAAGCGCCGGGTAGCAAAACAGCTACCGTTTCACTTTTAACAAGAGAAGGAATATCGCTGTCGACCAAGTATTCTATATGGTCGACCGATAGCGCCCCGTATTTAGCGGCAAGCACTGCACCTTTACTATCGCTTAGCTGTTCTACGTGAGCTTTTACCGGTAAACCGTATTGCTTAGCACAGCTAAATACCCGTTCGGTTTGCTGTAGCGAAAATCCAATAGTTTCACAGAAAACGTCTACAGCGTCGGCTAAGCCGAGCGACGCAATTTGAGGCAGGGCGTCTCGGCATATAAAGTCTATATAGGCGTCAGCATCATGATTAAACTCATTCGGCAGGGCATGGGCACCTAAATAGGTGGTTTGAATAGTGACGGGTAAATGCTTTTCAAGGGATTTAGCTACGCTTAGCATGCGTATCTCTGTGTCTATATCAAGCCCATACCCAGACTTTACTTCAATGGTTGTTACCCCTTCTTCGCACAAACGTATGGCGCGTTTTATTGCGGTGTTAAGTAGTGTTTGTTCATCCGCTTGCCGAGTTTTCTTTACGGTGCCTTTTATACCTCCGCCGCGCTCAGCTATTTCTACATAGCTTGCGCCCTGCAAACGCATTTCGAATTCTTCAGCGCGATTCCCGCCATAGACGAGGTGAGTATGACAATCTATAAACCCAGGAAGTAGCCAAGGAAGTGTGGGCTGCTCATTTTCATTACAAGGAATGAGACGACTGCCATCTATCACTGTACTGGTTTGCTGTAATGCGTCGTTAAGCTGCTCATCACAAGAGAGCAAGGCGACAATGTGACCCTCTTTAATAGCAACAGCGGTTGGCGGTAGCTCACCGTAAGGCATGCCGTTGAGCTGCATAGATGCAATTCGCACATTGTAAATAAGCGTATCGTATTTACTATCCATAACTTTCCTCGCTCATTTTATTGACTTCAGCCACGTCACTACCTCATTAGCCTTCGCTTTTTATATGAAGTGTACTTGTGCATACTTGTATATACAAGTATGCTGTTAGCATATTATTAACAATTTAGTTGTGAACCTCTATTCTATGCAACCTCGTTACATGCTTATTAAAACGGCCATTCTTGACGCCATCGAACGTGGAGAAATGAAACCGGGTAGCCAAGTCCCTTCTGAAAACCAGCTGGCGCAGCAGCACAATGTTAGTCGTATGACAGCGCGTCGCGCGCTAAGTGAAATGGTAGATGATGGCATATTAATGCGCAGCCAAGGCATTGGTACCTTTGTATCAGATCATCGCCCTATGAGCTCTATGCTAGAGATAAAAAGTATCCGCGATGAAATAGAGCAGCGTGGCCATCGCTATACAAACGAAATTTTGGTGCTGGAAATTGCACCAGCTAGTGCTGATATAGCCCACCGATTGGCTGTCGATGAAGGCGTAGAGGTGTATCACAGCATTATTGTGCATTGTGAGAATAACCTGCCTGTTCAATATGAAGATAGATGGGTGAATCCCGCTTGGATAGGTGACTATCTAAACAAGGACTTTAAGGCGCATACGGCGAATTATTATTTGAACCAAGTAGCGCCTTTGTCTCAAGCCGATCACAGTGTAGAAGCTGTGATTGTAGAAAAAGACATTGCCAATGCCCTGCTTATCAAATCTAAAGATCCTTGTCTTAAAATTACCCGGCGCACCTTTTCCCGAGGCGCAAATTCCACAGCGCAACCAAAGGTAATGAATGCAAATAATTATGGAAACAGCGGCGCCGTGGTGAGTCACGCAGTGCTTTATCACCCGGGAAGCCGATACCGTTTAGGCGGGCATTTAGAATTTTAAGTCCAATAGATTATTACAATAAGAAGAATAAAACAGCCATGTTAAATAGGCCTAGGAGAAGTTTATGAAACGCCTTGACCCTACAAGAGAAATACGTGCCCCAAGAGGCGCCGTGCTCAATACAAAAAGTTGGCAAACTGAAGCGCCCCTTCGCATGCTCATGAATAACCTAGACCCAGAGGTGGCAGAGCATCCGCAAAACTTAGTGGTGTACGGTGGCATTGGCAGAGCTGCGCGTGATTGGGCATCTTACGACAAAATTGTTGAAGTGCTTAAGCGATTAAATACTGATGAAACCTTACTTATTCAATCAGGTAAACCCGTTGGGGTTTTTCCTACTCATGAAAACGCGCCCCGAGTACTTATTGCTAACTCTAACCTTGTGCCGCATTGGGCTAACTGGGAACAATTTAACGCCTTAGATAAAGAAGGCCTAATGATGTATGGGCAAATGACGGCGGGCTCGTGGATATACATTGGCTCACAAGGCATTGTTCAAGGTACTTATGAAACCTTTGTTAGCGTGGCTAAAGCCCATTTCAACGGTGTAGCAAAAGGGCGCTGGATTCTAACAGGCGGCCTTGGCGGTATGGGCGGAGCACAGCCTCTTGCCGCAACGATGGCAGGCTTTTCTATGCTGGCAGTGGAGGTAGATGAAACCCGAATAGACTTTAGAATTCGCACTGGCTATTTAGATAAGAAAGCCCATTCGTTAGATGAAGCAATGACCATGTTGGAAGAGGCCAAAAAAGCCGACAAGCCTGTATCTATCGGATTATTGGGCAATGCAGCTGAAGTATTTCCGGCTATGCTAGCGCAAGGGATCGTTCCAGATGTCGTGACCGATCAAACCAGCGCTCACGACCCGCTTAACGGCTATTTACCGGTAGGCTGGACGCTAGATCAAGCGCAAGCTCAGCGTATTAAAGATGAAGCCTGCGTGATCAAACAAGCGAAGCAGTCGATGGCGCTACAGGTAAAAGCCATGCTAGGTTTTCAGCAAGCGGGGGCGGCCACCCTCGACTACGGTAATAATATTCGGCAGATGGCGTTAGAAGAAGGTGTAGAGCACGCTTTTGACTTCCCAGGGTTTGTGCCTGCTTATATTCGACCTCTTTTTTGTCAGGGTATAGGGCCATTTAGGTGGGCCGCGCTTTCGGGCGACCCCGACGATATTTATAAAACCGATGAAAAAGTTAAAGAACTCATTCCAGGTAACCCTCATCTACACAATTGGCTGGATATGGCCAAAGCACGCATTCAATTCCAAGGTCTGCCCGCGCGTATTTGCTGGGTAGGTTTAGGTGAGAGGCAAAAGCTGGGATTAGCCTTTAACGAAATGGTTCGCACTGGCGAGTTAAGCGCGCCAGTGGTGATTGGCCGCGACCACTTAGACTCTGGTTCGGTGGCCTCTCCAAATCGCGAAACCGAGGCGATGTTAGACGGATCTGACGCAGTATCAGATTGGCCACTCCTCAATGCCTTGTTAAACACCGCAGGTGGGGCAACGTGGGTAAGCCTTCACCACGGCGGCGGCGTGGGTATGGGCTTCAGTCAGCATTCGGGTGTTGTGATCCTGTGTGACGGTACAGATGAAGCAGCCGCACGTATAGCGCGGGTGCTGCATAACGACCCTGCTACAGGGGTTATGCGTCACGCAGACGCAGGGTATGACATTGCTAAGCAGTGCGCAAAAAAGCATGGGCTAGATTTACCTATGGTGAATGGCCAAAAAACTCGTAATAGAGAGGCGTAACCATGTCAGATTCTCGCTTTTCTTCTACGATAATTGACGACCAACATAGTGACCGCTCTACCATCTACCACGTTGATGGCGTTAAGCATTTAAAACTCATTCCAGGCACCTTGACCCTAGACCAGCTAAGAGAAGTGTATCGAAGCCCTATACAGTTATCTTTAGATGAATCGGCAATACCTGCAATTAATGCGGCAGAACAGGCGGTACTTAACGTTATAAAAGAAAATCGCACGGTTTATGGCATAAATACCGGGTTTGGTCTGTTGGCTAACACACGTATAAACGTGGACGAACTGGAATTATTACAGCGCAGCATAGTGTTGTCGCACGCTGCGGGTACCGGTGATTTCATGCAAGAAGATACGGTACGCCTACTAATGCTGTTAAAAATAAACTCACTGGCTCGGGGTTATTCAGGTATCAGGTTAAGTGTTATTAACGCATTGATTAACCTGTTTAACGCGCAGGTGTACCCGGCTATACCTGAGAAAGGCTCGGTTGGTGCCAGTGGAGACTTAGCACCGCTAGCCCATATGAGCGTTGTGCTTTTAGGCGAGGGGGAAGCCTTTCACAAAGGTAAGCGAATTAGCGCAACTGAGGCTCTCAATATTGCTGGGTTGGCACCTATTGCCCTTGCGCCAAAAGAAGGCTTGGCACTTTTAAACGGCACGCAGGCGTCGACAGCTTTCGCACTTCAGGGGTTGTTTTATACAGAAAATGCGCTCTACAGTGCCATCGGTATCGGTGCGCTAACGGTAGAGGCCGCGTTAGGTTCACGCGTACCATTTGATGCGCGCATCCATGAAGTACGCGGCCATAAAAGCCAAAGCGATGTAGCCGAGGCATTTAGACGCTTGCTTGCTAGTTCAGAGATTGGTCGTTCTCATCAAGGCTGTGAAAAAGTACAAGACCCTTATTCCCTGCGCTGTCAGCCTCAGGTCATGGGTGCGAGCTTACAGCAAATGCGATACGCTCAAGAGATTTTAGTTGTAGAGGCAAATGGGGTAAGTGATAACCCATTGGTTTTTGTTGATAGCATCGACCAAACTGCAGGCCATATTTTATCTGGTGGGAACTTCCATGCAGAGACGGTAGCAATGGCAGCGGATATGTTAGCTATCGCTCTTTCTGAAATTGGTGCGTTATCTGAGCGAAGAATGTCGTTGATGATTGATACGCACCTAAGCGGGTTACCTCCATTTTTAGTTGAAAATGGCGGTGTAAACTCAGGGTTTATGATTGCTCAAGTTACCTGTGCGGCATTGGCTAGTGAAAATAAAACGCTGGCACATCCTGCCTCTATCGATTCACTCCCTACTTCTGCTAATCAAGAAGATCACGTTTCCATGGCGACCTTCGCGGCCAGAAGGCTTCGAGATATTTTTGATAATGTTGCAGGAATACTAGCTATTGAGTGGCTAGCAGCATGCCAAGGGCTCGATTTTCGCAAGCCTCTTAAAACAAGTGAACAGTTGCAAGTATTGATGAACTTATTAAGAGAGCATGTGCCTTTTTATGACAAAGACCGCTACTTTGCCCCCGATATTGAAACGGCGAAACAACTCATAAAGCAGCACCGCCTTATGGATAGTACCCAAATAAACTTGTTAGGCTAAAATGATCAAAGGCGAGAAGCGTCAAGTAACTAGTCTAGTAATTAAAAGTTGAGATCATTAAAAGATTAAGGGTGGGGAAGACATGAAAATAAACGGACGTTCCATTAGCCAGCGTACTAAGGGCAGTGCAGCTAAAGCTGCGGCGCTAGGGTTACTAGTCACATCAGTTTTCGGACTTTGGGGGTGTAGTGACAGTGAAGTGGGTGATGTGTCGCTTGGGCTTTTTACTACGAAAGACATCAAGATTGATGCCCTTCAAGACCCAGTAGTAACAGGCGTTACCTGCCATATCTCAAGTATAGAGGCAAACTTGGACTTGTCAGACCCATCAGATAGTTCAATTGCGTGCAGACAAACAGGGCCAATTACCGCTGAAATGCTTGACGCTATTGATAAATCTGACTCGGGCGAAGTGATTTTTAAAAAGTCGAAGAGTGTGTTTTTTAAAAACATGAAACTTCGTAGAATTTATGACGCGAAAGCGAAAACACTGATTTATTTGTCTTACAGTACCAAAGAAACTTCAGGTAGTTACAAACACAGCCTGTCGACAGTCCCACTGTGGGAGACCTTAGCGTTTAAAAAACCTGCTTAAAAACATTTACTTTGCACTATCGAAAATGCCCTCAAGACCGAGGGCAGTTTTTATGCTGCAAGGTAGCTTCGCTACATTTGGCTATTTAGGCGCTGCATCGCTTTTAGAAAAAGCGGGTATAAACGAGCATCGCGCCCAACGACGTATCATCATCGGTAAGCGGGCTGTCGCTAATACTGTCATCAAAAAAGGTTGCCCCTAGTTCTAGGCGGGTCATGCCATCAAAGAACTGGCGTGTTGATACCGCAAGGCGTACCTCAGTGTTAACTGCACTATCGCCGTTATATTTACTTCGAGTTGCTGTGGCTTCTTCAGGGCGTACACCATAGTAGTAATTAACGTAATTACTATCTTGATAGTTCACGCCAATAGACGGTTCTATCATAAACTGGTCGATTCTAAATAGCTTCCCGACGCGGACTGAGGCCTGATAACCATCGAACTTCCCTAAAATATCAGCATTGGTAGAAAGGGAGTATACCCATCCGCCGGTATTGTAATTAAGCCCTATGCCAGCCGCGTAGCTAAAGTCTCTATCTTCCATGCCTGTAAATACAGCGCTGTCGTCTTCTTCATAACCAGCAAACACAGGGACAAGTTGGGCATCCAATGTAAAACCGTCTTGTTGGAAGAGTTGATAGCCCACAAAAGGCCCGTAAACCCGTAATTTCTCGCCTGTATAGCCAATGATGGGGATAGGCACGATACGGTTATCGAAGTCGGTATAAACATCTTGTGACGCAGCAACGCCAAAGCCCCACATCCAGTCTTGTGGTTGCTGTGAGCCTGATGGCTGTTGTGCAGAAACAGTAGCGGAAAACGCTAGCAAGGTTGATAGGCTTGCTATGCCAAAACACTTTCGTAAAGTCATCAGTAAGTTTCCTTTTTAGTCACAATACAGCCTAAATTACGAGTTCGATCAAAATAACGTGTGCGCTTTACACAAGTTTTTATTCAAAGGTGTAATTTAAAAGCGCTATATCTTTTTGAAAATGCGCGCTTACCAAGTCAACTAATTCGCTGTTGTAGTAACGGCGGTAATCCTCTCTGTTGTCTGCTTTTCGTCGATGGGGGAGCGTAATGTTCGAAAGCTTAAGCTGGCTGCATATGTGCCCAAAATCATGTTCTAGTTGCTCGTAGCGGCCTATAAAGTCGGTAAGTAGGTTTCCACTAAGGTCAACCAAGTATTCTGTTTGAAGTTGAAGCGACGTATCTATGTGGTACTGATATGGGCGCTGTTCATCAAACTTCCACTTCATGAAACTCTCAAAGTCATTATAGCCCTGCATTACAGCAGGACGTTCCCGCTTGATATGATGAAAAGAGCTTACTTGTAGGTCCCATGGATTTCTCACAACAGCAAACTTAAATAGTTGATTGAAATACGTTTCTGGCAGCATCTCTTTCGCCGCAATGATACGAGAGTGGCGTGGGAAGCGACTTGCAATTTTATGGTCGGTAAATTGGCTCATTTTATTGCAAATAAACTGAGCCAGTGCATAACGGTGCCCCCATCGATACCTCGATAGTGCAGCGCGAACGCTGGTGCCACCGGTTTTAGCAATATGTACAAATAAAAATTGCTTACTATGTGATAAAAGCACTGCTTTCCTTAATACATAAAGGTGACGAGCCGGCCTTTGAAAGGGAGCAGGCCTGTTTGTAATAAGAGCAGTATGAAGGGGTTTTGTTACAGTGAGATTTACAACTGTATTTTGAAAATTAAATAGAGAGTAATAGTGTTAAGGTTGTGCTTTTAACAATACAAAAGTGGTCTTTTAGTTTAAAAATGAGTACTTACTTGATGAGCTTTAAAATAAGGAAGTGAAATGAAGTTTGCTACAAAATTAAGCGTATTGTTCACCGTTTTTTTTCTGGCAGCAGGGTGTGTTTCTCAAAGAGGTGTCGGCACTGGCGGTGGTACTTCATCGCAAGAGAATGATAACTCAAACGCCACGGGTATAAGTGGCAATGCTGAGGATCGAGAAGGTCAAATGATGCCGGAAAGTTCAGAGGCAATACGCGCTCCCAAGCAGAAAGTTGGCCTTTTAATAGCTGCTAAAGATTACCCAACGCACACCCATTATGGAACGACAAAGTTTAATAACTTCACAAAAGAGTATCCTTATGATTGGCAGCTTTCCAAAACACTGTTTTCAAGTTTTGAACAGGCGATAGAAAAGAACAGTCGCTTTTCTGTAGTTGATATTTCTTCGAGAGCAAAAGATCCAAATTCACTAGACTTTGTGAAACGAGAAAGCGGAAGTTGGCGTCTTAACCGTGAGCTAATACCACTAAGAAAAGCATTATTAGAGGATAATATTACGTATGTTATTGTTGTGAAAGAAGCCCCGACGGTTGCTATTAAAGAGTGCGGCACTTACGGTTGCTCAGATCATGTTAGTGAAGGTTTCGGTTTGTTTACTCGAAGCTTCTTGGGTACCGACCACTATATCGCATCGGCAAGCTTTGATGTAAGCATTGAACGTTTAGATGAACCCGAAGAGCTTTTGGCCCTGCCGGAATTATCTAAGTATCAGGACGACACGGTGAAAAATACTCGCTTGGAAGCATTTACTGCGCCAGAGAATTTTGATGAGTTAACAGAGCAAGAACTTGCGCCAATAAAAAGCGCTATTGTTAACTATTTCGATGATTTAGCAAAAGAAACAGCAAAATATTTTTCAACAAAATAAGTGCGGTTTACCGTGTCGTCGTAATTAAAAAAGGGCACCTTAGTTAAGTGCCCTTGATAGTTAAACAGCAGTGTTCAGCTTATTTAACACGACGTGTTTTGATCTACGCGCCTTCTCTATGCGCTAAAAACTCTTCGTAGTTGCCATCGAAGTGATTAAGTTTCTTATCCTTAATTTCAATGACTTGCGTAGCCAGTGATGATACGAACTCACGGTCGTGACTTACAAAAATAACGGTGCCGTCGAACTTATAAAGTGCATTATTTAACGCTTCAATCGACTCCATATCCATGTGGTTAGTCGGTTCATCCATTACTAAAACGTTAATATCTTCAAGCATAAGCTTGCCGAATAACAAACGGTTCTTTTCACCCCCTGAACACACCTGAACGCGCTTGTTAAAGTCGTCAGACGTAAACAACAGACGCCCTAACATGCCTTTAATTTGAAGGTCGTCATGCTTAGGGCTGCGCCACTGGCTCATCCACTCGAACATAGTAATATCTTCAGTAAAGTATTTGGCGTTGTCCTGTGGGATATAGCCGATAGCCGCGTTTTCAGCCCATTTATAACTGCCGGCTGTGGGCTCAATATCGTTAACCAAACACTTTAATAGTGTGGTTTTACCTGCCCCGTTTTCACCGATGATCGCTAAGCGCTGACCGGCTTCAAGTAGCAGTTTCGCATCGTCAAATAACGGCAGGTCTGGGTAGCTATGCCCTAGCTTCTCAAGGGTAATGGCTAGTCTGTGAAGCTTTTTGTGTTGCTTGAAAACGATGTAAGGCTTACGACGGCTAGAGGCTTTAACTTCAGCAAGTTCAATCTTTTCAAGGCGACGGGCACGAGAGGTTGCCTGTTTAGCTTTAGATGCGTTTGCCGAGAAGCGGGCAACAAAGCTTTGAAGCTCTTCAATCTCGGCTGATTTTTTTTCGCATTTTCTGCATGAAGCTGCTCTTGAACCAGCATGGCAGCTTGAATGTAGTCGTCGTAGTTACCAGGGTAAATACGTAGTTCACCGTAGTCGATATCAGCCATGTGTGTGCAAACAGAGTTAAGAAAATGTCTGTCATGCGAAATAATAAGCATGGTGGACTTACGTTTATTTAGCTCTTCTGCAAGCCAGCTGATGGTGTAGATGTCCAAGTTGTTGGTAGGTTCATCAAGTAGAAGAATATCCGGTTCAGCGAATAGCGCTTGGGCTAAAAGCACACGCACTTTTTTACCCGGGGCCACTTCTTTCATTAAGCCAAAGTGATAGTTTTCGTCGATGCCTGCAGACGTTAATATTTCCCCAGCACGTGCTTCGGCTGTGTAACCGTCCATTTCAGCAAACTGGGTTTCTAGGTCTGCTACACGCATACCGTCTTCTTCGCTCATTTCAGCTTTACTGTATATGGCGTCGCGCTCTTGCTTTACTTCCCACAATTCACGATCACCCATTATTACCGTATCTACGACGCTGAATTCTTCAAACGCAAACTGATCCTGACTCAAGATACCGAGTTTTGTGCCCGGTGCCATAGAGACGTTACCTGCGGAAGGCGTAAGTTTACCGCTTAAAATTTTCATAAAGGTCGACTTACCACAACCATTTGCGCCAATTAGGCCGTATCGGTTGCCGTTGCCGAATTTTGCGGAAATATTTTCAAATAATGGCTTAGAGCCAAACTGCATGGTGATATTTGCGGTGGTAATCAAAACAGGTATCCAGGGGTAAAACGATGAGAAGAGATATTACTGAGCGAATAATCTGCCCACTAATATTTAAAAGCGGGCGCACTATAAGGAATTGAAGGCTTTATGTCGAGGGAATTTTGAACAGTTTTAGTATTCTACTTTGCTTACGAGAAATTTTGGGCATTTGAAGCTCAATTAAAGAAATAGGTAAAAGAGTCGGTAAATAATTCCTGAGAAGGAAAATATTACTCTACAGCAAATTCCAATACTGATAATTATCAGTGTATTTACTGCAGAACATGCTGTTTTCTGATGTTCTAAATTGCGCTAACCTCTCTTTACATAAGAAAAAATATGTTTACGCTCAATCTTTATCAGCTTTAAAGGTATATGAGTGGCCTCAACTTTGCTTACGTTAAGCATTGAAACCATTGAAACCATTGAAATTAAACTACTTGTTGGGAAAAGCCGAAGTATACACAACTTATCGGCTAACGTTGGTCGACGTTTTATTTAACTATGCGCTACATTTATTAGGTATCGATAGAGAAAAAATAAAATCTCGCATATATAAGAGGGAAACAAAATGAAGCTTTTGAAAACCATTGTTATAAGTTGCTTTTCTGCAACGGTTATTATGTCTGGAAGTGTGCACGCCGAAGCGATAAGTTCTGATAGTGTAATGCAAACCCAAATGGCTCAGTACAATAAGCAGCAGCTTATTGATATGGTTAATCGCTCAGACGTACAAAGCAAGCTGGTTAGCTTAGGCGTTGATAGCAATGACGCAATTGCCAGAATTAACGCTATGACCGACAGCGAAATTGCACAACTGAACGACGAAATCAATCAAGCGCCAGCAGGCGGTATTGTGGGTGCGGTACTTACCGTTTTAGCGGTTATTGCCATTTTAGACCTTGCAGGCGTAACAGATGTTTATCCGTTTATTCGCCCTATAAGCAACTAATGGAATGAATGCCATATTTAAAGGAGCCTGCTTTTTAGCAGGCTTTTCTCTTTTACTTTTACTGACTGGCTGTCAGGCCACACCACAAGCAGACCAACTGCGACAAGCAGGCCTTGCTTCTTTGCCACAGTCGCACACTATTCAATCTGTGCCTTTTATTTCCCAAGAGCAGTTCTACTGCGGGCCTACCACGCTCTCTGAAGTGTTTGGCTATTATGGAAAAAGTGTCTCTCCTTCTGATATAGCGCCTAAGTTATTTATTCCAAATAAAGAGGGTAGCCTTCAGTTAGAAATGGTGAGTGCCACCCGTCAGTACGGCTTTTTGCCGTATACCGAGCGAGGAACGCTCTCTTCTGTGATGCAGTTTGTTAAAGACGATATACCAGTAGTGGTTTTTCAAAACTTATCTATTCAGCTTTTGCCACAATGGCATTATGCCGTCGTGATTGGGTTTGATAGCGAGAAAGGAACCGTGACACTACACACGGGGCTTACGCCAAATCATGAGATGTCGCTAGAACTCTTTGAGCGAACCTGGGGAAGAGGAAATTATTGGTATCTTGCCCCCGTTCCGCCGCGCGTTACCTCATCACAAATGACACCATTCACTTATGTGAGTGCCGCCTATGACATGCTCAAAGTAGGCGATAAGCAGCAAGCATTAGCGTTTTTGGAAACCGCTTCGCAAACATGGCCGGAATATTGGCTAAGCTATTTTCTCATTGCTAATTACTATCTGGAAGAAAACGATAGTCAAGCGATAACATGGTTTGAAAAAGGTTATGATGTAGGCCAGCATCAGCAAGCATATATACACAATTATATCGTTGGGCTAAGACAAAATAACTTGCGCGACCAAGCGAACAAAATTCTTAAACAGGGGCTTAAGCGCTTTCCCGACAACGAGGCTCTTATAAAGCTAAAAGAGTGAAAAATTACGATAAATTTAACGCAATTTTTTTTAATTAACCCGATTTTTCTACTACCCTTTAGTTATTGATTAATAACTAATGTTGGCTATGACTAGGAATTTTAGTAACTCATCGATTAGTTATAAAGACGGTATTATAACAAGCACGCTACACGGAATCTTCAATGAAAGTAGCGCGGAAGAATATAAAGAGCAATTGTTCGAATTAGTGATGGGGTTGAATAAAAAGCCCTTTGCACTTCTTGCTGATATTAGTCAGGTGGAAGGCGCAACACCTGAAGCCTTTGATATAGTAAAGCGCATTATCAATCGACTGCCCGAAATGGGCCTGGTAGCGAAAGCATACGTTTATCATGGGCCAGTTATCCGCGGGATCATTTTTCAAAGGATCCCTGAGCTAAAACGTTTGGATTATTTGTTTTTTACCGATATTGACGAAGCGCGGTTGTGGTTATTGCAAGAATACAAACGTAAATTTCATCCCGTTTAATAACTTTAATACAGTATTAAATCAAAGGTTGCGCCAGGCTAATGTGATAGGTTTTTTATCTGGTTGGAGCAGCTCACTCTAGTAGTTACCCCCTATGCAGGTTGCTCGCTTTATACACGATTCTAATTTGGTCAACGCTATCAAGTGATGGCTCAGCATTTCCGTGAAGATGCGGGCATTGAAGCGAGGCCAGTAGAAGATGACCATGTTATCCCTTCAACAGCGCATCATATTGATAGCATCAGTTTGTAAGTGATATTTACGACGCAAACGTGGGTCAAAACGCTAATGCGACTACAGGTACGGTTACCTTTGAGTTTGACCCCGAAACGGGAAAAGTATTGCCTTTAAGCATCCTTAACTAAAGTGTCTCGCAAGCTGTATAAAGTGCTTTAAAATGCATCGCCTTTTAGAGCCTTGCAGTTTTAAGCGCGAACACACGTTTATTAAGCCCCGTGTCGTATGAACAGCATGTGGCTTTTTTATGCTCGACCACAACGCTATAGCCTTGATATCTACCACTGTACGTTAAACAATTGGTGTAGGTTTTGCGTATTAAATATTCCTTAGAAAATAAAATTGTTAGCATTAATACGCAGGAGCCCCGTCATCCGTGGCCAGTACAAACCTTTTTGAAAATGAGCAGGCAATAGCAATAGCAGCACTTGTGGGTGCTGTTATTGTGCTTTTCATCATTAAACGTCTTATTTTGGTGCGCTTAAAGGCAAAAGCGCGTTCTGAAAAAAGCAGTATGTCTGATATTTATCGGGTACTCGTGCTCTCGTTAAATGCCCCTTTAAATTTACTGATTTGGGTTATTTTTCTTCAACTGGTAAAAAGTATCGTTTCGGTATTTAGCATTGAAGATGAGGTCGCTATAAAGGCACTCGGCATTGTTATTGAAGCAGGGGTAATCATCACTGTATTTCTCTTTTTCGAGCGCTTTGTCAATTACACCCTAAAGCGCTACCGAGACCAATCAACGATAGTTAAAAACACAAGTGCGATAGCGGGTGGTGCGGTACGGGCCGTATTCGGGGTATTAGCCATACTTATTATTTTAAGTACGATGGGGGTTTCGGTTACGCCTATCGTAGCTTCGCTGGGTATCACCTCATTAGCGGTAGCATTAGCACTTCAGCCCACCTTAGAAAACTTCTTTTCAGGTATTCAGTTGGTGATGGATAAGCCTATCCGGATAGGGGATTTCATAGAGTTAGATTCAGGTGAGCAAGGGTTTGTCGAGAAAATTGGCTGGCGCTCTACATGGGTTAGAATGCTGCCCAACAACATCGTCATTATGCCAAACAGTAAATTATCTAACTCAAAGCTTATTAACTATTACTATCCCGAGCGGGAGCTGTCGGTGCCTGTAGATGTGGGAGTACATTACAGTTCAGACCTAGAACACGTTGAAAAAGTCTGCTTAGACGTTGCCAACTGCATATTAGAACAGCACGAGTACGGCGTTGAGACTTATCAACCGTTCGTTATATTTCACACCTTCGACAATTCAAGCATTAATTTAACGGTGATGCTGAGAACCCGAGAGTACTTCAATCGGTTCTTTATAAAAAGCGCGTTTATAAAGATGCTTAAAAAGCGTTTTGACGAAGAGGGTATCGTGATCCCGTTCCCTATTACTGCACTAAATGTTGAGCAAGAAGGGGCGGCGAGTGCGCTTTACAACCAGCGACACCATAGTCAGCCTTCAGAGCAATATCAGGAAAAGCCGCCGCGGCAAACGTAGGCAAGCCTCAATTCGCTAAGCCTTAAATAGGGTTGGTTGGCTAACGCAACCAGGGTTTTGGCATCAAAAAAGCCACGTTACACAACGTGGCTTCACAGTGTTCACAGGTTACAACTGCCGTGTATTAGAACGTGTAGCGCGCCGACACACCTAGTAGGTCAACATCATCAGCGATCACATAGGTCGCACCGAATGAAAACTGCGGCGTAAAGAAGTAGTCTGCGCCAATTTCAAAGGCAGTTTCGTCTTCTTCAATGTCGATATAGCGAATAGCGCCGCGAAGCTCAAACTGCTCAGACAGCATTGAGCGAACACCGGCAGTGATGCCATAGCCGTTGTCGTCCGCGTCACCAGAAATGACGCTAGAATCGAGATCAACATCTACATATTCGTAAGTGACTTCACCAAAAAAGTCTGTATTAGCGGTTAGGCCGTAGCGGTAGCCGATACCCGCAGACACATAGTCTAAATCGATATCACCACCAGATACATCTTCACTTAACTGACCGTAACGACCCGTTAGGTACACATTTTCATTTAGTGCTTTAAAGCCTTGAATTTGAAAGCCCGTTGGCTCGAAATCACCAGCGTCTTCAATATCTGCTTGTACATAACCAGCTTTAACGAAGTCATAAGAAGGCGAAGCTGCGAATGCATTTAAAGAAAGTGCGCCAAAAATACCGGCGATAATGGTACGTTTCATTGTTTCTAATATCCTTTTAACAATAATTACTTCCAACCACTTCGGAAGCATCTCCATAATGGGGATGGTTTTTTTAAAACCAAACGGTGGCTACTAATAAATCGTGTATTCAAAAGCAGCAGCATGGTTAGGGGGAATGATACTTACTCGATTAAAGCCGGCAAAAGGCTATGTCATTACTTTCTAATAAAAACACAGATGACAACGCTACCCATACTCAAAGCTATTGTGGTAACGCTAAATGAAAGTGTAGGCCCCGCTGTAAACAAGGTAACGAAATAAGCGCCCGCTGCGGCCCCCGTTAAGTGAAAAAAGCCCGTTAACGCCGCTAAAAAACCGGCTGAAGTTTTAGAAAACCCAAGCATCATGGTGACGCTGCAAGGCATGGCAATGCCAATAAAAAAGAACGCGATATAGCAATAAATCAATATAGCAATTAACTCAGCATCACCGGTGCCTATCGTTACTAAACAGAACAGCAACGAAAGCCCGAGTATAAAGATGCTAGAGAGCTTGAATTTTTTGATTGTTGCTATGGCAGCGAGACGAATGTTCGTTAAGCTTCCCACCACAAAACAAAGGGTAGCAAAAAGCGAATATATCGAGAACATGGTTTTGCTAAGCCCAAACTGCTGCATAACCATAGAAGGCGCGATAGTAATAAAGCAAAAGACAATGCCGTATAATAGGCCGCTAGCTACCCCTACCGAAACAATATTCACTATTGAGTTTTTGATAAGCGCTAGCGTGTCACTTAATACATTAGCCGAGTTAGGCGACGTATATTGATTAATGGTCGAACCTACTGAAAAAAGCAATAGTAGCGCTATTAATCCCATCATTAGAATAAAGTAAAAAATTGCGCTGACCCCAAAATATCCACCAATTAATGTACCGACAAGTGGTGCTATTGCAGGCGCAATAGCAAAGGCAATATTGGTGATTGAAAGCGAAACGTTAAGCTGCTTTTCATTAAATAATTGCCGGGATAAGCCACGGGAAACTGACACACCCACACCGCCGCCGAGCCCCTGTATAATACGACCAATAAGAAAAGTGGACTCCTTATCGGCAAGGGTGACCATAGCGGTGCCAGCCATAAACACCAAGAGCCCGTATAGCAAAAACGACTGCTTATTTACATAATCGCAGATGAAGCCAGACAGTAACTGTGAAATGGAAAAAGCGATAAGAAAAATCGCTACACTTTTTTCAATAACCCCAACATGACTGCTATACATAATCGCTAAGTCGTAAAAGAAGGGGCTATAAATACTGGTAGAAACCTGGCCTAGAATAGACAGTATGGTGAAGGTGCCAGTCATGGAATAAAAGGCATGGCGCGACATCGGCAACTTCATCTAATAGCAAACCAGTCAGTAAATAAAACAACTATCTATAAATGCTACAGACAGGATATGACAGTTTTAATAACAATGTATTTTGAGACTCAATGTGCTTGTAAGTGACGTACTCGGTGCTCGGAGTTTTTTCTGCCGAAATTATTCATATGCACAACGACCTTAGAGACGAGATGAAATCATTTGAATATGTGGGGATTAATTTCGAAGAGAAAGTGTTCTACGACATCCTACTCGCCTTAGCAGCCAAATACGATTTTAACTACCCAGATGAAAAACTGGTTGAACTAGCCAAGTCTGTGAAAGCCGTTGTAGATGATAAAGCTAAATACACAGATTGGAGCCAACGAGACGATATCAAAGCTGAACTCAAGGTAGATTTAATCATTCTGCTCGCAAAACACGGCTACCCACCAGTAGACCGTGATGAGGTATACAAAGAAATCTTCGAGCAAGCGGAGAACTTTAAAAAGAATAGGGCAAAGCCATGAGCAACAAAACTCGCGTAGATATGATTATCGAAACTTTGCGTGACCATAAAGGCGAAAAGTTAACGGCTCGTGAGGTTGATAAAGCGAAACAAAAGGGGGGAGTATAAATCAGCGACTATCAAAGTTAATAGTTGAAAAGCTATTGTCCTTCGTAAGGTTTTGTAACACTAACCTATACTCTTATTTAATCCGTAATAATGTAGTATACTTTCTAAACAACAAAGGGGGATATATGGATAGCAAGCAAAAAATGTCAGCTAAAAAGATCGCCGCGCCCGTTCAGCCGATGGAGGTGAGAAACTTTACCACCGCAGACGGCTTGACGGTAGAAATGGAGGGGGTGCGTGTATTTGTAGCGCCTAATCGTGACAGCGCGGTAAGGGTGGTAAAGGGCATGCGTACATCAAAGGCGACATTTCACCCGACCGGAAAGCAAAAGATTGATAGTCTTTCTTCGGGTGAAGAGCAGATGCTTGGCGACGCGTCCAATAGTTTGAACGCTACACACGCAAACCTAAACTCAGCCAATGAGTGTATTGAGGCTTTTTTACAACAAGGATGATGAATGTTCAAGGACATTGCAAAACTACTCAAAACAGCTCTAACGATCGAAAAAGACACTGAGCGGCTAAACAAGAATATCGAAGGTCTGGTAAAAGAACTACAAAAGGAACGTGACGCTAGAATAGCTCTAGAGCACCGTATTACCCGACTAGAGGCCAAAGAAGAGGCGTTTAATCAAGCGGCGGCTATTTTGGGACAAGGGGCGCACCGCAATTCACAACCGAATCTACCCCATCACAACGGTGCGTCAGACGACAAAACGTTGCCTAAAGAGTAGCATGAACGGCACTCACTCGCAGCGCTGTTCACTTTCTTCAATGAATGGACTTGATAAGCGTTATCAACAACAATTTGTTGAAAGAATGCTACTGGCTTAAGAATAATTTTCGAAAATCCCACCGCTTCCCCATAGTTTACCCCAATGTAAACGGATTCTAAGATCTTATACTACATATGTGATGACCCATTGCGGATGGGATGGTGTTATCAATCGTGTAAGGTGAATGCTGATCCCCCGTTTATGGGGTAGAGCCGAGANTTGATATC